>JAFGII010000090.1 GCA_016929695.1 Ignavibacteria bacterium
TATTTTGTTTTTTATACTTGCGCAATACAGGAGACTAACCGCATTTATAACATATCTCTTTGCGTTCGTGGCGTCGTTGCGGTTTAAATTAAAAATTATTTTCTCAATTCTGCAGGATAAATATCACATTCGGGATTGGTCAGATGAGAGGTGGTTTCACCCCATACCTCCTTGAGTCTTGAGTAATCGCCCGGAAAATAATACGGCGAATCGGTTATCTTATTTTCGACTGCATTTATCGCTTCCTGCACCGGCAGTATCCTGAACCCGTTTGCAACGGAAACATAGGTCGGTATATATTCAATTCTTCCGATTACAGTCTCACCGGAAATTCTTTCTTTTATTAATTGAAGGCGGACAATTACACCGCTGTCTGTATATCTCTTTCTCTGATTGGATACGAAATTTCCCATCGAATAAATAATGAATACTTTTTTATCCTTTCCTTTTTCATCTTTAACCGTGAGTGTTTCCATCGGTTGAATTACGTGCGGATGGCTTCCGAAAATAATATCCGCCCCTGCATCAAAAAGTTCGGATGCAATTTTTTTCTGGTTTTTATTCGGAGTCCGCTGATATTCCTCTCCCCAGTGAATGCACACAACAATTTTATCCACACCAAGATTTTTCGCCGAAACTATATCATTTTTCATCCGTGAAGTATTTATCGGATTTATGCTCCATCCTTTTCCTTTCGGAGGATTAATACCGTTTGTACCGTAAGTGTAGGCAAGTACTGCAATGCGTATATCCTTTTCATTTACTATAAGAATCCGGTTGCTTTCTTCTTCGGATGCAAATGTCCCGGTCTGATATAATTCTAAATTGTTTATTTTATTTATAGTTTTTACAAGCCCGTCAAAACCTCTGTCAAGGCAGTGATTATTTGCGGTAGTCAATACATCAAATCCTGCAAACTTTAATGCCTCTGCATAAGAATCGGGAGTGTTGAAGGTCGGATAACCCGTATATTTCCCGCCTGCCATAACCGTTTCGAAATTTGCAAATGCAAGATTTACATCTTCGATAAAAGGTTTTATCAGTTTAAAAACAGGTACAAAATCGTATTCACCGTTCGACTGTCTTGCATCTTTTAATTGCCCGCCGTGACACATTAAATCGCCTACAGATGAAATCCGGACAGTATCAAAAAAAACTTTTTCCTGCTCGACTGATTTTACCGAATCTTTCTGTTGTAGCTTTATATCAGTAAATCCGCAGGATGTTAACAGTGGTATTATGAGAAATAAAATTGCAAAGTAAGCAGATAATCTTTTCATTAGTTTCATTTTAATTTTATATAATTTCTAACAAAAATTATTCTTTTTTTTCTCCGAGGCAATACAAATAACCGTCTTTAGCAGCGATGAATACTTTTCCGTTATATACAACCGGAGTTGCCTCGAATGTATTAATGAATTTATCCAGCAAAGTAAATTCATAATTCTCATTGAACTCAAATAAATAAATTCCGCCGTATCCTGCTGCGATTAATTTATTTGAAAATAAAAGCGGTGTACTTATTGAGTTACCGATTTTATATTTGAAAACCGGTTCCGGTTTTTTAAAATCCGATTTTGCGTCGAAACCTTTCACGGTAACATTGTCTTCGATTGATTTGTAATCAACGACATAAACAAAACCGTCAATTCCCGAGAATGCGGCTAAATATTTTTGATTGGGTGATTTGTAATTATCGTTTACTGCCGGACTACCGATAATTCCGCCTGACCACGAATTCAGACTTGTGTTGCCTGTCGGGAAATACCAGACAGTTGCCTCTTCGGGTGCTTTACGCGGGTCAAGTTTCAGCATACCGCCGTTGCCGGGAATCAGTTGCTTCTCGACGGGAACGAGAAGGCAGGAATCATCCGTAACGACACACGAGCCGTTGAGGTCTGAACCAATGTAATATTGCCACGTTATTTCTTTTTTATCAATATCATAACCGAAAACCCACCCTGACCCGGCGGCAACGTAAATCATTCTTCCGATTCTGCAGGGAGATGATTCGGTAATAATTTGTCCGCCGTGTTTTGCAATATCGGATTGCGAATATAATTTTAATTTATGAATTTCTTCGGGTTCGTTGTGTTTATTAATTCGCGATGTATGTTCAGGATTTGGATTGAAAATCAGGAACATTCCGTTCTCAAGTCCTATGTATGCGGTATCGTTATGAATGAGTGCGGAACCGTCAACATCCCTGCTGACACTTGGAGTATTTTCAATATTAACACGGTAAAGTTCTTCACCCGTTGTTCCCGATATACCTTTCAGACTGAAAATATCCTTTGCTCTCAGACTTACATTTACTCCCTGCCTGCTGCCTTGAATTAATACAATTTTTTCATCATCATTTTTTGCTTTTGCGTTAAGCCATATAGAACCTGTTCCCTTAACCGCATCACCGCAGTCAAATTTCCAGAGTACCTCTCCCGTTTCAGCATCAATTTTTCTTACGTTATGGTCGTACGAACCCTGAAACAAAAACAGTTTCCCTTTTTCCTTAATTAAAAGCGGCTGCCCTGTCCACCCTGCACCGTAATGAATATTGGTTCCCCCTTTCCTGACGGGCATATTGGTCTTTCCGCCGCCGATAAATGTTTTCCATATTACATCGAGTTTTGACGGCGGATTTTCTCCGTAATAATTCCGCTTTTCATTTCCGAGAAAGGATTGAATGATTATCTGAATTTCATCTTCCTGAATTTTTGTTGAATCATTTTCGGGGATAGTATCTTTCCCATTTACGGATTTCTTTTCGGGGATGTCTTTCCCGCATCCGGAGACAAGAAGTAATACTGTTAAAAGGAAAGCAGTATTTATTTTCACAAAAAAAGTTTGATTAGCATATCGGTAAAATATCTGTTTCTTCCGTTTGATAAAATGCGAAACGGAGTCTTTGATTTGCAAAATAAGTTAAAAATCAGTTTGTAGTTTTTTGAAATATGCTTTTGCTGTTATAAGATTCTATTTATGGGAACGCATTTCGCTTTTACGTTTTTTCAACTGTACTTCAAGGTCACGGATAGTTTCTGCCACCGCATTTTCAAAACTATCTTCGTTGGAAGATGCGAATATTCTCGGTCCGGGGCAACTGAGTCTGATATCACAAATCTTGCCCTTCCCGTATGTTCCCTTTTCTTCCTTGAAAAAAACATCTGCACGAATCAGCCAGTCGTATCTTTCCGACAAATTTTCCAGTTTATCTTTTACAAGATTTTCTGTGGCATTGTTTTTTTCCGTTTGAACGAACTGAATTATTGTTTCCATAGTTTAGTATTATTAGTTTATAGTGTCTGTTTTTTTTACGGATTTTGTTAAACAATAAAATATACTAATTACGTTTGTATATTACTATATATAATAGTAAATATGGGATAAAAAATTTCTTAGACTTGAACTAAAAATTATTTCTCTGATTTATAAGCTGTTAAAAAAAACTATGCAAAACATAAATATTTTCAATTTTTATTTCGAAATATAGTGTCGTGTTAAAATATAATGCAGATTACTGTTAAATGCAGTATCAATTTCTTCTATACTTTTTAACCCGAATACGAAAGCCACCGTAACGGGATCGCACCTGTAATCGGTATGTCCCTCATAAAAGCCGTATCTCATAATATAATAAGGCAGCATCTCACTGAAATCCAGATTAGTCAGTTTATGTTTCAGAACTGACATTTCATTATTATTCAAATGGGAATATTTTTTCTCCAGATATTTTTCTTCTTCGTGTGTAAGATTTCTGTCAATATGAATATCATGTCTTCCCTGCACTTCGTCATGGAATATAGAAATTTGCCATCCCTTGGTACCGTTAGCCCGAAAATTCAATGCGTTACCGTTATAATATATTAATTTAATATTGTCATAAAATCTAGCCCAGTTCCCGAGTTCCATTTCTTTTAGTATCAGATTCCAGACATGAAAAAGAGGTTTAGCCAGTTCCAGATGTGTAAATCCCAATTTTTCCACGAGTTGATTATCTCCCTTTAATACGGAAATTATATCTTCATCATCTGCTATAAAACCTGCGGTGGAGTATGCATTTGGTTTTGCCGTGCAGTTAATAGCATTTACGGGAATTCCGGTTATCATTTCTTTTTTGTCCAGTTTTTCTTCCGAGTGCAGACCTGTCTTTGCCAAATCGGGAAAATCGCCTGCATCAACAAATAACTGATTATCCTTCCCCATGAATGTACCTACTTTATAACTGTATAATAACGGCTTTCCGTTTTCCATTGTTACCGGAATTATTGCATATTTGTTATATTTTGTTAAAGCAAGTACTATTTCGACACTGTCATTTATTGAATATGGAGAGCTTATATCCGGTGTTGAATCATAAGTAAAAGGATACAAATTATACGGTAAAGGCTGGGCTTGTATTCCTGCAATTATGATAAATAAAAATGAAATACTACAAAAATACTTCATTGAATTTTAATTTTATGTTTTGAACTGATGTATTGTATTTTTGAATGTAAAATAATTTCTTTAATATAGGTATTGTTTCAATATATTAAAATATAATTTAATCTTTTAAAATTATCTGGTAATTTTCAATGTTGATAATGTTATATTTCATTAAAAGTATTCAGTTCTTAATGTTCTCTTTACAAGTTTATAACATTTGTAAAAAATATTTTATACAATCGTGTTCAATTCTGAAGATTTCAATTTTTCTTAAAATTAATTGTAAAGTTTCTTTTATTTCCATATCTACGGTGAAATTCGAATCCGATATTTTCAACCGGTTCTCTTATTTCATTTATTGACATTTTATCGGGGTCGCCTGCCTGTTCGGATATTGAAAGAATTCCTCCTTTTTTCATTATCCTGAAGAATTCTTCTAAGTATTCATTTTTGTTTTCCACTTCACCTATTACCGTAACCATGAAAATCCTGTCGAATGTATTATCCGGGAAATTAAAAGTATAGCCGTCACATAAATAATATTCCAAGTTTGTTAATCCTTTTTTATTAATTCGCTTTCTGGCATAGTCAAGCATTTCCTGCTGAATATCTGCCAGAACTAATTTTCCACTTGTCAGAAATTTAGCTACTTTAAGACTAAAATATCCCGGACCCGGACCGACTTCCAGAACATTTAAATCCTCTTTTAATTCAAGTCTCTTTATTAATTTCTTTGGTGAGAGAAAAATATTTCTTAATGGGATCAGTAAGGTAAATGCATATTGATAAGGAAATATACCTTTTGAAGTTAACCTTTTTATTGTATCCGATTTGTTTTTTTTATCCAAAAGTAAATAATTAAAAAAACACAGTTATTTTCTAAAAGTAGTAATCAATATATTAATTGTATAAATATTTTGATATATACTTTAAAAATATAAATAAAATGATTTCATTCTCTTTGAACTGTAATTCATTTTTAAGCGTTGTAGAAATAAAAAATTATGAAAAATATAAAATTATTTTTATTGATATTTATTATGCTGTTTGCAATTAACGCATCGGCGCAAATTCACACCGAATATGTTACATATAATGACGGTGATATAGTTCTCGAAGGATACATCGCTTATGATGAATCTATTACGGGTAAACGTCCGGGCGTTCTGGTCGTGCACGAATGGACGGGAATAAACGATTACACATTGCAGAGAAGCAGACAACTTGCGGAAATGGGTTATTTTGCTTTTGCGGCTGATATTTACGGGAAGGGCATTCGCCCTTCAACTCCCGAAGAAGCAGGAAAGCAGGCTTCCGTTTATAAGAATGACAGGCTACTGATGAGGAAAAGAATTATTCTTGCACTGGATGAAATCAGGAAGCAGTCTTATGTTGATTCTGAAAAAATATCCGCAATCGGTTACTGCTTCGGCGGAACGGTCGTGCTTGAACTCGCAAGAAGCGGTGCGGATGTAAAAGGAGTTGTTAGTTTTCACGGCAATCTCGATACACCCAATCTTACGGATGCGAATAATATAAAAGCAAAAGTTCTCGTACTGCACGGAGCGGATGACCCGTATGTTCCTGAAGAGCAGGTAATAACATTCGAAAAAGAAATGAGAGATGCAAAAGTTGACTGGCAACTCGTTTCTTACGGCGGGGCAGTTCACAGTTTCACGAATCCCGATGCGGGAAATGATAATTCTAAAGGTGCTGCTTATAACGTAAAAGCGGATAAGCGTTCCTGGGAAGCAATGAAAAATTTCTTTGATGAAATTTTTGAATAGCACACGGATGATACTGATTGAACTGATTTTCACGGAATAGTTTTATAATCTTCTGAATAATCTGGTACATTTATTTACCTTCACTTGAAAAAATGTATATTTATTAATATTTTATTCAAAGTAAAAAAATATAATTATGAAACAAAAACAACTTGGAAACAGTGATATAAAAATTTCTGCAATGGGGTTGGGATGTATGGGGATGTCGGAATTTTACGGGAAAGGAGATGATGATGAATCAATTAAAGTAATTCACAGGGCTGTAGAACTCGGTATAAATTTTCTTGATACGGCAGATATGTACGGAGTCGGGAGGAATGAGGAACTTGTCGGCAAGGCAATCAAACCAATTCGTGATAAAGTGATTATTGCCACTAAGTTCGGAAACGTGAGGGGTGAAGACGGAAGTTTTCTCGGAGTTAACGGGAAACCGGAATATGTAAAGAAATGCTGCGAAGCAAGTCTTAAAAGACTCGGTGTTGATTTTATTGACCTTTACTATCAGCATCGTGTTGACACGAATACTCCGATTGAAGATACTGTCGGTGCAATGTCGGAACTGGTTAAAGAAGGTAAAGTGCGTTATATAGGGCTCTCCGAAGCAGCAGTCAACACTATCCGTCGTGCTCACAAAATTCATCCTATTTCGGCACTTCAGACCGAATATTCTTTATGGACAAGAGACCCGGAAATTGAACATCTGGATTTATGTGAAGAACTCGGAATTACATTTGTGGCTTATTCACCGATTGGCAGGGGATTTCTCTCGGGCAGATTCAAGCCGTCGGAAATTATTCCCGATGATGATTACAGAAGAAATCATCCGAGATTTCAGGATGAGAATATCAAACATAATTATAAAATTGTTGAAAGAATAAATGAAATAGCAAAAGAAAAAAACTGCACTCCTGCACAACTTGCGATTGCGTGGGTTATGACACAAAGAGATTTTATCGTTCCGATTCCGGGGACAAAAAAATTGAAATATCTCGAAGAGAATGCCGGTGCAGCGGATATATGTTTGAGTGAAGAAGACCTGAAAAGATTAAATGAGGCTGCTCCGGCCGGATTTACAAAAGGGCAGAGATATCCGGGGCAGGCAATGAATGCAGTGAACAGATGAGTCTGTTTACTAATTAAGAAATAGTGCATTAGAAATTCTGGGGTCTCGGAAAAACACAGAAAAATAATAGTATTTCCTGTATTACCGACTACCGGTCATTCAATCCTCTCCCTAAGCCCGGAATTTATCCGATGCAATCCAGAAAGGGGGATAAAAATCATCCACACATCCACACATCCACACATCCACACATCCACTCACCCAATCACCCAATCATCCAATCATTCAATTATCCATCCACAAATTCCCCTTGACAAAACGAATTTAATGTTGTATTTTAGTATTAACTAAATGGTTAGTTTAACTATATAATTTAATTAAATGGATAAAAAGGTAATAAAACCGGATAAAGATACTGAAAAAAGAATTCTTGATTCAGCAAGGAAAATATTTCATAAGAAAGGTCTGGCGGGAGCACGAATGCAGGAGATTGCTGATGATGCGGGAATAAACAAGGCGATGCTGCATTATTATTACAGGAGCAAGGAAAAATTATTCAGTGCTGTTTTTCAGGAAGCAGCGGAAAGGATTTTCCCGGAAGTCAGTAAAATCCTCGGAAGTGAATTACCCTTATTTGAAAAAATAAAAGTATTAATAGAAAATTATATTGAGATGCTTAAGCAAAATATGTACTTGCCAATTTTTATCCTGCACGAAATTCAGCAGGATCCTTCCCGTCTTGTAAATATTATAATGGAGGATGAATCGAAAGCATTTATGAAGTTTTTTCAGGATATTGAAAAAGCAAAAGCGGAAGGTATAATAATTAATACTGATATAAAAACGGTAATAGTTAATATTTTATCTTTATGTATTTTTCCGGTTGCGGCGAAACCTGTCATATCCGGTATATTCAATATCCGTGAGAATGAATATATGGATTATCTCGAGAGCAGGAAAAAAAGCGTTACGGAATTTGTAATAAAAGCAATTAAAAAATAAATTTTCAGAACAATGAATATTATATTATTAGTATCACTGATTTTCACGGGCGGAGCAGGCGACACGCTCGATTTAAATACCTGTTATGAAATAGCGGATGTGAATTATCCCGTAAAAAAGCAATCAGGTCTTTATTCCGAAATGGCGGAGAAAAAAATTGACAACATAGGAATTAATTATCTTCCCAAAATCACACTGAAAGGACAGGCAACTTATCAGTCTGATGTAACCCGGTTGGATATTGAGAACCCGTTTTTCAAAGTTCCTGAAGTCGGTAAGGATATGTATAAATTAACCGTTGATGTAAATCAGTTAATTTATGACGGCGGGAGCACGAGTGCATTAAAAAATATTGAGAGAAGTCAGTTACTTGTCGAAAAGCAAAAAGTTGAAGTGGAGTTATTTACCTTAAAGCAGAGAATTAATGATTTGTACTTCAATATATTAATATTGCAGGAAAAAGTTAAGAGCAATCTGCTGCTTCAGGAAGACATTAAAAATAAAATGAAGGAAATTGAATCGAAAATAAGAAACGGATTAATTCCCGCAGGAAATATTTATATACTTGAAGCACAGTTACTTCAGGTTGAACAGGAGTTGATAAGTATCGAAACGGATAAAGAGGGGGCAATTTCAATGCTGTCGGAATTACTCGGGGAAGATATTTCATCGGATAATTACTTCCGGATTCCCGACGCACTAATCACGGAATCAGGATATACGGACATAAACAGACCTGAATACAAATTATTTGACCTTCAGAAAGACCATTATAAAAATTACAGCACACTTGCGGATATTAAAAATATGCCGAGAGTCAGTGTGTTCGGGCAGGGAGGATACGGAAAGCCGGGACTGAATATGCTCGATGATAAATTTAAATTATTTGGATTAATAGGATTGAGCGTTCAATGGAGCCCGTTCGATTGGAATTCATCAGGTCTCGATAAACAGATTTATGAAATCAATCAAAACATAATCGAAACGCAGAAAGAAACCTTTGATAAAAATCTGAGAGTTTCTCTGGAAAAATATTACAGTGATATTAAAAAATATGAAGATATAATTATTAAAGACGACGAAATTATTTCAAAAAGAAAAGACATCGTTACACTGACGTCGTCTCAGTTGGATAACGGGACAATCACGGCTACTACATACCTGACCGAACTTACAAATCTTAATCAGTCGGAATTGATGAAGCAGATTCACCGGTTACAGTTACTTCATTCAAAAATTAATTTAATAACGGTAAAAGGAAAATAAATTTTAACAATATGAAAAACTTAAGCAAAATCATTTTAGTTTTACTGGCGGCGGTCCTGCTGTCTTCCTGCGGCGAAGAGGAAAGAAAGTCCGATGCATTCGGAAACTTCGAGGCAGTTGAAGTAATAGTATCATCAGAGACAAACGGGAAACTTTATCAGTTAAATGTGGAAGAGGGAATGACGCTCGAAGAAGGAGAAGTAATTGGCTATGTGGATACCTCACAGTTATATTTAAAGAAATTGCAGTTGAATTCACAGAAGAAAGTTATAGGCGGTAAATTTAATATATCAACATCGCAGGCGGATGTATTCAGGGAGCAGATAAGAGTAAATTTAATAGAGAAACAAAGGATTGAAAATCTATTGAGGGAAAATGCGGCATCGCAGAAACAACTGGATGATATCAACGGAATGCTGGAAGTACTCGAAAGGCAGGTAAATTCCTCATTATCACAGAACAGCGTAACGAAGCAGGAACTCGGGAATGTTGATGTGCAAATCAAGCAGATTAATGACCAGATCGAAAAATGCATAATAAAAAATCCCGTAAAGGGTACCGTAATAATGAAACTTGCGGAGTCGTCGGAGATTGTTAATTTCGGTAAGCCGTTATATAAAATTGCAAATCTCGATGAAATGGAACTGCGTGTTTACGTGAGCGGTGCGCAACTGCCCGAAATAAAAATAGACAGGAAAGTAAAAGTATTAATTGACGACGGCGCTGAAGGATACAGAGAAATGGAAGGAACTGTCAGCTGGATTTCCCCGAAAGCGGAATTCACTCCGAAAATCATCCAGACTAAAGAAGAACGCGTGAATCTGGTTTACGCCGTAAAAGTAAAAGTAAAAAACGACGGCACCATTAAAATCGGAATGCCGGGCGAAGTACTTTTCAATTAAAAATTACCTCTGTCCCCCTTTGGAGGGGGTAGGGGGAGGAAAAAAAAATTAAATGAA
>JAFGII010000091.1 GCA_016929695.1 Ignavibacteria bacterium
CTTCTATCCCCCTTTGGAGGGGGTAGGGGGAGGAAAAAAGATAATAACAAAAAATATGAAAGAATTTAATTACTATAACAAAAATCTAAAGCAAAACGCAAACAAGTTAAGAAAAGAAATGACAAAAGCTGAAGCATGTTTATGGAAATATGTTTTAAGAACAAGACAAATGAAAGGATATACATTTAACAGACAACGATTTATTTTAAATTATATAGCAGATTTTTTCTGCAAGGAATTAAAATTGATTATTGAAGTTGACGGTGCAACACATTTTGAAGAGGAAGTATATAAGAAAGATATTGTGCGTCAAAGGATTTTAGAAGAGCACGGATATAAGATAATAAGATTTATGGATGAAGAAATATTAAATGAAATTAATAATGTAGCAGAAAATATCAGAGGAGTAGTAGATGATTTGGAAAAAGAAAAATAACCTCCCCCTACCCCCTCCAAAGGGGGATATTGTTGAAGTTGAAAATCTGTACAAGAGTTACGGAAAAACGAAAGCACTGAATGAAATTACATTTAATGTTGAAGAAGAGGAGTTATTCGGATTTATCGGACCGGACGGCGGCGGAAAGACAACACTGTTCAGGATACTGGCTTCACTATTAAAGCAGGATAAAGGAACGGCTAAAGTAGCAGGACTGGATGTAATTGAAGACTACAAAAAAATCAGAACAAAAATCGGGTATATGCCGGGCAGATTTTCACTATATCAGTATTTATCGGTTGAGGAAAATCTGAAGTTTTTCGCAACGGTATTCGGAACTACAATAGAAAAAAATTATAATTTAATAAAAGACATCTACATTTTTCTCGAGCCCTTTAAGAAAAGACGGGCGGGTGCTTTGTCAGGCGGAATGAAGCAGAAACTCGCATTATGTTGTGCATTAATTCACAAACCTGAAGTTTTAATACTCGATGAACCTACCACCGGAGTTGACCCTGTTTCAAGAAGCGAATTCTGGGAAATGCTGTCAAGACTGAAAGAAGAAGGAATTACTACAATCGTTTCCACTCCGTATATGGATGAAGCGGTATTATGCGATAGGGTTGCACTTATACAAAAGGGCTCACTGCTCGCAATAGATACACCAAAGAAAATTACGGAACAATTCGGTAAAAAATTATTTGCAATAAAATCGGATAATATGTATATGCTGAATAAAATTATAAATAAATATGAATTCGCAGATTCTGTAAATATATTCGGCGAGTTTATACATTACACGGATAAAAGGGAAGATGTAAAAATAAATACAATAAAAAACTATTTAACCGATGAAAAAATTTCTTCCGGTGAAATTGAAATTAAAGAAATAAAACCCGGAATCGAAGATGTTTTTATGTCATTAATGAAATAAAAAATGAATACAAGAATAATCGAGACAGAAAAATTAACAAAAAAATTCGGTAAGTTTATCGCAGTAAACGAAATAACATTTTCGGTTGACAAGGGCGAAATATTCGGATTTCTGGGAGCAAACGGAGCGGGAAAAACTACTGCAATGAAAATGCTCAGCGGACTGCTTTCACCTACCTCGGGAAAAGCCTCTGTTGCGGGATTCGATGTTTATAAACAGCCGGAAAAAATCAAGCAGAATATAGGTTATATGAGTCAGAGATTTTCCTTGTATGAAGACCTTACGGTGCTCGAAAACATAAAATTTTACGGCGGTATATACGGATTAGACTCAAAAAAATTAAAATCAAAATCCGAATACTTGATTGACCTGCTTGAAATACGCGAAATGAAAAATAAACTTCTGAATTCGCTTCCGCTCGGCTGGAAGCAGAAACTTGCGTTCTCGATTGCTGTTATTCACGAGCCGAAAATAGTTTTTCTCGACGAGCCGACCAGCGGTGTTGACCCTGTTACAAGACGGCAGTTCTGGAATATGATATACAGGGCGGCAAATGACGGGGTAACGGTTTTTGTTACAACGCATTATATGGACGAAGCGGAATACTGCGGAAGGATTTCAATGATGGTTGACGGAAAAATTGCCGCACTGGATTCAACCGAAAATCTGAAAAAACAATTTAACGCGGATACAATAAATGATGTTTTTTTAAAACTTGCAAGAAACTGATATGAAAAAATTTTTAGGATTCGTGAAAAAAGAATTTTTCCACATATTCAGGGATTACAGGACTCTGATTGTTTTATTCGGAATGCCTGTAGCCCAGATAATGATTTTCGGATTTGCAATCACGACAGAAATTAAAGATGCCAACATAGCATTTCTCGATTTATCGAAAGATAATGTAACAAAGGAAATAAGCGATAAAATTATTTCCTCGGGATACTTCAAACTTTTCGATAACCTGAATTCATACAAGCAAATTGAAGATGAATTCAAAAAAGGTGAAGTCAGGGAAGTAATAGTATTTGAAGATAATTTCGGCGAAAAACTTAATAAAGAGGGAAGGGCATCAGTGCAGTTAATTGCCGATGCATCCGACCCGAATCTTGCCAATATGCTCATCGGTTATACGAGTGCTATTATTGCCGGATATAATTCAGGAATGAAATCTTCTTTCGGATTAAACAACGGAATAACAACGGAGGTGAAAATGATTTTCAATCCCGAAATGAAAAGTGTTTATATGTTTGTACCCGGACTGATGGCGGTAATTTTACTTCTCGTTTCGGCATTGATGACATCCATTTCAATAACGAGAGAAAAGGAACTCGGTACGATGGAAGTATTGCTTGCTTCGCCGCTGAAACCGGTGCAAATCATTATCGGAAAAGTAATTCCTTATGTCGTCATAGCATTTGCCAATGCCGCAATAATAATTATTCTTGCAAAGTATGTTTTCGAAATGCCCCTTAAAGGAAATCTTATAATGCTGATTCTGGAAAGTATTCTGTATGTAATAACTGCCTTGTCGCTTGGGATTCTCATATCAACGGTAAGTTCGAATCAGCAGGTTGCTATGCTGGCGTCGCTTGCGGCTCTGCTTCTGCCTACAATCCTTCTTTCGGGTTTTATTTATCCGGTCGAGAATATGCACTGGATACTGCAATGGCTTAGTTATATCATTCCTGCAAAATATTTTATAATTATTCTGAAAGCAATTATGATAAAGGGAAATGATTTCTCGTATTACTGGAAAGAAACACTTATACTGAGCGGAATGACGGTGTTTTTTATTCTGCTTAGTGCAAAAAAATTCAAAATCAGACTGGAATAATTTATGAGAACAATAAAACATTTACTTAAGAAAGAGTTTCTGCAGATATTCCGGAATAAATTTATGATTCCGCTGATATTCTTTATGCCGCTGATTCAGTTAATAATACTTGCCAATGCCGCTACTTTTGAAATAAGGAATATTAATTTTTCCGTTGTTGACCTTGACAATAGCAGTTATTCAAGGGAACTGATTTCGAAGTTTTCCCGGAACGGATATTTTATACTGAAGGATTTTAGTTTCAGCAGTGATGAGGCGCTTGAAGGATTTAAAAGAAACGAAACAAAACTTATTCTCAACATTCCCCGTAATTTCGAAAAAGATTACAGGGTATCGGGTAAAACAAAAATCCAGTTGCTTATAAATGCCGAGGATATGTCTGCGGCTGGAATAATATATAATTACGCAGGCAGTATCATTCAGAATTTTAACAGGGATATAATAATTGATTTCGTAAATTACGGTGAGCAGAAACCCGTCCCGGTGATAAATGTTTCGTTCTCAAACTGGTATAATCCCGAACTGAATTACAAAACTTTTATGGTGCCGGGGATTCTCGTGATTTTAGTAACGATGATAGGTACTTTTTTAACGGGAATGAATATTGCGAGAGAAAAAGAAATCGGAACGATTGAACAGTTGAATGTAACTCCAATCAAAAAATATCAGTTCATCATCGGCAAACTCTTTCCGTTCTGGCTAATCGGTATAGCGGAATTATTTTTTGGTATGATACTCGGATTGCTGCTTTATAATATTCCTTTGCTGGGAAGTCCGTTTTTAATTTTGTTGCTTGCGGCTGTGTATCTTATTGTCGTTCTCGGAATAGGATTGCTTATTTCTACAGTAACAAATACACAACAGCAGGCAATGTTCATAGCGTGGTTTATTATGGTTCTCTTTATTTTGCTTGGTGGTATATTCACGCCTGTTGAGTATATGCCTCAGTGGGCTAAAGTCATTGCTTTCTTTAATCCTATTGCCCATTTCAATAAAGCAATGAGAATGATTATGCTGAAAGGTTCCGGTTTGAAGGATGTGATTCAGACACTTTACATATTAATTATTTATGCCGTTGTTATTTTATCACTCGCCGTGTGGCGGTATCGCAAAGTAGAATGACAATTAATCCGGGTGAACAGGTTCATCGGATGAGATTCGCAATAGTTTTTAAAGTTGATAAAGTTTGCTTAGTTAATTAATGGTAAAGTGACGAGCGGAACTTTTTTGGAATTAGAGAGTTATAACTGCAGGAGTTTTGAGGGTGAGACGAGCCGGTTATCCGTTGTGATAACCGGTATTTTTATTTTAGGCGTAAAAAATCATACAAAAACCGCAAATATTAATCAAATATGTATCCGCGTGCCTTTGCGTTAATTATTTTTCTGTGTATTTCGTGTCTTTCGTGGGCATCTTTCCTTTGCCTCGTTGCGGTAAATATTTTTATCTCCGTGTTTCTGATGCGTTATGATGATTTTTTTAACTCCTTATCTTATCAATCTTACAAATCTTCAATCTTACAA
>JAFGII010000014.1 GCA_016929695.1 Ignavibacteria bacterium
TAATTTTTAAATCCCATTAACGAGTTTATCCCGTTTATATTAATACCCGTGTATTTTTCTTCCTGCGGAGAGAAATTCAGGTCACGGTAATAAATTTTATTGTCATCTTTGTAATAATAAAGGCGGTTACCGAGAACAAGAAAGTCAAAATTATCTTCATAAAGATTTTCTGTTTCCGATGTTAAAACATTTTCATTTTTATAATTTAAAATATGAAGTTTTCTGTCCGTGAAAAAAATTATTTTGCCGTTGCAGGAAGAAATTTTTCCGGGGATAATATTATTTGATGAATATTTGTATGTGTAAATTATTTTTTTATCAACCGGGTTGAGCAGAATAATTTTCCCCTGCTTATTATCAGGATTGTATTCATTTAAGACGATTGAAATTGAATTATCTCCTGCCATACAGTTCAGATTATTCCAGATATAACAGCCGGGTTCGCTTTTGTAAATTGCGCGTATTATATTATCTTCGTCAATTGAATACACGGCGTTAATTGAATTTATATATGCCTTATCTTTATAAGAAAATCCCGTTTTTTCAAACCTCACATTACCCGCATTGTATCTGTAAACAAGTGATGCATCAGGTTTATTTACCGAATAAACATTTCCGTTCAGGGATGTTAAAATTAAATTATCATAAGTTTGAAATATATTATTGATAAATTCATCGTTAAGTTCAATTTGCTTCAAAGTCCTGAAACACCGTTCATTCCCTGCAGGATAAGCCAGTTCGGATTTATTAAATCCCGACAACCGGTTATCCGATTTATATCCAGAATATTCGGGTTCATAAGGCGAGGTTTCTTCTTCAGGTTTTATCTTAACGGAAACATCTTTCTCTTCCGTTATATTTACATTGAGAACATCATTTTTTTGCTTATTATTCCGGTTTTCTTCTTCATCATCAAATGATATTATGATTTTATCGTCTGCCATGGTTATTGATTATTGTTTATGTCAACCTCTTCGGTGTCAAACATATTTTTTAATTTATTTTCCATATTACGGAACATATCTTCCGGAGAGGTATGTCCGGATTTCGGAATATCTGTTGAAACATTTAATCTGATATTAATTTCATCATCATTAATGGGAGGAGATTTATATTCCGACCGGTAAGATGTTTCCTTATATTTTGCCGTATTTTTTATATTTTCCGCAAAAGATATGTCAGAAGTTTTTTTTTTGAATTCCTCCAGACCGGTAATTAATTTTTCAAGGTCAATCACTTCTTTGTTTATGCGGCACAGTTCGACGAGAATTGTTTCCAGCAGAATTTTCTGATTGCCGGAACTTCTGAATCTGTATTCGTCATCGAAAAGAATTTTCAATATTCTCAATATCTGCTCTTCCGAAAAATTTTCCGATTCTTTGAGATATTTTTTTCTGATTACGTCGGATTCATCGAGGAGAGAGAGATTTTTTGTTGTTTTTATTATGAGCAAATCCCGAAAATGCTCGCTTATTCCGTTGAAGAATGTCTGAAGGTCAAATCCAAGGTCAATCAGTTCATCGAAATATTTCAGGATTGAAGAAGCGTCGGAATTTTTTATATATTCAGAAATTTTGAAATAAACTTCTTTACCCGGCAGATTGAGAAATTCTTTTAATTCGCCGACAGTAATTTTACTTCCGCAAAATGAAACTGCAAGGTCGAAAACTCCGAGCGCATCCCGCAGTGCACCGTCTCCGAGTTTCGCTATCAGGAAAAGAGATTCGTCGTCAATTTTTATTTTTTCATTTTCAGCAATATTTCTGAGTCTGTCAGTGATTTCATCAATTTTAAACCTGTGAAGATTGAACCGCTGGCAGCGGCTCACGATTGTCTGCGGAATTTTCTCCGGATTAGTTGTGGCGAGAATAAATATAAGGTAAGGGGGCGGCTCCTCGAGTATTTTAAGCATAGCGTTAAATGCCTGCTGAGTCAGCATGTGAACTTCGTCAACGATGAAAAATTTGTATTTTGCTTTTACGGGATAATATTTGGCTGCATCCTGAATTGCTCTCACGTCGTCAATACCCCGGTTGGAAGCGGCGTCGAGTTCAAATACATCAGGGTGAATTCCTTTCGTAATTTCAACGCAGTTTTCGCATTCATTGCAGGGCTCGCCGTCTTTCCGGTTCGGACAATTAAGTGCCTTGGCAAATATTCTTGCTATTGTTGTTTTACCTGTTCCTCTCGGACCGCTCACGAGATATGAATGCCCCATCTTTTTTAGTTTTATTGCATTCTTTAATGTCTGCGTTACAAATTCCTGCGATATTACTTCGTCGAACCGCTGAGGTCTGTATTTCAATGCTGATACTTTATAATCGCTCATGATTTTGTCTTTTTGAATTTAATAATTCTGCTGCCGAATAAATAAGGAATCATATCTTCTACCGTTTTCATAGTAATTATTTTTAATTTACCTTTGATATCTTTCGGTACTTCTGCAAGGTCTTTTTTATTTTCTTCCGGAACTAATACTGTCTTTATTCCGCTTCGAAGTGCCGCAAGCAATTTTTCGTTCAGTCCGCCGATGGGGAGAACATTACCGCGGAGAGTAATTTCACCTGTTAATGCCACATCAGTTTTAACGGGATTTTTTGTTACCGAAGATAGCATTGCGGTTATCATGGTAATTCCCGCTGAAGGACCGTCTTTCGGAATAGCACCTTCGGGAACGTGTATGTGTATTTCCTTATCCTTAAAATAATTTTCGGGAATACCGAATTTTTTTGCGTTTGATTTTATATATGACAAGCCTGCCTGTGCGGATTCTTTCATTACTTCCCCGAGTTTACCCGTCAGCGTAAGTTTATCAGCGCCTTTCATTATGGTAACATCAATTGCAAGGATATCCCCGCCGTGCGAAGTCCAGGCTAAACCTGTTGCTGAGCCTATACGTTCCTTTTCCTTTATCGAGCGTGTATCAGGAAACTTTCTTACACCGAGATATTTTTCAACATCTTTTTCCGTAATTTTAATAACAGATTCGTCAATATTTTCCCTTGCAATTCTGCTTTTAATCAATTTTCTTATTATGTTTGTAAGTTCACGTTCGAGATTCCTGACACCCGATTCACGCGTATATTCCCTTATGATTTTTAATATTATTCCGTCGGGAAAAACAATCGCATTTTTTTTGAGACCGTGCTCGGAAAGTTCCTTCGGTATTATATGTCTCTTGGCAATCTGAATTTTTTCGAAGTCGAGGTAACTCCGCATTTCTATTATTTCCATTCTGTCGAGCAGTGCGGGAGGTATATTGTAGGATATATTTGCAGTTGTTATGAACAGTGCACTTGACAGGTCGTAATCAACGTCGAGATAATGGTCGTTAAATGTATTATTCTGTTCCGGGTCGAGCACCTCGAGCATAGCGCTGGCGGGGTCGCCGCGCCAGTCACTCCCCATTTTATCTATTTCGTCTATCAGTATGACGGGATTGCAGGTACCTGCCCGTTTCATTGCCTGTATTATTTTGCCGGGCATAGAGCCGATATAGGTACGTCTGTGTCCCCTGATTTCCGCTTCGTCCTTTACGCCGCCGACCGAGAGTCTGGCGAACTTCCTGTTCAATGCTCTTGCTATGGATTTTCCGAGTGAAGTCTTTCCTACACCCGGAGGACCTACGAGACATAAAATCTGACCTTTAGGAGGTTTCTTGATGTTCTTTTTATGAAGTAATTTTAATATTGCCAGTAGTTCTATTATTCTTTCTTTCGGTTTTTCGAGGTTGTAATGGTCTTCGTCAAGTATGCTCTGTGCATTATCGAGATTATAATTATCCTCTGTGTATATATTCCACGGGACGCTTACCATCCAGTCGAGATAATTTCTTGTCACGGAAAAATCAGGCGACATAGAAGAGGTTTTTTTCAGTTTATTGAATTCTTCCATTGCCTTTGCCTTCACGCTTTCGGGCATTCCGCAATTCTCGATTTTCTCGAACATTTTTTGCAGGTCGGGGTCGAGAATTTCCGAACCTTCACCGAGTTCATCTTGGAGAATTCTGATTTGTTCCTGAACTATGAACCGGCGCTGGTTCTTCTGCATTTCGGTGTAAACCTTGTTGTCAATCTCTTTGATTATATTGGAAATTTCGAGTTCCGATGTAAGGTAATATGCAAGTTCGTAATATAAACTTTTCAAATCGGATATCTCGAGAAGATATTGCTTTTTCTGTATGTCAATATTAATTGTGGAAGAAACATAAAAAGCACGCCTGTCAAATTCGGGTATATTCTGAAATGTAATAAGTGTTTCTTTAGGAAAAACGGGATTGGCATTTATGTAATCGGTAAATAGGGTTTTTACTTTGCGGGAAACTGCTTCAAGTTCCGGGTCTATTGCCGAACCCGAAAAGTTTTTTACTTTAACATTTGCTTTTATAAAGGAATTTGGAGTGTATTTAATTACATCGGCGGAAGACAATCCGTCAACAAGGATTTTAATTAATCCGTTTGGCATTCTCAAAACCTGAATGATTTTCGCTACCGTTCCTGATTTATATAAATTATCCGGGTCGATGTTTTCAGTTAAAGAATTTACCTGCGTGGCAAGAAAAACATACATATCTTTTTCAACGGCAAAATCAATTGCTTTAATGGTTGATTCCCTTCCTGCAAGAACGGGATATACCGTGTACGGAAATATTACGATGTCTTTTAAAGGTATGACGGGAATAAATTCTTCTGCGGAAAAATCTTTCAATTCTTTACGGTTAATACCTGAAAGTTCAAGTTTGTAGGGCAGGCTTTCTTTTACCGCATCTGTTTCTTTTTGTGTGTCGTATCCGGATTTATCCTCTTTTATTAAATTTTGTTCTTTTATTTTTTTTCCTTCCGGTTTTTCCGTTTCTTCCGATTTTTTTTTCCTTTTCTTTTCCTTCATATCTTATTGTTTGATTATTGTCTTCAGTGTACTAAAAAATTTGAATTTAAATTTACATTCAATTAACTCAATATTCAATGTATTATAAGATAATCCTTTATTATCGTAAAGGATATATAAGGTTAAGATTAATTTTATTTTAAGTACAGAATAACGCATTTTCACTGCTAAAACCGCTTTTTAAATAAAAAAGACTAAAGATTCCGGTGATTTATAATAAATTTATGAACATTTATTAATTTCAGCAGAATTTTATTCCGTTATTAAGAAATGAATTGATTTATCCGATAAATAGGAATAATTTTAAATTATGAAGTTAAAAATAATAACGGTATTACTGGTCATATCGGCGTTTTTTATTTCGGGCTGTACGCATATGTCGCACAGGACTTATACAAAAACGGAAGTTGCCGTTGATGAAGACCCCGAACCTGTCTATGAAATAACACTGGATGAAAACTATCAGAATTTTGTCGAATATATGTTTGCAGTAAACCGCTCAGAAAGTTTCGGTACGTATTTCAATAAATATTATATGGCTGAAGTTGATTTCGACGAGGGAATGAAAGAATACAGAGCGGGATATGTCGCAAATTACAATCCGAGTCTTGATTCACTTGATAAAGTGCCACCTGTTGCAACTGCCGCAAAGGAAAAATTCAATCTGGTTATTGAACGGTGTTCAAAAATAATTCAATATAATAAAAATACACGTTTCCTTGATGATGCCGTTCTTCTAATCGGGAAATCCTATTTCTTTATGCAGGATTATCTTCAGGCAGAAAGGAAGTTCAATGAATTTCTTTCAAAACTGACACGAAGCGAATTATACGATGAGGCAATATTATATCTCGGGAAGACCAAAATGAAACTACGCAATAAATCGGACGGTGAATTAATATTGAACAATCTTCTTGTAAAAACGGACGACAACGAAATTAAATCCGAAATCACGGAGGAACTTGCCATAAATTCATTATCAAACCGTGACATTAAAACAGCGGTAGAATATTTTGAGAAATCTGTTGATTTTACAAAAGACGACGAAAAAAAGGCAAACAAACAATACACACTTGCCAAGATATTTTTATTAAGTGATATTGAGAAATCAGTCAGTGAATATGACAAAGTCATAGATAACACATCCGATTTTGATTTAACCTTTTATGCCAAACTGAACAAGGGAGTTGCACTCATAAAATTAAAGAAATATAAGGATGCCCGTAAATTGTTCCGTGATTTAAGCAAAGATTATAGGGATTACCCTGATTTAAAACAGCAGGCAGACCTGGAACACGCAAATACTTATTTTTATCTTGGTGAATATGATGAAGCATTAACAATGTATTATGATTTAATAATCGAATTTGCGGGTACAAAATCAGCTTCAGAGGCATATTATTATATGGGAAAGTATTACGAGGAAATAAAAAACGATTATTTTAATGCACTGATAAATTACAAGAAATCGGCTCAGGGTCCGATTTCGGAATTAGTTTCAATCAGTATAAAAAAATACAATCATCTTGATAAATATTTTACACTTATTGCGGAAATACAGGATACGTTAAAAACGGATATCCCCGGCGAAAATCCTCAACTTGAAAAATATAAACAACTAAAACTTGAAGAAGAAGGTATAGAACAGGAAAAAGGCAAACAAGAACCGAAATTTGAACAGCAGCATGAAGGGAAAGGCTTCGGCTCAGGAGTCAGGGATACAACAGATGCCGATACCTTAAAAACGGAAATAAAGGATGAAATCGGTGACGGAGGAGATACTGAAATCATAAAAGAACAGGTAAAGGACACGGTAGTTACCGATACATCCGGAATTAATAATTATGAGGAAATAATAGATTTACAGCATATTGAAGATTCAATAAATGCGGCAAGACAGGATAAAATTTTCAATGCCTATTTTAATATGGCTGAACTGTTCGCTTTTAGTATGGGTATTAATGATTCTGCAATTGTATATCTTGAATTTTTAATGACTGATGATACAAGTTCCTACAGAAAACCCCGTGCGATGTATATGCTTTCAACATTATACAGAAGTGAAAAGCAGGAAGAAAAAGCCAATAAACTTTTAAATGATTTGATTGAACAATTTCCAAAAACGGAATTAGCAAATGAAGCAAGAAAAATTCTTGGTCTTGAATTAATTGAAATTGAAACCGACCCTGCCGAATATCTTTATAAAGAAGCAGTGGATTATATATACTCGGGAAATTATCAGACAGCAATCGGCAATTTGACGAACGTTTTTACAAATTATACTCAAAGCAAAGTTGCTCCGAAATCATTATTTACACTGGGATGGATTTATGAACATCATCTTGCAAATAAAGACAGTGCCTACTATTACTACAAATTTTTAAAGGACAGATATCCGTTTTCCCGGTATAGTATTGCGGTAGATCCGAAACTTAACGTTCTGACGGACTTTTTTAATCCAAAAATTCAGGATACGACAGGTGTTCTGCCTGATTCCCTTAAAGAAGGAGAGGATATAATAGGTGAACTTCCTCAGGAAAAAGAGAAAGAGTTATTTGATATATCGGAAGATTCGTTAAAATTAGACCCTGAATTGCTTAAACAAATTATGCAGGATACTTTATTAACGGTGCCTTTGCCTGAAATACAGGAAGAACAGCCGGGCGAACAGGAAGAAGAAGCAGGGGAGAGATGATTGGTCGTTGGTAATTGGGTAATTGGGTGATTGATAGAATTTTTATAGTTTGTTATATATCGAATTTATTTCTTCCGGGGCTGTCTTTAATGATTATTCTCTGATTTATATTTTCTTTTTTACAGTTATCTTATATAAAACAGTTTTATGACTTAATGAATAATTGTCATTTCTTTTAATCTCTTTATTCTGTCTTCGATAGGGGGGTGTGTTCTGAATAAGGAGAATCCCTTTTTCCAGTCAATTTTTGCCATGGTGAAAGAATCTTTTTTATCAAGCTGACCGGTATATCCGCCGATTGTTGCAAGGGCAGAAGCCATTGCATCGGGCGATGTAGTTCTTGCGGAGCCTTCATCTGCCCGATATTCGCGGCGTCTTGAAAAAGCCGCAAGTACAATATTTGCGAGAAGCATTAAAACAATCTGCACAATAAAAACGACTGCGGGATATGCCAAGGCACCCAATCCGCCGCGGCTGCTCTGGTTTCGTGTTGCCGAACCGAGAAAAATAACTATGAATCTTGATATAAATATAACAAATGCGTTTGCAATACCCGTCAGTAATGTAAGAGTTACCATATCGCCATTTTTTATGTGAGCCATTTCATGTCCGGCAACCGCTTCAATCCGTCTTTCATCCATCATATTCAGAAGACCTGTGGAGAATGCCACCATAGATGATTTTTTTGTTGCACCCGTAGCAAATGCATTCGGCTCGGGCGAGTTGTAAATTCCAACTTCAGGGACAGGTAAATTATTTTTTTCGGCAAGCCTTTTAATCATGCTGTATATTCTTCCCTCGGTTCCTGATGATGTTGAAGGTTCAATAATTTTTATTGAATAAGCCTTTTTTGCCATCCATTTGCTTATAAGCAAGGAAATAAATGAGCCGCCCATTCCCCAAAAGACTGACATTATCAGCAAACCTGTAACACCTGCACTGTCAATACCGAGTAAACTGAGGATAAACCCAATTACTACAATTACAAGAAAATTTACAACTAAGAATAATCCGATTCTTTTGATATACTCCATAATTTGAATTTAGTTTATATTAAAAATAAGATAATAAAATGAGAAAAGTTATTCAAAAGAGATGAAAGGAATTAAATAAAATATGTCTGGAGATTAAAAAAAGGTATCGGGACTGCTCTGCTGAATCAGTGGTATAATATTTTTCCAAGGTAGGATTCTATGACTATATTCTGCTTTTACGGGAAGCTCGGTTCCGGTTTTGTTTCTTCAGATATTTTATAGAAGTTCCGGAGCGGGTCGCATAACAGGATTCTATGACTATATTCTGCCTTTACAGAAACCCCAATTCCAGTTTTGCTACTTCGGACATTTTATCGTAGTCCCAGGGAGGGTCGAAAGTAACTTCAACTCTGGCATCATTTATCATCGGATGCTCTTTGAGTTTTTCCTGTATTTCTATGGGGAGAGTGCCTGCTACCGGGCAGGCGGGAGATGTGAGCGTCATTATTACGAGTACGTCGCCGTTGGTGGCGAGTTTTATATCGTAAATTAATCCTAAATCGTAAATATTAACAGGAATTTCAGGGTCATAACAGTTTTTTAAAACCTTCAGAACTTCTTCTTTTAATTCGTCAAGATTTACCTGATTTTCCTTTTGATTTTCTTCTTTCATTCAGTTAATACTTGAATATTTTTTTGCTTCCGTTTTCATTCTGGCAATCATTGAAATCAATCCGTTTGAACGTGTTGGAGAGAGGTGCTCTTTCAGACCGATTTCATTTAAAAATGTCAGTTCCGCATCAGCAATTTCTTCGGGTTTATGACCGGATAATACTCTAATCAGCAGAGCAATCAGACCTTTTGTTATGATTGCATCGCTGTCGGCTTGAAATGTTACAACACCGTTTTCAAATTCCGGTTTAACCCAGACCTGCGACTGGCATCCGGTTACTTTATAATTATCTGTTTTAAATTTCCTGTCAATCAGGGACAGTTTTTTTCCGAGTTCAATTATGTATTCATATTTTTCATCCCATTCTTCAAACATTAAAAATTCATCAATTATTTCTTTTTCAATTTCTTTTATAGTCATATCACTTTAGCATTTTTATTGCTTTCCGCAGTGCTGTTATAAATAAATCAATTTCTTCTTTTGTATTGTAAAACGCGAATGATACACGCGCCGTCCCGGAAATTCCGAGCCTTTTCATCAGTGGTTCGGCACAATGATGACCTGTTCTTATTGCAATTCCCTGATGGTCAAGTATTGTTCCGACATCGTAGGGATGAAGATTTCCTGCAAGAAATGAAATTACGCTTGCTTTATTTTCTGCCGTACCGATTATTCTTAAATCACCGATTTTCATTAATTCAGTCGTACCGTACTCGAGTAGTTTATTTTCATAATTTGAAATATTATCAATTCCAATTTTATTAATATAGTCAATTGCGGATGCAAGTCCGATAGGTCCTGATATATCGGGGGTTCCTGCTTCAAATTTATAAGGTAATTTATTATAAATTGTTTTTTCGAATGACACGCTTTCAATCATCTCACCGCCGCCATGATACGGAGGCATTTCATCAAGAAGTTTTTCTTTTCCGTATAACACACCAATTCCCGTCGGACCGAAAATTTTATGTCCCGAAAATGCAAAGAAATCACAGTCAAGTTCTTTTACGTCAATCCGGCAATGCTGTGTTGATTGCGCCCCGTCTATTAATACCGGTATATTACGGCTGTGTGCTTTTTCTATTATTTCTTTTATCGGATTTATTGTTCCCAGTGCATTAGATATGTGGATAACAGATATTAATTTTGTTTTCTCCGTGATTAATTTTTCAAATTCATCAAATAATATTTCACCTTTATCGTTAATGGGAATGACTTTTAATTTTGCACCTGTTCTCTCGCACAGCATCTGCCAGGGAACTATGTTTGAATGATGCTCGAGGGCTGATATTATTATCTCGTCGTCCCTGCTAATTTTTGAATTCCCGTAACTTGTTGCAATAAGGTTTATTGCTTCCGTTGTTCCTCTCACGAAAATTATTTCATTTACCGATGAAGCATTAATAAACGAACGCACTTTTTCTCTTGCTTCTTCGTATTTATTTGTTGCTTCGTCACTTAAAAAATGTACACCCCTGTGCACATTGCTATTTAAAGTTTTATAGTAATTTGAAACGGTTTCAATCACCGATAAAGGTTTCTGAGAAGTCGCGGCATTATCGAAATATACTAACTGCCTGCCCCTTATTTTTCTGTGCAGTATAGGAAAATCTTCACGTATCCGGTTTACATTAAAATCGTTCATAATTTAATTAAATTTTTCATTCAGCAGTTTTTCGAGATATATTTTCAAAGGTTCAATATCTATTTCAAGAATTAACTCGTCAAGAAAGGCATTCAGAAGTAATTTTCGGGCTTCGCTTTTTTCTATTCCTCTTGAACGGAGATAAAAAAGTTCTTCTGGGTTCAGTTGTCCCGTCGTTGCACCGTGGCTGCATTTTACATCGTCCGCAAAAATTTCCAGTTGCGGTTTTGCATTTATTGATGCGGTATCGGATATAAGAACATTTTTATTCGACTGATATGCATTTGTTTTCTGGGCATCTTTGCGGACAAGGATTTTTCCGTTGAATACACCGAATGCATTGCCACCGAGTATGCCCTTGTAAGTCTGGTTACTGTTGCAGTTAGGAACTGCGTGGTCAACCAGCGTATGATTATCAATCAGGTTATTCCCGTCAGAGAGATATATTCCTTTCATAATACATCCGGCACCTTCGCCTTCGAGTACGGAGTTTAAATTATTTCTTAAAATTTCTCCGCCCCAGGAAATCACAAAAGTATCGAATTCAGCCGATTTACCTATGCGGGACTGAACCGTATTTATACTGTGGCTTTTTTCATTATCATTCTGGATTTTATAGTACTTCACAACGGAATTTTCCTTAACGAATACTTCAGTCAATGCATTGGAAAAGGAATAATTATTCCCGAAATTATGGTACAGGTCAATTACAGTTGCCTGAGAATTCGGCTCTGCAATAATTATGTTACGAGTGTTTGCCAGCACTTCACTGGATTCCGAACCGGTTAAATTCAGAATCAGGAACGGTTTATCAACAGTTGTGTTTTTTGAAATATGAATCAGCACGCCGTCATCGGCAAATGCGGTATTTAATGCCGTAAAAGAATCTTCTAAATTGCCTGATGATTTTGAAAAGTATTTTAAAACGATTTCTTTTCGTTCATTGAAAGATTTTTTCAGGCTGTTAACGTAATAATTTCCGTTATTATCAGTTCTTGAAAGCGAATCGAAATATTTTCCGTTTACCATTACAATCAGATTTGCATCAAGTCCTTTAATGAGGTATTTCTTTATGTTTTCATTCTTAATTTCTTCACCGCCTGTTTGCAGTACATAATTTTTGTTTATGAGCGGAGATATATTCGTATATCGCCATTCTTCATCTTTCCTTGTAGGGAAGCCTTTTTCTCTGAAGTAATTAATTGCTTCATTTCTCAGTTCTGATATTTCATTTTTACTTCCTGAGTGGATAAACTCTTCGTAATTTTTTATTATGCTATCTGCTAAATTTGTTTTTTCTTTTTCCATAGTTTAATTATCTTGCTTGCCGCTTTTTTACTGTTTTATCGCTTCTTCCTCTTTAATTAAAAAGTCATATCCCTTTTCTTCGAGTTCAAGAGCAAGTTCCTTGCCGCCTGATTTTATGATTTTCCCGTTATATAATATATGTACAAAATCAGGGATAATGTAATTTAGTAATCTTTGATAGTGAGTAATTACTAAAAAAGCATTTTGAGAATTTTTTACTTTATTTACGCCGTCTGAAACCACTTTCAGTGCATCTATATCAAGACCTGAATCTGTTTCGTCGAGTATGCCGAGTTTCGGTTCCAGCATTGCGAGCTGGAATATTTCATTTCGTTTTTTCTCACCGCCTGAAAATCCCACATTCATATATCTTGAAGTCATTTCTCTTGTCATTCCGAGCAGTTTCGCTTTTTCTCTCAGCAACTTTAAAAGGTCAACAGACGGCATCGGTTCAAGTCCTCTGTATTTCCGAATCTGATTAATAGATGTCTTCATAAAATTTGTTATTGATACACCGGGAATTTCCACAGGATACTGGAATGCAAGAAATATCCCTTCTCCCGCTCTTTCTTCTGTAGTAAGGTCGAGTAAATTTTTTCCTTCAAACAATACTTCTCCGCCTGTTACTTCATATTCTTCCCTGCCCGTTAATACCGATGCGAGCGTACTTTTTCCCGAACCGTTCGGTCCCATTATGGCGTGAATTTCGCCGGGTTTCATTTCCAGATTAACCCCTTTGAGAATTTCTTTACCTTCTATCTCTGCCTTTAAGTCTTTTATCTTTAACATTTTTTTCTTTCTGATTTATATATTTTTTTTTCTTATTTTTTAACTCATAACCCGGACAAGCCAAAAGCTCCTCTGGATACCACACTCCAGCGTAGTATCCAAAATTCTTTGCCGGTTTACGCAGAATTTAAAAACTAATGTACTAATTTTAAATTGAATATCGTTTCTGCGGTTATATTTACATTCAAAATTCATAATTATTACCCGACGCTTCCCTCAAGAGAGATTGCAAGCAATTTCTGTGCTTCAACCGCAAATTCCATAGGAAGATGCTGCAGGACTTCTTTCGCATAGCCGTTGACGATAAGCGCAATCGCATCTTCCTGCGATATTCCTCTCTGATTGCAGTAGTAGAGAATGTCTTCACCGATTTTTGAAGTGGTCGCTTCGTGTTCGACGGTTGCAGAATTATTATTGATTTCAAAATACGGGAATGTATGAGCCCCGCATTTATCTCCCATTAAAAGTGAATCGCATTGCGAGAAGTTTCTTGCGTTGTCTGCGTTCTTTACAACTTTAACAAGTCCTCTGTAACTGTTGTTGCTTAATCCCGCCGAGATACCTTTTGATACAATTCTGCTTTTCGTGTTCTTTCCGATGTGAATCATTTTTGTTCCCGTGTCTGCCTGCATTTTGTTGTTTGTTAAAGCAACGGAATAAAATTCTCCAACCGAGTTATCACCTTTCAGTATGCAGGACGGATATTTCCAAGTTATTGAGGAACCTGTCTCAACCTGCGTCCAGGAAATTTTGGAGTTGTTTCCGGCACATATTCCTCGCTTCGTAACAAAGTTGTAAACCCCGCCTTTACCGTCAATGTCGCCCGGATACCAGTTCTGTACTGTCGAATATTTAATTTCCGCATTTTCCATAGCAATCAGTTCCACGACTGCGGCGTGCAGCTGATTTTCATCTCTCACCGGAGCCGTGCATCCTTCAAGATAACTTACATATGCCCCTTCATCCGCGACAATAAGTGTTCTTTCAAACTGTCCCGTGTCGGATGCATTAATCCTGAAATAGGTTGAAAGTTCCATAGGACATCTGACGCCTTTAGGAATATAAACAAACGAACCGTCGCTGAACACGGCTGCATTAAGTGCAGCAAAATAATTGTCGGTGTGTGGAACTACCGAGCCGAGATATTTTTTAACGAGTTCAGGATGTTCCTGCAATGCTTCGCTGATTGAGCAGAATATTATCCCGAGGTCAGCAAGTTTTTCACGATACGTAGTAACTACCGAAACACTGTCCATAACTGCATCTACAGCCACACCCGCAAGAAACTGTTGTTCTACAAGAGGAATTCCGAGCTTATCATACATTTCTTTAATTTTCGGGTCAAGTTCGTCAAGCGAATTTAAAGTTTTTTTCTTCGGTGCCGCATAATATATTATATCCTGATAATCAATTTTCGGATAAGACACATTAGCCCACTCCGGTTCCTCCATTTTAAGCCAGTGTCTGTATGCTTTTAAACGGTATTCCAGCATAAATGGCGGTTCCTTTTTTACTGCCGACAGGTTTTTTATCGTATCTTCGTTCAGCCCTTTCGGGAATTTGTCCATTTCTATATCAGTAGTAAATCCCCATTCGTATTCACTTTCTATTTTTTTATTTAATATATCTTCGTTATTCATAATAATTCTTATTATTGTATATTATCTTAAACAATGGTATAACTGAAAAAATTCATTAAATAGAATATTGCGAAAATAGTGATTACTGAATTTAAATTTAATGAAAAAACAAGTGTTTATATTTGAATCCGATTCACCTTACAGGAAATCATTTTTAATTTCTGTCAGGAAATAAATATTTACATCAATTTAGAAAATCCCCGACGACACTTCTTAATTCCTTTGGTGTAAACGGTTTAGAAATGTAATGTGAGCATCCTCCCGCTAATATTTTTTCTTTATCGCCCTTGAGAGCAAATGCTGTCAGTGCAATTATCGGAATATTTTTATAATTATCAATAGTTCTGATAATTTTCACCGCATCAAGTCCCGAAATCCCCTTCAATCCGATATCCATAATTATTATGCGGTATTGATTTTGCTTCAGCATTTCAATCGCACCTTCTCCGGAATCCGTCGTGTCAATATTACACATATTTCTTAAAACAATTTTTGTATATTCGAGAGAGTCTAAATCGTCCTCAACAATCAGGATTTTTACTTTTTCATTTTTTGGGACAGATTTATCCGGAGTTTCCTTTTCAGTGTCTTTTTTGGGTACTGAATCGCTAATCAGGGGGAATTTAATAATGAAGGTTGAACCTTTTCCGACAACACTGCTGACGGAAATATTCCCCTTCATAAGGTCAACATATTTTTTTGCTAAGGTTAATCCAAGCCCTGTTCCTTCAAAAGCCCTGCCGTATCCTTCGCTTACCTGACGGAAAGGTTCAAATATTACTTCAAGCAGTTCATCGGGAATCCCGATGCCCGTGTCTTTAATTTTTATTACGGAAAACTCTTTGTCATCATCAGTTTCTTTATTGAGTTCAATAATAACGGAGCCTTTATTAGTATAAGAAATTGCATTATGAACGAGGTTGCTTAATATCGAAAATAATATATCCTTATCGAGATTCGAAAATACTTTTTGCTTGATTTTGAGTTTAAGGGATAATTTCTTTTTAATTGCGAGATCCCTGTAAAATTTTACGATTTCTTCAGCGGATTTCGAAATATCAGTTAATGTTATGTTAAGTTTAATTTTTTTGCTTTCAATTTGTGATACTTTTAAAATCATATTTAAAGTGTTCAGTAGTCTCATGCTTCCGCTCTTTATGATTTCAACTATTTTTAAAGTATCCTTATCGGTTGTCATATCTTTCAGCATTTCGGAATACCCTATAATAAAATTCAAAGGCGTACGAATTTCATGGCTCATATTATTCAAAAAGTTTGTTTTCATTCTGTTGGCTTCTTCAGCAAATTCTTTGGCTGAAATTAACTGCTGTTCAGTTTCTTTTTGAGTTGTTATATCCCTGACGATAGCAATTAGCATAGGTATATTATCTACAACAACTTTATTCAGACTGACATCAGCAAAAAATTCCGTGCCGTCGGATTTTATATGAACCCATTCAAAACGTTGAGGTTTTCCGTCATACGCATTTGTTATATATTCCAGCGCCTTATTCTTCGAAAGCTGTCCGTCCGGCTGAAATTCAGGTGATAATTCATAAGGACTCATGTCAGTCATTTGTTCTTTATAAAGGCCGAATAAGATTTCAGTTTGCCTGTTAAAAATAAAAAATTTTTCTTTGTTAAGAAGTATAACAGAATCACTTGAATTTTCGAAAAGTGTTCTGAAATTTTCTTCAGTCTGCAATTTTTCTTTTTCCTTTTCGAATGTTTCCAGAGCATAACTTATATTTGTCGAAATTTCTTCAATGAGACTCAGTTCTTCTTTTAAAAAATAATTTTTCTTATCGGAAAATATATTGAAAACACCTTTTACTTTGTTCTTGCATAAAAGCGGAATTGAAATCATTGATTTATATCCTCTTGAAAGTGCTTTGTCGCGCCATTTTTCGGATATTTCGTCATTTTCAATATCATTACAAACAACATTACAGGCGGTTTTCACCGCTTTTTCCGCAGGACCGGTTTCTCCGAACATTTCGTTAAAAGGTATTTTTGTATCTTCGGAATATCCATTTACTTTTTCTAATGAATAAAATGTCGTAATTTTGCCTGTTTCATTTTTCGCCAATTCTATATATGCCGTAATAAATTTACCGTATTGCACGGTGATGTCACAAATTTTCTTTAACAGCAAATCACGGTTTTTTTCGCGTGCAATTGCGTGATTAACATGACTTAAAGCAGAATATACCCTGTTCAGTTGTCCGATTTTATTTTCAAAAGTTCTTCTCTGAGTTATATCCTGAATTATATACTGAATATAATCGGTGCGATTCATTGTAAATATTTTGGCGCCGATTTCAACGGGGAAATCATCATCGTTTTTTTTGCGGTGAACAGTTTCATATTTACTGCTGCCGTTTCTTATCGTATTCTCCAGTTCTGATGCAAATTCAAGTTTTTTACTTTTACTGCTCAAATCCTGAAGATTAATTTTTAACATTTCCTCGCGGCTGTGACCGTAAATTTTCAGAGCATTGTTGTTTATTTCTAAAATATTTCCCCGAGTGTCGGATAATATCATAATATCATTTGTGCTTTCTTTGAAAACATCGTAATAACGTTCCAGAGATTCTTTTTCTGTCTGCAGTTCGGATTCTTCGAGTCGGTGATAAAGTTTTATTCTTGAAATATAAAGCAGAATTAATGCGGTAATTGACAAAAGCAGCAATGTAATTATAATGATAAACCATCTCGTTATGAAATGTATATCTTGATAAATCTCGTCTTTATTTATTTTTGTGATTAAAATCCATCCCGTTTCCTCAATCGGTTTAATGACTCCGAGCACATTATTGTTTTTATAATCAATTCCTTCCGTCAGTCCTGTGATTTTATTAATTGCTTTAACCGCGATAATATCCGTGCGGCTTTTATCAAATCTGAATTTCAGTGCGGTATTTTCTTGAAATTTTAATTCATTGAGTACGAGAGCGCTCCCGTTATCTTCTTTTATTAAAAGACTCTCGCCGCTGTAACTATCCGCAGGAAAAGATTGTATTAACGGATAGATGTAATCATCGGGGTCAATTTCAAGTGTTATAATTTTTTTTACTGAATTATCGTACACGGAAAATACAGGTATCATTAAATCAAGATGAATTATATCGGAATTTCCGTAAAAATGAAAATCGCTGAATTCAACTTTTCCGGAGACGATTATTTCTTTTATCATTCGCTTAATATATTCACCTGGCTCTTTGCATTCAGAAGGCTCTGATAGAATTAAATTTGCATTCGTATCAAGTAAACTTACGCTTTTATATCCGTATTCATTTTTCAAAGAAGAAAACCAGTCAAGTATTTTATGACGTGTCGCTTCCTGCCGGGGCTTATTTTCAAAACCGGAAAGTTCATCTGACAGTAATTTGTTCTTGGAAATTGAATTACCGTCTCCCAGTCTTTCCTTAATCCAGTTTTCCAACTGTTTCGATTTTAACTCAGATATGGAAAATAAACTTTTATGTGCTTCTTCCGTTAATATTATTTTATATCTGTTGTAATAAAAAAATGCGGTAATAACGGCTGAAATGAATAAGATTATCAGGGCAATTATTACTCTTTTTAAGTATACTTTTCTTGTTCCGTAACTTTTCTCCGATGAGCGCTTCATTATTATATTCCGGAAAACAATATAGTTATTTATTATTTAAATAAAAATATTTTTATCTAAGATTAATTTTTGAAAATGGACATCAGTTAAATTACCTGAAAAATTTGTGATACATAACCTTCATAAGCAGGACTTTTACAGTTAAGACAAAGTGCATTAAAAAAAACTTCTTGTTACTTCTGTTCTATATCAGGATAAAAAAAGTACCGAATTAATGACCGTCTCTCCGCTTACACGTTAGTAACAGGTACAATATTAGTTATCGGTTTTAATATTTATTTTTGCGGACATTATAATTATTTTTCAATATAATAAAATTATCAAAGTTATGAATATCAGAGGAAATATTTTAGAAATTTTTCAAACAAACCAGATAAAAGAAACATTCAGGAAGAGGGAATTTGTGGTTGAATATGCGGAAAATCCAAATTACCCACAGATACTTAAATTTGAAATGATTAATGACAATTGTTCTTTACTTGACAACTTCGCAAAAGGAGACGATGTAGAAATAGATTTTGATTTACGAGGCAGGGAATGGACGAACCCGCAGGGTAATAAAGTATATTTTGTCTCTCTGAATGCATTCAGATTAAAGAAAATCGATGATTCAAACAGTTCATCTGCTTCAGATAATGAACCTGTTCCCGGCTCAGACGATGTTCCTCCTCCACCGTCAGATGAGGAAGAATTGCCGTTTTAACTAAAGCGGATTTCTCTGGATATATGAAAAACGGATTTAATAATACAGACAGGTCAGTAGTATTGAAGGAAATAATTTTACAGCAGTTAAAAACCTTTTCATTATTTTCGAAAGTATCCGATAAAGAACTTGCAAAAGTTGTGACAATTTCGACAGTAAAAAAATTAAAAAAAAGTGAGATAATATTTCTTGAAAAAGACGAATATACCGGATTCTATTGCATAATAGAGGGTATAGTAAAGATTTACAGAGTTACACGTGAAGGGAAAGAAAGAATAATACATTTGATGTATAACAATAATACTTTCGGAGAAGTCCCCGTATTTGAAAATTACGAGAAGATTTTAAAAAATAACGCAAAATATCCCGCAAGTGCAATGAGTTTATGTGAAGGTACAAGAATCATACATATTCCTGCAAAGCCGTTTTTCGAGTTAATGAAAAACCATTACGGACTTTGCATGGGTATGTTATCGGGGTTATCGGCGAAACTTAGAATTATGCAGACTCAGGTTGTTGACGTAAAATCTCAGGACGTAACAAGAAGACTTATAAATTATATATTATCTGAATATAACAGCAGGCTTTCAATAAAATCCCGGCAAACTGAAATCTTCAGTTATAATACTTTTGCATTAAGCATATCAAAAATTGATTTATCTTCATATCTCGGCGCAACACTCGAAACCGTATCAAGAATCTTCAGAAGGCTTCAATCGGAAAATTATATTACAATAAAAGGGAAAAATATAACTGTAAATAATTATGAAGGTTTGAAGAAATTACTGAATGCTTAAATATTTATAAATATTGACAAAAGTCAAAATATTTAATAGATGAAATAGTTATATTTGTATCAGAATTAATTTAATAATTGGGCAAAGTAAAAAGTATAATTCAAAAATTCATTCCGCCTGAAAAGTGGAGAGTGCCTGTAATTATTGCACTTGGAGTATTAACGGGATTAATAGTCTTTACGTTTTACATCGGAAATGCGGCATCTTATTTATCGGACAAACCCGAGACCTGCATTAACTGCCACGTAATGTACAATCATTACACATCCTGGAAGTACAGTTCCCATTCGAGAGTAGCAACCTGTAATGACTGTCACGTGCCTCAGGATAATTTCGTCAGGAAATATATGTTCAAAGCCACGGACGGATTGAGACATTCAACAATATTCACATTAAGACTTGAACCGCAGGCTATAAGAATTAAACAGGCGGGAGCAAATGCTGTTCAGGAAAACTGCAAAAGATGCCACGAGAATGTTTTTACACTTGTTGATCTTGCTCACAGCAAATATTTAAATGACGATGATATATATGAAAGACCCTGCTGGGATTGTCATATGGAGACGCCTCACGGCTCAGTCAACAGTTTATCGACATACCCGAATTCGAGGATATTCGCACCTGACGACCTGGTTCCGGAGTGGATAAAACAACAAATAAATAAAAAATAATTTAAAAATTTTATTATGAAGAAAATATCAGAAGCCATTAAAGAGAAGCCCTGGATAGGCTGGGTTTTATATCTTGCAACAATTATAATAGTGTTCCTTATCGGCCTTTTGGGCAGTTCGATAATCGAAAGGCGCAGTGAAGCACTGGTTTTGCAGACTGTTAAACCTATTGCGGACTGGGAGCCGAAAAACGAAATTTGGGGAGAAAACTATCCGAGGGAATATGAATCTTATATTAAAACCGCGGATACGACATTTGCAAGTAAGCACGGAGGTTCTGCCACAATAGACGCGCTTGCAAAGAATCCTGACCTTGTTATACTGTGGGCGGGATATTCTTTCTCAAGAGATTACAATCAGTCTCGCGGTCATTATAATGCGGTTAAAGATTCCAGATTGACATTGAGAACAGAATTACCCCAGCCGGGTACCTGCTGGAGCTGCAAAAGTACTGATGTACCGAGAGTTATGAATGAAATTGGAATTGCAGAATTTTACAAAACTCCCTGGAAAGAATTAGGAAAAGAAATTATTAACAATATCGGATGTCAGGACTGCCACGACCCGAAAACAATGAATCTCAGGATTACCAGACCGGCTTTGGTAGAAGCGTTTCAGAGACAGGGGAAAGATATTTCAAAAGTTTCTCATCAGGATATGAGGTCATTAGTATGTGCGCAGTGCCACGTTGAATATTATTTTAAAGGCGAAGGAAAATATCTTACATTCCCGTGGGATAAAGGATTTACGGTTGAAGATATGGAAAATTATTATGATTCGGTGGATTTTGTTGACTGGGTTCATTCATTAAGCAAAGCACCTATGTTGAAAGCACAGCACCCGGATTATGAAGTTTACAAATTTGGAATACACGCGGAGAGAAACATATCCTGTGCCGAATGCCACATGCCATATAAAACTGAAGGCGGTGTTAAATTTACCGACCATCACATACAAAGTCCCTTGAATAATATTTCAGGTTCGTGTCTGGTATGCCATCGTGAACCTGAAGCAATTCTTATGAAAAATGTTTATGACAGGCAGGATAAAATACTTGACTTAAGCAAGAAAGCGACTTCATTAATTGTAAAGGCGCATATAGAGGCAAAAACTGCCTGGGACAACGGAGCGACAGAAGAACTGATGAAACCGATTTTAAAACTTATCCGGCAGGCACAATGGAGATGGGACTATGTTGCGGCATCGCACGGCGGGGCATTCCACGCACCGCTTGAAGCAGCAAGGATTCTCGGCATTTCAATAGAGAAGGCACAGGATGCAAGAATTTTGCTCACGGCATTACTGCAGAAATTAAATGTTACCGTACCTGTTTCTATTCCGGACATTTCCACGAAAGAAAAAGCTCAGCAGTATATAGGTCTCGATATGAAAAAACTATACGAAGAAAAAATGGAATTTGTAAAGAATGTAATTTCAACCTGGGATAATCCGTCTGTTTATTGATTTTTTTCTCATCCGTTGACATTGTTCGTCTGATGAGGAAATTTAAATATTACTTCTTATATAATATTTTATAAACTCGGAAGGAGTAACGATAAATTTTTCGTCAGGAAAATGTTTTTTGTTCATAGTTAATAGATAATCCGCTTTTCCGCAAATAGAAACTTCGTAAAATTTTTTGTTTTCCTCATCTTTAAATTCAGCAGATACGGGTTTTGTTGATATGCACTCCCCCATATTTTCAATGAATTCAATAAAAGAACTGATTAAGTCTTTAGAAAAATTAAACCTGTTCTGTTTTAATAAACTTTTATATTCGTCCAGTATTTTTGAGTCATATAACAGAAGGAAATCCGAATTCAGTAACATTTTTAAAATTTCAGCGGAAACGCAGTCGGGATTTGTAAATCCGTGTACAAAAACATTACAATCTATTACTATTCTCATTTCATTACTTTTCTTGCTGTGTCAATAATACCGTTTATTTCTTTTTTAGACAGCTTATGATTCCTGTTTTTTACGGAGGTTTTCCACATTTTATCCAGACTGACAATTGCTTTGGCGCGCCTTATTTCATTAAGTGTTTCTTCAATATTTAAATCCGAAAGAGGTGTAAGCAAAACAACAGGTGTCCCCTTATTCGTGATAATTAATTCATTAACATTTTCAAGTTCATCCCAGACTTTTTTGGGATGATTTTTATAATCATCTTCTGTTATATACTTCATATTATTTTTCCTTAATTAAAATAACACCTTAGAGTATAATTATCAACACATTTTTTATGAATTAATTAAAAATAGTATTAATGAACAGTCACGGTTAAAAAAATCAAGTTGTCTGATACTGATTAAGCCAGACTGTTTTTTCTCCCTGCCATAATTCCGGTAAAGTTTCTCCGTCTTTTGCTTTATATAATATTTTATTGTTATTAATAATAATGTGATTGTAAATTATTAAATTTCATAAGAATGTCCGGTTTATCTTCTTTAATTTATCTAAGTGGTTTTTAAACAAAAGTGATAACGTATTTGGAAATATCAGAACGTGAAATTGTTATATAGAATGTCTGTAATGCCTGTTTAACTTATTTGGACAAATGTAATACTTGCTTCGAATGACCCGCAGGAGAAGGGAAAAAAATTATTCATAATAGAAATACTTAAATACTGTATATATTAAAGGTTCGCATTCCAAATCATAATGTGTAGATTCAAGTGTTTCACCTTTTTGATTATATTTTGTGATTATTTTCTTTGTCATTTCATTATTTTTATCATAAAAGAAACGTTCTTCTTTTCTTCCGTCTTTACTGTATTTATAAATTTGCTTTTCGCTTATATCGGTATCATTTAAATAGGATGTTTCTTCCACAAGACGTTTTTTTTCATCATACTTCCTTATTATTTTAGAATCAACTTCCCCGTTACTTTTATATAATATAATATCGGTTGTCTGACCATTTTTATTTTTTAATTCTAACTGTTTGTACATAAGATATCCATCGTCAATGTAGTAAAATGTCTCGCACTTCTGATTTTTTTCATCATATTTAAAAACAACTCTTTGTAATATCTCATTACATTCATCGTATATTAATATTCTTGAAACCCTGTCATTCCTGTCGTATTTTATTTTTTCAATTTCGTATATTCCTTCTTCCAGATAATTTATTTCTTTGGCAATTAATCTTCCGAATTTATCATAAGAGAAATTTTCATAGTCCGTAAAAATTCCTTCGTCATCATATCTTGAGATATTGAGAATGTTCTCTTCGGAGTCATATATAACTTTTTCCGAAAGATATAGTTCGTCATTTAAGTCAATATTATAAACAAGAGTTTCTGTAATTTTCCCTTCGGGAGAGAATATATTTTCGGATGACTTGTATTTTTTTTTATTTCTCTTGCCGTTGGTGTAATAGTAATCAAATTCTATTACATGTTTGAGAATTTTATTTTTCATTTGATTGAAATAATTTATGCTGATAATTATTATTGCAGTTTTTAATACGGTAATAATTTTTGTTTCTGATTTTTACTATTTCGATGCTGCCGAGTTTCTTTATATAAGTGTTTAATTTTTTTGGAGACCAGTCAAGGTTCAATTTTGAAATGATTTCCGTAGCTGTTAACGATGTATTTTGTAAAATTCTTATTATATCGTCTTCGGGAGATTTACCTTCTCTGACGGTTTGAAAAACAATATCATTGTTTTTTATTGAGTTTATTCCCGGTCCGGATATGCCTGTCGCGTGATAAGATTCCTTTCCTTTCATATCTACGGGGACAGCACCTATTTCTATTAATTTATTATTAGCGTTTTTTTCGTCTGCATTCGGCATTCTCACATAAATTTTTCTTCCTTTCCGCAGTCCGTCCTGTACTCCCGACCATGTTCCGCCTTTTTCATCGGATTCCGCAACGTAAATTTCCTGAGCAAGACCGTAAATAACCGGATTTCTTGCCATTGCAAGTTCCACTTTCCACGGTGCTTTCGGATGAAATATGCTTAAAACAAGTACATCGCCGTTTATTATCTGAGTATAATATTGCCTGAATCCCGATGAAAATGTCAGAATACCCTGCGGTAAAACTATTATACTGCGTCCGATGTATTTTATTGCGGAATCAAGTGCCTGCTTGTCAACCCCTTTAGCAAAGCCGCTTACTACTACTTTAAATTCTTTGCTCGCAAGTTTTGCAATGTTGTCAGTGAATTCAAGCGAAATATCAGAAGCGTTACGTGAACCGACTATTGCAACAGATTTTTCCCGAAAGATTTGTTTATCGCCTTTGATGTATATTAATGCGGGAGAATAAGATACTTTCAGATTTTGTTTTAAAGTCTTCGGATAGTCTTCGGATGTTATGGGAATAAGTTCATAACCCTCATTGAATAGATTTTCCGCAAGAAATGAATTGTTCGGAATTTCGGATTTTGAATTATTTAAATCCGATACCTCTTTATCATTTAAACCGTATAAGTTTCTCCATTCGGATTCGGAAAGTTTAAAAAAATCTTCGAGCGGTAATTTATTTTCATGATGAAATTTAATTATTAATTCATTAATTCTTGATGTCCGCCACTTTGGCAGATGTGCAAAAGAAATCCAGTATGGCGCATCCTTAATCATACAATATCTCCTCCTACCGTTTTTGCAATTACCAGAGGTGCAATTTTTTGTGCCCCCATATCCGATAAATATTTTCCTATTTCTTTCATTGTTGCTCCGCTGTCGAATATATCGTCTATTAATAAAATTTTCTTTCTAAAAATACCGTTTGGATTAATTAAAATAAATGCATCTTTTACATTATCTGCTTTCAGATAAGTATTTTCAAACATTTTTTGTTCTTTTGTTTCAACCTGTTTTACAAGGTCATCGGAGACAGGAATATTCAGTATTTTGGAAATTTTAACGGCAAAATTTTTGACGAGGTTTCCGGATTTTGTCGGAGGAACATATAATATCAAATCAAATTTTTCATTACCGAATTTATAACGAAATGCATTCACAGAAAGATTAAGCAGAAAGTCCGGGAAATCCCCGCCGTTTTTATATTTACATTTGTGAATAACCTTGCCTACGTTTGATACTCCGTAGTAGGAACCTGCAATGCCGTTTACAATATTGGATTTCTTGCTTTCAACTTTCAATTCGGGGAAATCACTTTCCCGAAACTTATTTAATTTCTGCTGCCACTCTTCGGATTGAACAATTGTTAACTTCTTCAATCCCGTATTATCACAGTTTTTAAATTCTCTGCCTGTGTTGTCTCCGAGGAATTCGCACAGAAATTTCATACGGGAATTTTCTGTTTCCGTATAATCAATCATACATTCAAGTTCTTTTATCTTCAGATTTCTGAGTTCTTCGAATGTTTTAGAATTTAATTCAGGAGCATTTCTTATATATTCATATTTCTTACTTTTACCGACAGTTACCTCTCTAATAATTTTTTGCTCCATCAGGTCAGCTTTTATTACTCTTACCTGATTGGTTTTCAGGTTCACTTTTTTCATTATTTCGCGTTCACCGAGCAATTCTTTTTTAATTTCTTCAATTACTTTGAAATATTTTGTAATTGAAGGTCTCCCGCCTTCTATGAATGATTCGGGAAGGTCTCTGTCTTCGGGATTATAGAAAAGAATTATATCTGAGGGTAATCCGTCCCTTCCTGCTCTTCCTATTTCCTGATAATAATGTATCGGAGACTGCGGTATCTGAGTATGTATTATGAATCTGATGTCGGGTTTATCTATTCCCATTCCGAGTGCATTTGTAGATACCACGCATTTCCATTTATTATTCATTAAACCGTTTTCAATTTCAACTCTTGATTGAGCATCGAGACCGGCATTATAATTAACTGAAGATATTTTTGAAAATTCGAACCATCTTGAATAAATTTCTGTATTAACTCTCGTTCCCGTATAGATTATTCCGGAGCCGTTAATGGAATTTAAATTCTGTGCGAGCCAAATCATTTTTTCATCTTCGGAATTTACTTTTATTACGTATAATCGGAAGTTATCTCTCATAAGATTTCCTCTGGAAACATTTACATTGCCTCCGATTTGCTTTGCAATGTCCTCTTCAACCCGTTTAGTAGCGGTTGCTGTAGTTGCAAGCACAGGGAATCCTTCAGGCAGAAGTTTAACAAGATTAATAATTCTTCTGAATGCAGGACGAAAATCATGCCCCCATACCGAAACACAGTGAGCTTCGTCAATTACAACCATTGATAAATTCATTTGCCTTGTTGATTCGAGCCATTCTTTATTTTCCTGCCTTTCGGGAGCAATGTAAAGAATTTTTATTTTTCCTTTAATTGCTTCATCCAGCACCAACGCATTTTCTTCCGGAGTTCGTTCACTGTTAACGCATTTTGCCGCTATTCCAAGCTCATTAAGTTTTTTGATTTGGTCACGCATTAAGGACAGCAAGGGAGAAAACACAACTGTCATACCTTTAAACAAAACAGCAGGGAACTGATAGCATAATGATTTCCCGTATCCGGTTTTTTCTATAAGTAGAACTCTTTCACCGTTCAGAATTTTTTCAACTGTGAACCATTGATTCTCATGGAATCCTTTAATTTTGAATTTATTTGTTAATAAAGATTCTGCCTGAATTCGTGTTAACATCTATCGGGTGAATTGATTCATGTTTTAACCGTGAAAATTCAAGGAATAGAAAAATATAATTTTTTTTGATATTTCACAGCATTATTATAATCCGTGTTTGCTATTCAATACAATTAAGCGGTACAATTTCCAGTACATTTACATATCGTCCGATTCGGCTTTGATGTGTCTCATCATCGGAATCCCATAAGCCCCAGCGGAGAAAAACTTTTAATCTGACGTTATTATCCGTGCATTCTTCGATTTCTTTTAAAGAAACCTCACCGTTTTTAAAACGAATAAAATAAGGAGTTTCTTCAATTTCAAAGAAATAATCAAATACTTCTTCGACTGTCCTGCCTCCTTTATTTACAAATTGTTCTTTGATTAACTTTCCCGTAAAAATTGCAATATCATTATCGGAAGGAATTTTGCTGAAATTATAATTAACTTGTTTGTTTTTACATTCAACGGTTCCTTCGAGAGTTACTGTCATCGTGTTATTAAATGAAAATTCATAAATTATCTTCCGGGGAAAATCGTGTTCCTGATTTTCAAATGTGAACTTTTCTCCGTAATTCTCAATGTGTTTTAACTCAAACACAATTTCTTTTCCGTCGTTCTGACCTTCTACGGTTGTGCAATAACAGAATATGTTATCTATAAAACAAAGGCGCAATATTTCTATTATTGTCGTATCATTATAATTAGTGAAATAAGTTTTTCCCGTGTATAATTCATCGTTAACATAAGACCATTCTTCAAAAACCAAATCCTCCGAATCCATCTGCCAGGTACCGAGGAATAAATGTTTTTTAAAAACCGTTTGTGGCTGGGCAAAGGATATTCCGGTTAAATGTAAAGATAAAATTACTGCAAAGATGATTTTTATTTTCATAACTGTAGATAATGTTGTTTTTAGCAAATTTCAGCTTTTTCGTGCATTCGGCGTTCTTATTTCTATTTCAGCAGAATTAATTTTTTTGTTTCGGTATAACTTTCTGTTTCAAGCCGGTAAAAATAAATTCCCGACGATAAATTTCCGGCATCAAATGTAACCTCGTAAGTTCCTGAATTAAGTTTTTCATTTACCGGAACGGAAACAACTCTTCCGAGTAAATCATATACCGTTAGTTTCGTTAATCCTGATTTCGGGATTTCAAATTTAATTTTAGTCGAAGGATTAAACGGATTCGGATAATTCTGATGAAGAATAAATTTCTCCGGTATTTCTGTTGACAATTCTTTTATTCCCACAACATAATTTATTGTAAAACTAATATTTGGTTTTGAATTCTGAACAGTACCTGCATTGAGGTCATTGCACCCGCTTCCGTTAATTAAATCCTGATGCTGGTGCCATACAGTTCCGGGTGAATTAAATGAAAAAACCTGTGAATTTTGTCCGAATGTATTATTATCATAGCAAACTTCAATTAACATATGACTTTCATCCCAGAAAAATGGCGTAGTCAAATCAATATATCTCCAACCTGTTCCTGATACGGTATAATTACCCGAAAACACAGTAGTCCATCCGCTGTTTACAAAACCGTTTAAAGTAATTGCGGATGTATGCTGCATTTTAACAGTCAGCCCGTTTAATTGTACCGGAGATGCTGAAATAATCTGAAACCCTATTCTCAAAATTGACCCCATTGCGCCGCCCGCATTAAATAATTCCCATGCCTTATAAATAAACTGCGTTCTTGCATCCGTATAAAATGTTGTAAACGGATACGAACTTATATCCGTACCGTTTCCGACAAATATTGTTGCCAAATTAGTCAGTTTGAATTTGTATAACGGTGTTGAATCAACATTATGATTTGAAGATACATCTCTGCCAAATATTCTGTAAAATATTGAATCATTTAAGTATACTTCATTTATATTTGAATTAAAATTTGCAGAATATAAATTTCCGGATGCATTTAATTTCAAATGACGGATTCCCTGTGATGCATTATTGATATACCATTTGACCCAGACCGAATCCACACCTATGTTGTCAGTCACAAATGTCTTGACAAGAACAGGCCAGGCGGGTTTTGGTGTATCGGGCAATTGTGTGTGCAGAATTACGGGTTTTATTAAATCCGGTCCTGCATTGAAAGATAAATATCCCGCCGGTGCATTTGCGGGAAATAAACTTATTCTTCCGAGTAAATCAACGGCTTTAATAAAATATCTGTATTGAGCCGGAGAACCGTTGCCGGGAATATTTCCTGTCCAGTTATTACCCGAAGAATTTGTCAGTGCAACGCTGTCGGTTAATCCGCCTCTGCCCCATATTACTTTTGTTAAGGAAGAATTTATATTGCTGCCAACAGTTAGTAATTTAGTATTAACAATATAAGGACCTGTGAGATTTTCCGTGTCCTTTAATGAATCGTGAACTATAACGGGACCTATTGTTACCTTAGCCGAATATATCTGTGCTTTACCGCTTCTGTTATCCGTCCAGAAGGGGTACATATTCCCGTTGTGAGCGGATACACTTATATAGTCGCCGTAATATCCTGTCGCATATCCCTGAAGAGGAACAGGTTTCTGCGGAGAACTGCTGATTTTAAAGTTTGTCCAGTTCGCACCTCCGTCTGGGGAAAGTGCCATATATGTATTGCAGGAATCAAGGGTTGAAACATCCCTCGAGTCATAATAAATAATTACAATATTTCCGTTTGACTGGTCAACGGTTAGCCAGGGCAGAAATTGCGGTTTGCCGTTATTTAATGCATCGTCATTTACTCTGACCGGAGCAGAAAAACTGGTTCCTCCGTTTGATGAAAAAACAAAAATTATATCCGCATCACTGCCTGAAGGTGCAAGAGCCCTCTGTGTCCAGCACAGATAAATATATCCGTTTCTTGCACCACCGCTTCTGTCAACTCCCATTGAAGGGAATGAATTCACTCTTATATTGGAATTTAATATTGTTCCTCTGACTCCTCCTACTGGAATAGGTAATGTCGGAGTAATCCAGTTTACTCCGCCGTTAGTTGATTTAGAAAAACCTATTTTATCTTCAGTATGAGGCAGGTTGTTAATCGGAGTAGCCCATACCGCATATACAACTCCTCCGGGACCTGTTTGCAGATTTATCCCCTGTTCATAATGATTTGCCTGAGGTGAGCCAACCTGAATTTCTCCTGAAAAACTTTGTCCGTAGTTTGTTGAATATACTATTACAACAGGATATGGGGGAGACCAGCGTGTATATCCTACGTAAAATCTTTGATAATAGGGACTGGTTGACTGATAATCAATTGCAGCGTGATTTTTATCAAAGCCGCCTGAAGTCGGAATAACAACTCTCCCAATCCAGGACTGCCCGTTGTTTGCGGAACGGTCAACTGCGATTGTATTATCAAAATAGTTAAACAAAAAATTTCCGTTAGGAGCAATTAAGACAGCCGGATTAGTAGAGATTGCAATTGAGCCGGGCAGCAAATCGTTTCCGTACCATGTTGATCCGGCATTAGTTGATACATAATATCCCTGTCCGACATCAGTATTTGCTCCTGCAAAAATAATATTCGGATTTGATATGTGTATTGATGAAGAAATTTCACTCTGATTTATGCCGGTGGGAAAGATTCTATAATCCGGAAATACAGATAATATTCCCGATGGAGAACTTATCAGAACGGCTTTATTATTATTAATTTTAACGAATGAATTTTCTTCATAACCGTACGACATCGTGAAATCGAAAGGCTTGGAAATAGTTCTTTCCTGTGAATAAAGTATCACGGAATAAAAGAGCAAAACTAAAAAAAATATTTTTTTCATATATTTTCCTGAGTCAGGATATATCCCGACATTATAATCTATAAAAAATGATTTTATTTTTCAATATTGTAAAGCAGTTTATAAATTAAAAAGTTTATCAAGTTCCTAAAGATAAATCAGCATATTATTTCCTCTGCACGGTTTAATTAATTTTTTTTGAATATTCATATTAATATATTTAAATAAAAAAAAATGAATAATTTAGCCGTAACTCTTGTACAATACTCAATGGTATGGGAAAAGCCGCGTGAAAACCTGAGAAAAGTCTATTCTCTTATAAAGCAAAACATAAAAAAAACAGATATAATTATTTTGCCTGAAATGTTCAGTACCGGATTTACTTTAAATGTAAAGAATAATTTCGGGTCTATGAGAAGTCCCGTGATAAAATGGATGAAAGAAATTTCAGCCGAATTCAAATGTGCAGTATGCGGAAGCCTCACCGTAAAGGAAAAAAAGAAATATTACAACAGACTAATTTGGGCAGAACATAATAAAGACTTGAAGTATTATGACAAGAGGCATTTATTTTCTTTTGTTAATGAAGATATGAATTTCACTCCGGGAAATTCTAAAGTAATTATAGATTATAAAGGATGGAAAATTCTGCCTCTCATTTGCTATGACCTCCGTTTTCCCGTGTGGTCGAGATATAACAATGATTATGATATGATTATATATGTGGCTAACTGGCCTGAAAGAAGAAGTTATGCATGGAAATCACTTCTTATCGCAAGAGCAATTGAAAATCAGTCTTTTGTTATAGGAGTTAACAGAACAGGCACCGATAATGACGGAATATACCATTCAGGTGATTCATCTGTGATTGCACCTGACGGGAAAATATTATTTACTGCTTCTGACAACGAAATTGTTTTTACAATAGTACTGAAACATACTAATGTAAAATTATTCAGAAGAAAATTTCCTTTTCTTAAAGACAGGGATAAGTTCAAAATAAATTAATCTATAGTGATAAAACTCATACAAACCGAATCGGATTAAATCTAAAGACTGCCTGAGTCTTTATTTATAATCTGTTAATGAAAAACACCTCCTTTAAAAACTGTAACTTGTTAAAGTGAATACTGAAAATGACTTATGTAATTTTAATGCAAAAATTAAAGATTAATATTACTGAACGTTTTTTATTTGAATTTGGTTAATCATTAATAAATAATTTTTGTAAACAAACAGAAAGGGACGAAAAATGAAAATAAAACATCCATACAGCATCAAAATTACAGGGACGTTAATAATATTGATAAATATATTTACAATTAATTTATGGGCACAACCTTCGAACAACTGCAGTTATACCTGGGTGCCGCAATCGTCAGGCACGCTTAATATATTTTATACTGTGAAAGCCGTTAATGAATTTGTATGCTGGACTGCCGGTTCAAACGGAACAGTCCGCAGAACTACAGACGGAGGAACAACATGGCTTAACGGTAATCCGAATACTGGTGTAATAATCGGTGATATATTATATATCGAGGCAACCGATGAAAACAATGCTCTTGCCACAACATCACAATCAAATAATACATTTATATATAAAACCACAAACGCGGGAGAAAACTGGATACAGGTATATACGAGTACAGGTGGATTTATTAACGGTATACACATGATTTCTGCAACTCACGGTTATGCATTCGGAGACCCGAAAGCAAATATCTGGAATATACTTACTACAACAGACGGTGGTTCAAACTGGACACTTCTGCCGACAGCACCTCAGGCTTTAATCGGCGAACAGGGTTTTCAAAATGGTTTCTTTGTGTTACCTCCTTATATGTGGTTCGGAGCATTTTTTGGAAATGCTTACAGAACAACGAACAACGGAATTAACTGGACTTCCCATGAGACAACAGGTATTAACGGTTTTATCTTAGCATTCCATTTTAATTCACTTTCTCTTGGTCTGGCAAGTTCAACAAATATGATAAGATCTACGGATGCAGGTTCATCATATTTCCCGTTATCTGTTCCCGGACTTGGAAATATTACAGCAATTGAAGGTTCAGGAACCGAATTCTGGTATGTCAGGGGAGATAAAACATATAGAAGCACGGATTCCGGAGAAAACTGGGCAGTAGTCAATATAAATACAAATACTCAGCGCGATATTGACTTCCCCGATAACTCGACAGGATGCCGTACAGGATGGGTCGTAGGGCACGCGGGCACGATTACCAAAATTACAGTAACACTGACCGGTATAGAAAATAACCAAAACGAATTTCCGGAAAATTACAGTCTGAAACAAAATTATCCTAATCCTTTTAACCCTGTAACAAATATTTCATATAGTTTACCAAAAGCCGGTTATGTAAAAATTTCAGTCTTTGATATATCAGGCAGGGAAATACAAACGGTTGTAAATGAATTTAAGAACGCCGGGACACATATTGTATCATTAAATGCCTCTGATTTTTCAAGCGGATTATACTTTTATAAAATGACATCGGCAGATTATTCCGAAACAAAATCTATGATTTTATTAAAATAGTGTAAGAAATATCTTAGAAAAAATATGTTGTTTTATTAACTCTTCTTTTATAACTTATAACAGCAAAATGTTTTAGAAAATAATTTTTATGAAAAAATATTATGAACAAAAAAATGTTCATTTATTTTGCATTTTGAATTGATAGATGACATAATGAATGCAAAATTTCGGTTGGATGATAAAAAGCAAAAGTAATTTCTAAAATTTTTGCGGTTTAGTTTTTGCAAATATTTTCAATAAAAGAGGTTATAATGGATTTATTAATTTCTGTTTTTGTTTTTCTGAAGTTATTTCTAATAGATGGATTTACACAGGAGATACCCTTGCCGGGTGAAACTTCATCCTTATTTTCGGGTTCAGGAAACTGTGCTTCCTGTCATACGGGAAACGGAATAATCTTATCTGAAAATGGTGTTGATATATCCCCCGTAACACACTGGCGTTCTTCAATAATGGGAAACGCCTCAAAAGACCCGTTCTGGAGAGCCGTTGTTGAAGAAGAAGTTCATCAGCTTCCGCAGTATCAGTTTTTAATTGAAAGCACCTGTACAAAATGTCACGCCGCAATGGGATGGCGGCAGGCAATTCAAAACGGAGATTCCGGTTACACTATGGTACAAATGAAACAAAATGCGTTGGCAAAGGACGGTGTGAGTTGTACTGTCTGTCATCAGATAAAAAACACAAATTTCGGAATGCAGTCAAGTTACAGCGGTGGATACATCATAACGACAGAAAGGCTTATTTACGGACCATATCAAAATCCGCTTGCAGGTCCGATGATAAACTCCGTTAATTATACTCCGGTATATTCTGCCTCGGCAAATCAGTCGGAATTATGTGCTACCTGTCATACATTATTCACACCGACAGTAAATTACAGCGGACAAATTACAGGTTACTTTCCTGAACAAACACCGTATATAGAATGGAAAAACAGCATATACAAAACAAACGGAGTCCAATGTCAGACTTGCCATATGCCTGTTACGAATACTCCGATTGATATTTCCACGAGTCCGCCATTTGATACAACAAAAAGAACACCCTACTGGAAACATCTTTTTGCGGGGGGAAACAGTTTTGTCGGGAAAATTCTCAGAAATAATGTTGACAGTCTTCAGTTATCTGCATCGCCCCAGCACTTTGATACAACATTATTTTATATTAGCAAGTCATTGAAAGAAAGTTCTTTGAATTTATTCTCAAATCCGACATACAGTTCAGGTATATTAAATATAGCGGTTGCCGTTGAAAATAATACCGGCCATAAAATTCCTACTGGAATACCGTACAGAAGAATGTGGATTCATCTAAAAGTATCAGACCAGTCAAATAATACTGTGTTTGAATCAGGGAACTGGAATTCAACAGGGGAAATAATCGGACTCGATTCAACATATGAACAGCATTATGCAGAAATTACAAACCAGAATCAGGTTCAGATATATGAAGGTTCTTTAAAAGATGTTAACGGAAATTTTACATATAAACTTCTTCGGGCAGCATCTTATATAAAAGACAATCGTCTTCCTCCAAAGGGATTTACTAATCAGCATCCAAGTTACGATACCATCGCAATTACAGGCGGAGCCGCGTCAGATACAAATTTCAACAGGCAGGGCACAATTCAGGGAACCGGAAAAGATATAATTTATTATAAAATCCCCGTTCAGGGAAATTCTCAATATACCATAAAAACAGAAATATGCTATCAATCCGTACCTCCGAGATTAATCTCTTATCTGCAGGGGATTTTTACTCCTGATATTCAAAAATTCATTGTGCTTTATAATGCTTCGGATAAAAATCCCGTTATAATGAAAACTATGACTTATACTTATACGACAAATATTACACCCGTAAATACAAATATTCCTGAAAAATATTTTCTATATCAAAACTTCCCGAATCCGTTTAACTCCTCATCCAATATTAAGTTCGATATTTTGAAAACGGGAAATGTTGTATTGGAAATATTTGATATTACCGGAAGGAATATATTAATACCCGTCAATGAAATATTACAACCTGGGACATACAGCATCAGATTTGACGGAAATGATTTAACGACCGGAATATATTTTTATAAATTACGAAGCGGAGATTTTTCCGAAACGAGAAAACTTGTTATTATAAAATAAAAGGCCGATATAATCAATTCTGTAAAATTAAGATGTAAAAAATATTTTTTAAATATTTCTTTCTATAATTTTACTATTCACACGTAGTAATTCACTTCCCCGGAAATAATAAATTTACAATTTCAGTTCAGTTTTTATTTCTTTCATTATTTCTTTTAACGGCGGAATATCTTTGAACCATTCCCTTTTGGTAATCTCATTCGTACAGGAGGAATACACCTGCGATATCAACTGCTTTAGTTTTGGACTCAGTGGCTCGGGAGAAAGTGCACAGATTTCTTTCCAGTTCTGCCTGTCTTTATTTTTTGCTTCATCCACTGCCCTGCTCCATTCGGTGTTTCTGTAATGAATTCTTGCAATCTCTTTGCTGACGGGCAATCCTTCGTATGTAAAACGGCATTCATCCAGAGTTCCGAGTACATCTACTAACATTAATTTTCTGTTCAGGTCATATCCTACTTCGATTTTTCCGTCTTCATTTTCAAGTCCTATTTGTGCAAACTCTTCCGTTATAAGATTATTTACTATATTGGTAAGTTCTTTCAGTTCTTTTATTTCATTTTCCGACAAACCTGATATTTCGCGTGCTTCATCCCATTTCATATACCTGTCGGTTATTTCAAGTTTTGTCGAGACATCAAGGATTGGTTCTGCAAGTTTTTGATTGGGCACGGGCATTTCATTCAGTCCGATATCTTCGGGGGTAATTTCGCCGTTTTTCAAACGCTTGAACACACTACTTCCGGGAGGCAATGTATTTCTGTAAATCACTTCAAGGGGAATCAAAAATCCGCCCTTTTCATTTTTATACCGGGAGTAATCATATTTATCACCTTCTAATCCCGGCTTTACAACACGAAGCAGTTTTACTTCCATAGTATTTGACGGATTAGAAACATCCGCAAGTTTTTTTGCGTTATTATTTTCCACGAGCCCCAGATAATGAGTCGATATGCCTGTTTGTTCAAGTTTCTCGAAAAAATAAGAACCGAGAATTGCAATTGCCGTTCCCTTGTACTGAATTGTATCGGGCATTTCACCCCAGTCAAATATAGAATAACGGTCGGAAAAAATAAATCTCCCGATTCCTGTATTTTCGTTTGTTGCTTCACTAATGATTTTTAAATCTTTGACGCTGCCCATAATGTACGATTTACTTTTTTAGTTAATGAATAATAGTTATGAATTCTGAATTTCCCTGTCGTCTTTATCAAGGCTTTCTTTCATTTTATTCTGATAGTCAAGAATTTTTTTTCTGATTTTTTCGTCTGTGAGTCCGAAAATTTTTGCTACTGCCAGTCCCGCATTCTCTGCTTCTGTAATAACCATGGGTGCTACCCCCGACGGCATTCTGAGACTTGAATAAATATCTGTTCCGCCGAATTTCTCACTGTAAGGCGGGCAGGCGATAACAGGGCAGTGAGTCTGAAAATCCGTAAATCCGCTCAATGCATTGCTTCTTCCCGCAACGGTTATGAATACAACATTTTCAGTCTCGTATTCTTTTATAATATGATAGCATTTTAAAGGAACTTTATGTGCAGAGGCAATTCTCATTATGCTTTCAATTCCGAATTTTTTTAATGATTCGGAAATTTTCTTCGACCAGTCAAGGTCGCCTTTGGAACCCATTATAATAATTGCTTTACTCATTTTTTAATTTTTTATTTATTCAAATTTATCCGATTTAATTTCAAATATAAAGAGAATAAGGTTTTCAATTATCAGAAAAATTGTTTTTAATTCTGGGGGACGGGATTTTTACACAACTCTGCACCGAAATTTATAATCCGTAATTTGTGCTTTATTTTTTAATTTTGATTTGAATATATTTAACCGGCGATGCTGTAATAATTTGCAAATATTTTTTAATTTAAATATAAAAAAATGAAAAAAGATTTTTCTATTCTATTATTTCTTGTAATTATTCTTTTATACAGTAATGCAGGAGCGCTTTACATCTGGCAGGATTTTGATAATCCGAACTTTCCGCCTGACGGATGGACTTTATATACGACAAATGTTTTCAACTGGGACTGGGCGATTATTTGCAGCGGATACGGTATGGGTTATGGTTCGATTAAAGCCGATAATTCCGACGCAAACAGCGGAATGACTTTTGACATCATAACGCCGCAATTCATTCCGGCAGTATCCGGTGACTCACTTTTATTTGACCACGCTTATGCCACATATGGCACCGCTAACGACCAGTTGAAAATCTGGTACTCAACCGACGGCGGAAGCAACTGGACACAACTTGTCCTTCTAAACGGCGGTACATCCGGAGAACTCGTTACCGCACCTGCAACGGGTGCGGCATTCGTTCCTACATCTTCACAATGGGCAACAAAAAGATATTCTTTACCCGCAGGTACGAATAAACTTAAATTTACCGCTATCTCTGCTTACGGCAATAATCTATATCTGGATAATATAAAAATAGGAACAAGGTACAGCACTGATGCAGGTGCTTCCGGATTTAAAAGCTTTATAAAAGCAATCGTTCCGAACAGCACCGACATTCCGAAAGTATATGTGAGAAATTACGGAACAACGACACAGTCAATACCCGTAACACTTACAATTACTCCGGGAAGTTACACTCAAACTCAGACCGCATCGTCTCTTGCTCCCGGAGAATCAGTTCTTCTCACATTTCCGCAATGGTCAGCACCGTCTTCGGGTAATATTACAATGAAAGCATACTCAACATTAAGCGGTGACCAGAATAATTCAAATGACACAATTTACAATTATTATACTGTATCAAGTAACGGAAGAAATGTCTTAATAGAATATAGTACCGGAACGTGGTGCTCTTGGTGTCCCTGCGGGAAACAAAGAATTCTCGACCTTGAATTATATTATCCGAATACGGTTGTACTGGCATATCACGGCGGAGGTTCTGATCCTTTCTCTAATTTCAACGGTAGCAATATTCTCTCTCTGTTAGGATTAACTGCATATCCTCTCGGGACTGTTGACAGGCAAATAGACCCGTGGAGCTGCGGGTACAGTAATTTCGTTGAAAGACCGTTTATGAGATATTTAAATCTGCCGGTTGCACCTGTGAAAATTGATATACTGACTAAAAATTATAATTCAGGGACGAGAACACTTGATGTATCATTAAATGCTACTGCACTTACAGATTTAACCGGTCAGTATAAAATAAATTATGTTATAACCGAAGATAATCTGGTCTATTCTCAATCGGGGAATTCATATTGTACGGGCGGTTCAAATTATGTTCACAAATGGGTAGTCAGAAATATGGTGAACAGTTCAACAGGAGAAAATGTGAATACGGGAGGAATATGGACTAACGGTCAGGTAATAAACAAAACATTTTCTACGACACTTGGGGCAGGCTGGGTTGAAGGTAACTGCAAACTAAAAGTATTTGGGGTCATCTCCCAAGTGAGTGGGTAAAAAACGATAAAAACACCCCATAGAGGGTTATAAATACAGGTATTTAAGTCACTTGAAAAAA
>JAFGII010000092.1 GCA_016929695.1 Ignavibacteria bacterium
ATAGAAAAAATATAACCACAATGACGCAAAGGACGCAAAGGAATTAAGAATTAAAAATTAAGAATTATGAATAGAAAAAATATAACCGCAACGACGCAAAGGACGCAACGACGCAAAGGATGCAAAGAAAACAGTTACAAGTGACAAGTGGAAAGTGACAAATGGAAAAACAGGTTACGACGCAGGAGAATTGTAACAAGAGGGAAGGGGATTATGTAGATTCGGGGTTCCGGGTGTGAGCGAGACTGATTACGAAAACATTTTTTGCATTTGCTCTAAGTATAACGCTGAGGATTTCTTTTATGGTGGAGCCGGTAGTGATTACATCGTCTAAGAGAATGACGTTTTGATTTTTGAGGAAGCCGTAATATTTCTTATTGATTCTGAATGCATTTTCAACATTTTTTTTTCGTTGATTAATATCGAGACGCGTCTGACTTTTTGTATTTTTAATTCTTTTGATTATATCATTTTTTAACGGAATACCTATAACTCTGCTTAGTCCTTCAGCGATTAAATCACTCTGATTGTAACCTCTTTCTCTTTGTTTCGAGGGATGCAAGGGGACAGGCAGTATGAAATCATATTCTTTTAAACTGTTGAAATTCTTCAGCAGCAATTCTTTTCCCAATATTTCCCCAGCGAAAATACCAAGATTTTTAAATCCTTCATATTTGATTGAATGAACAAATTTCTGAACATCGGAATCCGAATGAAATATATACAAACTGAATGCAAAGGGGTGATTAATAATTTTCTTAAGGAGACTTTCGTCTTTTAATTCCAATTTCTGAAGGGAGTTTAATATTTTGTCCTGAATATACGGATTAGAATTATTCTCTTGCATTTTATTTCCCGATATAATACACACTCGCGGGAAAACAAAATCAGATGTATTATTAAGAAATTCTTTAAAAATATTTGATATTTTCATTAAAACGGCGGGTACAAATACAATTATTAAATATTCCGAATTAATTTTTCAACAATTTTCGCGGAACTAATAACGCCGGGAAGTCCTGCACCCGGATGCGTGCCTGCACCTACAAGAAATAAATTTTTTATATCTTCGCTTTCATTATGAGGTCTCATCCAGGCGGACTGAAACAGAATCGGTTCAATTGCAAATGCAGTTCCAAGACAGGAATTTAATTTATTCAGAAAATATTCAGGCGTAACATAAAATTCGGTAACAATATTTTTCCTTAAACCGGGCATATATTTTTTTTCGAGATAATCGAGAATAAGATTTTTATATACTTCTCCTTTTTCATTCCAGTTAATCCCCGATTTGAGATTCGGGACAGGGGAGAGTACATAGAAGCAATCATTACCGGGAGGTGCAACCGAATCATCGGAGGCAGTCGGTCTGTGAAGGTACAAAGAAAAATCGTCAGACAATTTGTAATTTGTAAAGATATCTTTCAGCAGTTCTTTATAAGTTTTTCCCAGTATGATTGAATGATGGGGTAAATGATTATATTTAATTTTAGTTCCGAAATAAATTACAAAGAGAGACATACTGTATTTAAACGAATCAATTTTTCTATCGGTATATTTTTTTCTATATACGGGTTTGATATATTTTTTATATGTGAATGCTACGTCCGCATTTGAAATTACCACATCGGCGTCTATAATTTTCCCCGAAGTGAGTTTAACGCCTTTTACCTTCGGTTTTCCGTTTTCCTTTTTTACGAGAATTTCGGAAACTTCGCTGTTTAAATTTAATATACCGTTATTTTCACGGAATAATTTAAGCATACCTAAAACCGCCTTATTTGTGCCTCCCTGAACGTACCAAACGCCCCATTTTTGCTCAAGATAATGGATTAATGTGTATATACTTGTTGTATTATAAGGATTTCCTCCGATTAACAGAGGATGGAAACTGAAAACTTTTCTTAAATACTCATTTTTTATATAACCCGATACATATTTATATACCGATTTATCCGACCTCAAACGGATTAAATCAGGCAGTATTTTGAGCATATCGGAAAATTTTCCAAAAGGATGAGCAATTAATTTGAAGCCTGCGGTGAATATTTTTTCAGTAGTTTCGAAAAATTTCAGATATCCTTCTACATCACCGGGATTAAATTTTCTAATTTCGGACAGAATATCCTGTTTGACGCCGTTATAATTAAATTCCTTACCGTCATCGAAAAAAATCTTATAAAAAGTTTCAAGTTTCTTAAGTGTAAAGTAGTCAGAACTTTTTTTCCCGAATTTCTCGAAAATTTCATCAAAAAGCCAGGGAGCAGTAATTACAGTAGGACCTGCATCAAATATAAAGCCATCTTTCTCGAAATAATATGCTCTGCCACCGGGTTTATCGAGTTTTTCAAGAATTATTACTTCATTACCTGCAGATAAACATCTCAAGGCAGCAGAGATGCCTCCAAATCCACTTCCGATTACTACAATACGCATAGTATAATTTAATTTAGGTAAATAGGGTTAACCACCAAAAATATAGTAATAATAACTAAATTTCATCAAGTAAATTATTGAGAAAATTTCTCAATTCTTTTAAATCTCTTTTTAATTTTACGTTTTTTTGCGGCAGGGATGATTTATTATGATTCTGAAATAAACTTAGTTCGCTTTTTATCTGCCTGCTATCATCATTATCATCAAAGTTCTTATCAATTTTCGTTTTTTCATCCCTTTTATCGTCTTTAGAATATAAGTTTTTAATTATTTTCTTTGCTCCTTCTATCGTATATTTTTCGTCACGAAGGAGTTTCTTTATATAGAGGATAAGTTTAATATCTTTATTGGTATATATTCTATTTCCGGCGAGATTTTTTGCGGGTTTCAGAATTCCGAATTCAGTTTCCCAATAACGTAATACATATTGCTCCAGTTCCGTGATTTTACTAACTTCGCTTATGGAGTAATATAATTTTTTCATTGCAAAATTTTTTCTCATATAAAATTATTTTGTTCAATATATAAAATTGTTTAACCTATATCAATACATAAAATTAGACTCTATTATTAAGGTAAGTTATTGAAAGGAGGATATAATAGTATTATTTATATAGTGAATATACTGTTTTTTCTTATGTTAAATATAGGTCGATTATTATCGGTTAACTTTTATAGTTTAAACAAGTTAATCCTTTAGTACTGATATTCTGTATAAGACAGCAAATAACAAATCATTTTGCATCCGGAATGCTGAATACGGTGAAGATATTTAATGTTCGATATTCGATTAAAAACATAACCGCAGAGAACGCAAATAACTAAAGACAAATAACAAATAGCAAAGAACAAATAAAGCAGTGACAAGTAAGAAGTGACAAGGCAAACATTACGCAGGTTTTACCACTAAAGACTCGGAAGAATTAGTGGTTAGTTATTAGTGGTTAGTTATTAGTAGATGAATTTATTTGGGGGACTAAACGCAGAGGCGCGATTCAATTA
>JAFGII010000093.1 GCA_016929695.1 Ignavibacteria bacterium
AAAAAAGAAAAGAAAAAAGAAGCAAAAAAGAAAAGAAAAAAAACTACTACTACGGTTACATTTTAATATGAGTCAACTGGTTTACCGTAAAAAATATTATTTACTTTTATATTTAATTTTAACATTATGTAAGTATGAAAATATATTATGCAACTTCAATAAGCGGAGTTCAGTCTGAAGATTCCGACGAAATCAACAGCAAACTGATTGAATACCTAAAAAATTTTGGTGAAGTACTTACGGAGCATTTCGCTAATCCTGCCATCAAGAAAAATGGAGAGGCACGAATAAAAGATGAAGATATTCATAATAGGGATATGAAATGGCTTCTGGAATCGGATGTCATTATTGCCGAAGTATCAAATCCGAGTCTCGGCGTTGGTTATGAACTCGGACGGGCATTTGAGCTGAATAAAAAAATACTCTGCATGTGCAGAAAAAATATCAAACGACTTTCGGCAATGATTACCGGTAATGGCAAAATGACAGTAAAATATTATTCATCTGTCAATGAGGCAAAAGATATTATAAGAAATTACTTCTTAGCCGACAAGCTTAGTAAGATTACTAAAAGACGAATGTAAGCTCAATAAAAATTTTTTATTTAAAAACCCTTAAATCTTTTGCCTCTTCCGCAATAATTCTTACGGCATCTTCTATATTAATTTTCGCCAGATTTATTACTATACTGTATAAAGAAGCATCATCAATCTCTCTACTGAAATTTTTCCAAATGTATTGTTTTCTGTCTTTATCTTCATTTTCTATAAATTTTGCGGCGTGAACTTTATCAAGATTCATAATTTCCTGAATTTGTTTAATACGTTTATCCATTGATGAAATAAGTCTGATGTGCAATCCGCATTTTAATTCCCTCGTGATAATATTTGCACCACGACCGACAATTATAGCATTGCCCATAGAAGCGATCTGTAAAATTGTCCTGCTTATTTTATGAACGATGGTCTGCGTAGAGGGATGTAACTTAAATAATTGTTCGAAAATACTCTGGAGTTCGGGAATTTTTTTTTCCGGGATTAGGTTCTCAATTTCCCTTGAGATGACATTATCACTCAAAACTTTTTCGAGAATGTTTTTATCATAAAGCATCCAATCTTTTTTTCTGTCAGTATCAAAAATATTAAGATAACTTACCAGATTTTCACCGAGTGAGATTCCCCCCGCACCTGTCTCTCGTGATATTGTTATAAAGGGTTCTATTACTTCAACTTTTTTTATTTCTTTCCCCGTGCCGTGAAAGGTTTTCCTGTTAAAGTAGGATTTCAAATTTTCAAATGATTTATCCGTATTCATAGCATTTCCATTTACATTAAATTTAATATATAATTAATTTAAAAAAAGTATTAATTATTTAGTACATAATTATGGCATAATTTATTATTTTAAAGTATACAAAATAAATTAAATACTTCTGATATGTTAGTTAATGGAAAGCATCATATAACAATCTGGACAGAAAAAAAATATCCCAGCATTATTTATACAATTGACCAGAATTTACTGCCGCATAAATTCGAGATTATAGAATTGAAATCATCATCAGATATAATATCGGCAATAAAGAATATGACAGTAAGGGGTGCCCCGCTGATAGGTGTTACTGCAGCATACGGAATTTTTCTCGCTGCAAAGGAAGCATACGCGAAAAATCTAAACATTAACAGATTCGATAATTACATTTACCGAAAATCAGAACAGATAAAATCAACAAGACCGACAGCCGTAAACCTTTTCAACGCAGTGGAAAACTCCCTAAATCAAATATACAGAGAGAGAACAAAGGTAAAGAAAGTTGAAGCAGCTTTTGTATATGCAAAATATCTTTCAGATTATGAGATTAATTCCTGCCGTGCAATCGGAAAATTCGGACTAAATATTTTAAAAAATATTTTAAAGAGAAAGAAAGACAAAACAATAAATATTCTCACTCATTGCAACGCAGGATGGCTCGGATGTATTGATTACGGAACAGCAACAGCTCCGATTTATTTTGCTCATAAAGAAAAAATCAACCTCCATGTGTGGATAGAAGAAACAAGACCGAGAAATCAGGGTGCAGGGTTAACAGCATGGGAACTAATGCATAACAACATCGACTGCACAGTAATTACCGACAATGCCGGTGGTTATGTAATGCAGAAAGGTATGGTAGATATTGTAATTGTCGGTTCCGACAGGACTACTTTTAACGGTGAGGTATGTAATAAAATCGGGACGTACAAAACAGCACTTGCCGCCAAAGATAATAATATTCCGTTTTATGCTGCGTTGCCGGTTACATCATTCGATTTTAAGATTAAAGATGCAATGAAAGAAATCCCAATTGAAGAAAGAAACGGAAAAGAAGTATCTCACATCCGTGGTTTATACAAAGAAAAGATAATAAATGCGAGAATAACACCCCAAAAATGCAAAGTCAGGAATTTCTCATTTGATATAACCCCTTCGAAACTGGTAACCGCTCTCATTACGGATAAAGGTATAATAAAACCGGATGTCCGCATTATTAAAAAATTAATATAAAGACATCCGGTGTAAAAATTTATTTATATTCTATTTCAAGAAATGCAGAGGTTAGATTGTAACCGTTGCAATCTCTTACATATATATGATAATATCCCGGTCTGTAAAACGTGACCTTTTTCCAGAACCAGGTCCAGCTGGGAGTCATATCGTCCTGATATATTGTTGTATTATAATCCTCGGAATAATCCGAATAAACTTCGTAAATATCATACGACACGGAATAGCAATCAATAGCGTATGGTAATCTTACAAGAAAATATAAATATCCACCACCCCTGGGTATATCAAATTTCTGACTTTCAGTTATCGGATATCCCTTGCTGTCAACTCCTTCACAAAAATAGAGTGTTTGTGAAAAAGTCTCACTGACTAAAAATACTGCTAAGAACAAGAAGACGGCTAAAAGTACTTTTTTTTTCATTTTTTCTCCTATGTTTTTTATTTAATGAGACATTTATTTTTACTAACTTATAAAATTGTAATTTATTTTATTTATTTATAATAATCAAGTAAACTTTTTATGTTTATTTATAAAACCAAAACTTATGGAAAAAGTTCCTGAAATTTTACTCGAAAAGTACATTCAGAACGAAAATCTGCGTAAACACTGCTATGCAGTTGAGTCCTCTATGAAATATTATGCCGAAATGATGAATGAAGACATAGAATTATGGGGAAACGCAGGATTACTTCACGATATTGATTATGAAATGTTTCCTGACGAGCATCCGAATGCTTCCCCTAATATTCTCAGAGAATGGGGTTTTAACGATGAATTTATTAATACAATACTGTCACATGCTTATCCGGAACGTACGAATATACCCCGAGAAACATTAATATCAAAATATCTTTTTGCCTGCGATGAAATCACAGGGCTTGTTACTGCTTACGCACTGATGAAACCCGGCGGGCTGAACGATGTAGAAGTGAAAGGTGTTAAAAAGAAAATGAAAGACAAAGCTTTCGCAAGAAATGTTAACAGAGATGATATAATTAAAGGAGCGGAGGAAATCGGACTTGAGATCAATGCACATATAAAAAACATAATAGAAGCGATGAAAAGAGATTCAAGGCTTGGATTATAAGAAAAAAAGAAGCGGATTATTATTCATCGGATTTTTCCCATTTCGTACTGCTATAATCTGAGCTATTACACTAACGGCTATTTCTTCCGGTGTATGTGAGCCGATATCGAATCCGATGGGTGAGAATACATTTCTAACTAATTCCTTTTCAAATCCCTTTTTTATTAAATTATCAAAAATAGTTTTCACTTTTTCTCTGCTTCCAATCATTCCGAGATATTTATATTCCTTATTAATTATTTTCTCAAGCACAAACTCATCGTACTGATGAGAATGTGTCATTATTACAATATATATGTTTTCTGAAAACATTATATAATTAATTATATTATTGTAATCAATAACATTTACATCAACGTAAATATGTTTTATCATTTTAGATAAATCTTCCCTGTTATCAAGAATAATTATACTAAATCCCGTTTTATGAGCTAATTCGGACAATGCATTTCCGCAATGTCCACCGCCAATAATATATAATAAAGGTTTAATATTATTCGGTTCGATAAATACTGACTGTATTCCTCCGCAAATCATTGTTGTTTGTTCGGATTCTTCGGTTTCGGACCCGAGATTATAATCCAGCAGTAATGGATTTTTTGGTCCGGTGTTCATTATGTAATCTATTATTTTTTTTTCAATATCACCTCCGCCTATAGTCCCGAAAATATTTCCATCTGATTCGATTATCATTTTCATTCCCGGTATGGCAGGAGTATGTCCCTCGGATTTAACTACCGTAGCTGTCCAGAATTCCGAATTCAGGTTAATCAATTCATTCAATTTTTTAAGTAAATCAATATTCATTATTATTTTATATTTTTAAGCAAAGATACTAAGTCATTTTTTTCAAATGGTTTTGAAATATAATGTGTGCAACCAGCCTGCAAAAATTCTTCCCTGTCTCCTTCCATTGCAAAGGCAGTAACGGCAACAATTGGAGTATTTTTATAATCCGCAATTTTACGTATTTTTCTTGTCGCTTCAAGTCCAGTTATGCCTTCCCCCAGATTAATATCCATTAATATAACATCATATTTCCTTGCCTTCGCTTTTGATAGTGCTTCGAATCCATCCCTTGCAATATCAACTTCGTATAAATTTTTCAGATATAATTTAACAAGTTCTGCACTGACAACTTCATTTTCGACAAGTAGTATATTGTTAATTGTTAGAATTTCAGTAGATTCGGATTTTGATTTAGATTTATACTTGCTTTTTGAAATATCAAAATCCGAAATAATTCCCGGGAAATGTAATGTAAAAACTGAACCTACTCCAACCTCGCTTTCAAGTATAATTTTACCTCCGAGAAGTTCGGTATATTTTTTTGATATAGTAAGTCCCAATCCCGTTCCTTCAAAACTCCTGCTCAGACCTTCACTTTCCTGACGGAATTCGCTGAATATTATATCCTGTTTAGATTTCGGTATACCGATTCCTGTATCTATAACCGATATGTACAAATCTTTTTTTCTTACATCCGTTTCGATAATCACACCTCCTGTTTTAGTAAATTTAATGGCATTATTGACTATATTATTCAGAATATCCCGTAATAACTTTTCATCAATTTTTGCCATTATATTTTCCTTAATCATTCTTCTTTTCAAATAAATTTTTTTCTCCTTCGCCACAACATCAAAAAGTTTATACACTTCATTAATTACATCATCAATCCTGACATCTGATAAATTAATGAGAATTTCTTCCGATTCAAGTTTAGACAAATTTAAAATGAGATTGAGTGTCTCCATTAATCTGTTTCCACTTTTGAATATTGTAGAAGCAATTTCACTTAACTGGTCATTATCAAGTGCGTCCATAAGAATCTGCGCAAACCCGAGAATACCGTGAAGTGGTGTTCTTAATTCATGACTCATATTAGCCAGAAAATTAGTCTTCACTTTATTCATTTCTTCTGCATGCTCTTTAGCGGAAATCAGCTCTACTATTATTTTTTTCCTGTCCGTTATGTCTCTTACGATAGAAAGAACTTTATCACCATCGAATGTACTCAGCCTTGCTTCGAAATATTTTATTTCATTTGCTATCTTTAATGGGTATTCAATTGTTTTTGATTTCCCGTCAATAAAAGATTCATTCGTCTTTTTAATGAATGCATCGGCTATTTCCGAAGGTAACAAATTTTTAATGTTTTTCCCCATAAAATCTTCAGGTTTCAGGAAAAGCAAATCCTCCCTTGATGTATAATAATCAATATAAGTCCCATCCCTGTTATAAATGAAAAGTATATCCGGAATTGCACTAAATGCGGTTCTCAATTTCATTTCATTGGATTTCAAGGAATCTTCATACTTCTTTTTTCGTATGGAACCGCCTATCGCAAGTGTCAGTGTTTTCAGAATTGATATTTCTGTTTCGCTCCATTTTCTTTCTTTCCTGCAGTCATCAACTCCGAAAAATCCCCACAAACTGTCATCAATAAATATCGGAACAATAATCAGAGACAGAACCCCTTTTGATTTAAGAAAGGATTTTTCGGATTCAGAAAAATCATTTATCAGACCTGATATTATATTCCCTTTTTGCATTTCATCAAGCCATTCTAAATAGAAATATTCATAAGGAAGTTTTAATAATTCGGCATTATTAATCCCCGGAAATGCAAATTCCGAACACCATTCAAATTTAAGCGACATATAGATTTTTTCGGGATCAATATCGGTAATATTTTCATATATATATATCCTGTCAACATCCAACGCTTTGCCTGACTCTTTCAAAGACTTCTGCACTGCAACGGGAAATTCTTTTTCCACAATCAGATACTCTTCAGCTTTCGCCACTGAGGAAAACAGTTCCTTATAATACTGATTTTCTTTTTCTGCTTTTTTTCTTTCTGTTATTTCAATTTGTGTCCCCCAGTTTGCAATTAAATATCCTTCTTTTACAACTCCCAGAACATTATTAATAAAATATTTTTCATTTCCGAAAGTATCATTTTCACGGGTTTCGAGATTTTGCTCCTTATATCCCCCTTTGATAAATCTCAGCAAAGAATTTCTATTTTCTTCATTTAAAACATTACCATAAAGTACTTTTATTCTCTGACCGATCATATCTTCTTTTCTACTATATCCATACATTTTGGCAAATAAATCATTGCATTCGCTTATATAACCTGTTTCATACAACAACTGAATTTGTTTATCTTCATCCAGAGTAATATCAATTGGTTCATCATATTGAAGAAAATAAATACCTTCAAGACTGCCTTCAATAAAATTCCTGTATTTTGCCTCACTGATTTTTATGGCATCTTCGGAATATTTTTTGTCAATCGCCAGAGCAATCTGCTCAGAAACAAATGATAAAATATCTTTATCCTGCTCACTATATCTGATACCTTCAGTATATGACTGTACTGCGAGCACGCCGTAAGTTCTATTCCCCTTTTTCAACGGAACGCCGAGCCAGTCAACTGAATCCTGACCAATTAACTTAACCTCACCTAAATTAACAAGGCTGTTGAATATCTCCGGGGTAGCAAGTAATGCTTCGCCCGTCTTTAAAACATATTCTGTAAGTCCTTTTTCCGGTTTTTTATATCCCGTATATGAATCAAATTCATCTATAAAATAAGGGAATCGGATTAAATCTGTAGTTTCGTCATATACGGCAATATAAAAATTTTTAGCATGCATTAACCTTCCAATTATCTGATGAATTGATTTAAACAGTTCGTCGAGATTTTCCACTCTGTGAACCGCCTCGGATATCTTATATATAGCTTCGCGTCGGATTTCCTCTTTCTTCTTTTCCGTAATGTCTGTCTGTGCCCCCCATAAACCGTATAAATAACCTTCTCTAATTACTCCTATCGAATTGTTAAGCAGATAAATATTATTACCGTCTTTATCAATTTCAATTGTCTCGATATTCAGCACTTTGTAATCACTTTCAATCAATCGCCGGAATGATTGTATGTTTTCGGGTACATTATCAGTTTTATGAATTTGAATCAGTTTTTTCCCTATCATTTCCGACTGAGAAGAAAAACCGTACATTTTTGCAAATGCAAGATTGCATTCTGATATGAATCCGTATTTATAAAATAATTTTATTTGCTTTCCAAATGATAACTTTGTGTCAATAGGTTTAGTAAATTCCAGATATGAAATACCTTCATAAGTCTGTTCAATAAAATTCTGGTATTTTTTTTCGCTGTCTATTAATTTCCCTTCTATTTCCAGTTGCTTTGAAATATCCCTTGTGGATGCAAAGAGATATTCTTCTGAATACTGTCGTACATAATTTGCAGTTACTTCGACAGGAATAATTTTCCCGTCTTTTCGCCTGTGTTTATGAATAAAAGTATAATTCTTTCTCTTTTTTAGTTCTTTAAAACGTTCCCTATACTCGTTATTAGTCATTTCTGTGTCAATATCAGTTATTTTCATTTTAAGTAATTCTTTTCTTGTATATCCAAGCATTTTACACGTTGAATCATTAACAATTATTATACTTCCGTATGCATCCGCAAAAAATAATGCTTCAGTTACATGATTGAGGCTGTATGTAAATAAATCTTTCTGTATGATTTTCATTTTTCTGAATATTTGTTAACTAATTTTCTTACCTTTTAAATAATGCGGTGTATCTGCTAAATACTTAGGTATTGGAGCAACTCTGCCTGCAGAGACTGAACATTTTTTAATAACATCATCCGTCCGGATAAAATATACAGCACTGTTGACACTAGCTATATCGAGATGATTTCTTCTTGATATTTTTATAAAATTGCTGAAAGTATTTTTCGGCGGAATATTAAATGAAATTTTTGTCAGAATTTCTCCATTTCTGAGATTGAGTTTTTTGTAATTTAGAAATAAATCTCTTAATAATAATTTTCTTTCGCCGTAACCGTTTCTGAAATAGACTTCGGCATTGAGTGAAAGAAGAAAATTTGACATATCACCTATCGGGGAACTATTAATAATATTTCCGCCTACAGTAGCTTTATTTCTAATTTGTCTGGAGCCGAAATATTTTTCAAGATTCTCAATATTTTTAAAATATTTTTTAATAACAGATGAAGTTATAACACTTTCCACAGATGCAAAAGCGCTGATAAAAATTTTATTGAAATTTTGCCAAACTGCTTCAATGGTTGATGATGAATGGGTTGCATACTTAATCCTTGAACTCTTAACAAGATTGTAATCCCGGACATACAAATCCGTTCCACCAGAAATCAGAAAATCATAATCTTCCGTATCATCCAGCATTGGATAATTCTGCAATGGCATAAGTCTTGACTTTATATCTTTGAAATAATCAGGAATAATATTCAGTGATATTAACTCTTCGATTCTGTCCTGCGATTCTGAAACCTTACCTGAAAGATTTTTAACGAGATTTGAAATTGCATCTTTTATAGAAAAATATCCTGCACATCTGCACAGATTGCCTGAAACAAATTTAATTGCATTATAAATATCAATAACATCAGAAGAAAGAAAAAAACATGTTAGGGAAATAATGAATTCCGGTGTACAAAAGCCACATTGCAAAGCTCCATTTTTTAAAAATTCCTCCTGAATAGCGTTTAAACCCGATGTATTCAAACCTTCAATCGTAACGATATGCTTTCTATTAGCAGAATGAAGAGAGAAAATACAGAAATTAACATTTTTATATATTATTCTTTCATCATTTAGTTCGCCTGCAAGAACAGAACAGGCACCGCATTCCCCTTCCCTGCAGGAGACTTTTGTACCCGTGAGTTTTTTGTAATAACGTATATAATCAACGAGAGATAAAGCCGGATTTATGTCTGTAGATATTAGTTCATTATTTAATATGAAAGATATTTTTTCCGGCATAAGCAGATTCCTCAGTTACTGCATTAAATATAAAAACAATAAATTCTTAATAATATCTATTTATTAATACAGCACAGATTAATACAATAATATATACAATATTAGTTAAACTGTTCACTTATCATTACTATTTCAGATGATATAGTTATTCACTCGTTGTTCAGCGAAAAGATAAGATATTTTAAGGCTTGAAATTATCATATATTTGTTATATGTTTTAAGCCGTAAGATGATAAATTAATATGAAAAAATACTTATTTCATATTTATATTACTAAATCGGGTTTCAAAATTATTTTTTAAAACTGTATTAAAATAAATTTTTTATAATCATAATATAATAAAATGAAAAAATACAACATTATTTTATTTATTTTATTCATTTCAACTTCCGTATTCGCACAAAATGGCACCAAATTAATCGGTTACGATGCGTTAAGTATGGGACGCGGAGGAACATCTATAGGAATTTTTGACACTCCTGAATTGATGATGACAAACCCTGCCGGAATTTCATTTTTACAGAAATCAACTATTGCGGGTAATTTTTCATTTATGGCACCTCAAACAGGATTTTCAAATTCAATTAACAATGATGTACAGGGACAGAAAAATTACTTCCCCCTACCTTCAGCGGGTTATGTAAATAAATATAAAGAATCAGATTTTTCTTGGGGTATCGGAGTATATACATCAGGCGGAATGGGTGCTGATTATCTGCTGAAAAATGAACTGTACAGGTCACAAAGTTATGAAAGATATGGTCCCGACACTGCATATAGATATCGTCCAATAAAAGGTAGTTACTGGGAACAGGCATATCATTCTACATTTGCGACAATAAACGGCGGACTTTCTGCCGCTTATAAAATTGCTGATGAATTCTCATTTGGTATCACAGCACAACTCATCTATAGCCTGATGGAATTTCAGATGCCTTTTGGAATGAACCCGTCAATTATGAAAGGTGTGCCCAAAAGTATGCCTCTCACTACTTTTGGTGAGTTATTTGCAAGGTCTACGCAAACAGGAGGATTTGGGTATAACGAAGTAATTACTTCTGCAAATATGACAGAACTGAATACGATAAGTTTCGGAGGAAAAATAGGACTCGCATATAAACCGGATGAAGATTTATCTTTTGGTTTAACATATTCATTACCGACAAAATTTAAATATAAAAACGGTAAAACCTCGATGGATATGTCAAAACAATTTGAGGATGTGACAGGAAGAGCCGTTACTGCATTTTATTCACAACCGGGAGCACAAGGTCTATCATTAGAATTTGCTTTAAATCAAATCGCAATAAATTTTGGCTATATGGAAATAGACCCAAATCTTGGATTTAAAGCGGATTATAATGTTGAAGTAGCCGGGCTGGAAATACCGCAATCAATCGGATTTGGCTTAGCATACAAACCGGATACTAAATTATCTCTTGGACTCGACTTTGAATGGATAAACTGGTCAAATGCATTTGAGAAAATGGAAATAAAACTGACAAACGGTTCAAATGCAAACATTAATAAAATGATGGGTGGTCCTAATATTAATATAGATTTTCCTTTGAACTGGAATGATGCAGTAATTATAAAATTAGGAGCAGAATATGATATTTCCAAACCTGTTACCTTACGTGTCGGATATGCATACGGAAACAATCCTGTGCCTGAATCCACAGTCTTTCCTTTATTCCCTGCAATAGTAGAACACCATTTAACGTTAGGAGGCAGTTACAGATTCTCTAAAAATATAAATGTAAATCTTGCATTTGAAACAGGACTAAGCAAAGAACTTACTGCTTTGAATCCCAGTTTAGTACAGTCAGAATTTAATGGCAGTTCAAGTAAATTAAGTACAATATTAGGTCACGTTTCCTTCTTCTGGAATTTTTAATTCAAATAGATTATTTATAAAATAAGCCTGCATTAAATTTATGCAGGCTTTTTCAATATAAGTAAAAAACGTAAATCAGTTGTTAATAATATCTTCGAATAAATTTTTCTCCAGATGTTTCGGAACATATTCAACTCCCCTCCTATTAAGAACCCTGACGAATGCACGAAGATGATTATATGAGCCGTGCATAATATTATTATAGACCAATTTTAAGTCTTTATTGTCGGTATTGTCAATTGCTCTAATCAAATCAACAATATCAACTTCTTCTATTTCGGCTCCTGCTTTTAGAGCATCAGTTGCCGATTTATTACCCTGTTCCAGTAAATTTTCATACAGTTCTTTAATGTCATTATTCGAGAAAATACCCGGAGTCATATCTTTAATTGGGTCTTCTATAGAATATTTGTCGAGCATTGATTTAATGACAGACATATGTCTTTGTTCTGCTTTTGAAATATTATTAAAAGGGCGAAGTCCCCATTTTTCGTACATAACAACATAAAAATTGTGAGCCATCTTTTCCTCTTCCCGCATAAATTTTAGTTCTTTTTCTTCATCTTTAGATATATCCTGCTTCGGTAAATCTAAAGCACGGCAGTAAAAAGAATCGATTGGATTATTTCCCAAATCTGATTCAGCAAAAGTATTATCCTTAATTATGAGTGAAAAACTTAAAAAAGATAATACGATAATTGATAAAACTAATATTTTTTTCATTTTTAAAATTCCTTTCTACCATATAATAAGCAATTATCGTGCCAAAGTGTTCTGATTAAAAAAACCACATTTTTAATATTTATTAAGTAAATTCGCCAATTTATACGAATTTTAAATGATAAAAATGACGAAATAGTGAAAATATAATAACCTGAATGATTATACTACATCATTCTTAACTGAAAACAGACGTATAATATCAGCTTTTCCTTCGTGATGTTTTCCCTCCCCAAGTTCAATTTCCAGTTCATTAAGTTCTTTTGTAATCATATAATGAAAATCATTATTAAGAATTTTAGTATTGTATAAAAGTGATAAATCCTTCGGACCGCCCGTGTTATTATTTATCTGTTTTTTATTGAACGCTTCAAGAATTAATGTTCCTCCCGGTTTCAGGGACTTTACGACAGAACTGTGAATCAAGGTACGAAGGTCAGGCGGATAGTGTGCATAAATTAAAGCAACCGCATCATATTTTTTTTCGGGAAATATAAATTTTTCTACATGGCTGATAACATAATTTATTTTGACATTATTCTCTTCAGCTAATTTCAGGGCTTTTTCTTTTGCTTTAATGCTGAAGTCAACTGCAGTCACACTCCATCCCTTTTTAGCTGCATAAACCGCATTTCTCCCCTCCCCTTCCGAAGGCAGCAGTAATTTTCCCGGCTCTAAAGTATCTAATATATATTTAAAATACTCATTCGGATTTTTGCCGTATATGTATTCGGAAGCAGAGTATTTATAATCCCAGTGTTCTTTCATTAAAATATTTATTCATTTAAGACATTTACATTTAAAATACCTAATAGGAATAAATTATTCAATATTCATTTTTAGGCAAATATCTGAATTGTAATTATTCTGTTCTAATAAAATTTTTAATTTCGGACTATTTTTGATAATTGCTTTTTTAAACTGATAATATTATTTTAGGGTATAAAGTAATAATTTATTGGCTAAAAGCATCCCAAATACAAAAGATTTCGTTGAATCAACTGCCGAATTATTATGTGACCTTACGAGGATGTGTACAATTAAGGAAGAGCATTTTGCCTCAGGATATAATTTGACACCGGGAGAATTCAGGCTGTTAAAATTATTCGTATTTAAAGACCAGTACTCTGTAAAAGAATTATGCGAACTAATGAACCTGACTCCGGGCAGAATTACACATCTTGTAAATTCTCTTGAAAAAAAGAATTTAATAATAAAAAAGACCGACCTTACGGACAAACGAAACATAAAGCTGTATCTTTCTAAAAAAAGCAGTGAATATTTAAAAAATGTGTATGATAATCATATCAGTTTTCACGAGAATTTACTTAGCAACATTAACGAAAGCGAAAAAAAGGATTTAATCAAATCATTGACAATATTAGTAGATTCATTTAAACAATGGATATCAAGCAAATAAAAACTTTAAAAAAAGATTTTAATATACACTTATGCGAAAAATTGTAATAATAATAATTCTGTTAATCATATCCGTAATCGGAATAATAACCTTTCTGAAATCAAGACATATTGAAGAGGATAAATTAACGGAATTAAAATATGACTATTCAAAGAAAAAGAAATTGTCGGTTGACCATTCTAAATTCGACGTGCTGAATAAAAATTTTGCATCTCCCGAGGAAGTAACTGAAGCATGTATCGGATGTCACAATCAATCTCACATTGAGGTTATGCAGTCAAATCACTGGAACTGGGAACGGCAGGAATATATTGAAGGAAGAGGAATTGTTTCAATCGGCAAGAAAAATGCGGTAAATAATTTCTGCATCGGAGTAAAAGGCAACGAAAAAAGTTGCGGGAAATGCCACATAGGATATGCGGTTAATGAAAAACTGACGGGATACACAGACGAGAAAAATATTGACTGTATGGTATGCCACGATAACACAGAGACTTATATGAAAGATAATGAACAGAGCGGACTTCCCGATATGGATATTGATTTCGGGAATATAGCAAGAAAAGTTGGAAGTCCAAAGCGCTCAAACTGCGGTGTATGTCACTTTTTTGGAGGCGGTGGAAATAATGTAAAACACGGTGATTTGGAAGAAGCGATGTTCGAGCCCACAAAAGATATTGATATCCACATGGGTACAGACGGTTCCAATCTGGTTTGTACCGATTGCCATAAGACAGAGAATCACGTAATGCTCGGAAAAATTTATTCTTTATCTTCAATGAACAGAAACCGTTCAACCTGCGAGCAATGTCATACCGAAACTCCTCACAAGGATGAAATATTAAATGAGCATAATTTAAAAGTAGCCTGTCAGACCTGTCACATTCCGATATATGCAAAAGTCAATTCGACCAAGACCGAGTGGGACTGGTCGACTGCAGGGAAATTAAGAAACGGAGAACCTTATAAAGAAGAAGACTCATTAGGAAACCATACATACTTATCAATTAAAGGTTCTTTTAAATGGGAGCGGAATTTAAAACCGGAATATGTGTGGTTCAACGGAACGGCTGAACACTATCTTTTAGGAGATATAGTTATGGATACAACAACTTCATTAATATTGAATAAACTCAAAGGTTCTTATGATAATAGAGAATCCAAAATTATTCCGGTAAAAATACACAGGGCAATACAACCATTTGACCCTGTAAACATGATTTTGATTCAGCCGAAATTATTTGCCGATTCTAAAGGAGAAGGGGCATTCTGGAAAGATTTCGACTGGAAACGCTCATCTGAAGTAGGGATGAAGGATGTAAATCTTCCTTTCAGCGGAAAGGTTTCATTTATTAAAACGGAAATGTACTGGCCTGTAAACCATATGGTTTCTTCGAAAGAGGAATCGGTTAAATGCATTGAATGTCATACGAGAAATGACAGCAGGTTAGCATCTCTGAAAGACTTTTACATGCCTGCCAGAGATTACAGTAAGCTGGTTGACAATGGCGGTGTAGGTATTATAATCATTAGCGTAATCGGAGTTATAATTCACGGAACTTTAAGAATAAAAGCATCGAAAAATAAAAAAACTAAAAAATAATGTCGATAAAAGTTTATATATATAAAAGTTTCGAAAGATTCTGGCACTGGATGCAGGCATTTTTAATATTTTTTCTTGCTGCCACGGGTTTTGAAATTCACGGCTCATATGTTTTTTTCGGATATCAAAATGCGGTTGAATATCATAACATCGCGGCTTATGCTTTTATCATTTTGATTGTCTTTGCGATTTTCTGGCATTTTTCAACGGGTGAATGGAAGCAATATTTACCGACCGTAAGAAATTTAAGGGCTCAGGTAAATTTTTACTTGCTTGGTATATTTAAGAATGCTCCGCATCCTACAAAAAAATCAGTTTTGAGTAAACTTAATCCTTTGCAGAAGTTAGTGTATCTCGGATTAAAAATTCTAGTAATACCCGTAATGGTATTATCGGGATTACTTTACATGTACTATCGTTATCCGCAGCAGGCAGGAATCGAAGGATTAAGAATTGAATCGCTCGAACCTATTGCAATTATTCATACTGCAGGAGCGTTTCTACTGATTGCTTTTATAATTACACATTTATATCTTATAACAACGGGGCATACTATAACATCCAATTTAAAAGCAATGATTACGGGGTATGAAGATATTGAAGAGGAGGATGATTATGAAGAGAATGCAGAAAATGAAAAAATTATTGAAGAGGAAAGTTCCGATATTGCGGATGAATCAACAGAGAATAAATCAGAAACAGAATCAGAAACAGAAAATAAAATTTAAATTTTTAATTATATGAAAGAAACAAAATATATGAATCCGTACCTTGCAGGTTTTCTGCTGGGATTGTTGCTGCTAATAACGATATTCATTACAGGCAGAGGGCTCGGAGCAAGCGGAGCAATCAAGAGCGGAGTGATTGCTATAGTAAACTCAGTGGCTCCGGCGCATACAGGCAACACGCATTATTACACTGAATATTTCGGAGAGCATTCCGATAATCCGCTGAAGAGCTGGCTGGTGTTCGAAGTAATCGGTGTTGTTATCGGTGCGTTTGTATCGGGATTAATTTCCAACAGATTGAATTTCACATTAGAGCGAACGCCGAAAACGACTGTAAGAATAAGGGTTTTGACCGCATTACTGGGAGGAGCGTTATTTGGATTCGGTGCACAGTTAGGTAGAGGATGCACGAGCGGAGCGGCGTTAAGCGGAATGGGCGTACTGTCGGCAGGGGGCATAATAACGATGCTGGCGATATTCGGCGGGGCGTATGCATTTGCTTATTATTTTAGAAAATTGTGGATATAAGAAAGGAGAAAAAAAATGGCACCATTAGTCCCTGATATTATTGGAAACGAGTTAAATTTTGTAGTTGCGATTTTGATTGGTATTGCGTTCGGGTTCATACTTGAGCAGGCAGGATTTTCGACTTCGAAGAAGTTAGTTGGGCTGTTCTATGGTTATGATTTTACAGTACTTAGAGTGTTTTTCACAGCGGGTGTAACAGCGATGATAGGCGTGATTGCGTTAGGGCATTTCGGATTTCTTGATTTAAATCTGATATACATAAATCCGACATTTATCTGGTCGGCACTTGCAGGCGGGATAATAATGGGATTAGGATTCATATTAGGGGGATTTTGTCCCGGGACGAGCGTATGCGCTGCAGCGATAGGTAAAATAGATGCGATGATATTTGTAGCGGGCGGATTTTTAGGGGTATTTGCATTTGCCGAAGGTTATCCGTTATTAGAGGGATTATACAAAGCGGGCAACTGGGGTTCACCGAGGATATTTGAGATAATGGGAATGTCACAGGGATTATTTGCATTTCTGCTTATGTTCATGGCGATAGTTGCATTTATTATAACGACAAAAATCGAGGAGAGAGTAACGGGCAGGAAGAATCCTGAATTTCAGCCCAAAATATTATATGCCGGACTTGCGGCATTTGCGGTATTTATAGGATTATCGGCATTCATAATGCCCGAAAGGCAGGAATACATAATAAATCAGTCTAATGATGAAAAAATTATATCAGAATTCGTGCCGAAAGAAATAACGATAGACGAACTGGCATTCAGGATAATGGATGAGGAAAAGAATCTTCAGATAATTGATTTCCGTTCACCGGATAAATATAAAGAATTGAGATTACCGAATTCGATAAACATGACCATTGATTATTTATTCACGAAAGATGCGACGAAAATACTACTTCTGAAAAACAAGAAACGGGTATTCATAGCGGAGAACGAGGCGAAGGAGAAAAAAGCGGCTTATATTGGCGAGAGGTTAGGATTTGATGAAATTTACATACTAAAGGGCGGATTGGACAATTTTACGGAGAACATACTGAATTTCAAGATGCCGAGTCAGATTAATACGAGGCAGGAAGCCGACACATACTCATTCAGGGAGAAGGCGAGGGAAAGAATTCCGGTTCTGATTGAAGAATTCAAGGGCAAGAACGTACCGAAAAAGAGCGAGACGAAGAGAGTGCTTGGGGGGTGTTAGGGTGAATGGGTGAATGGGTGTATGGGAAGATGGGGGGATTGGATGATTGGATGATTGGATGATTGGGGGATTGGATGATTGGATGATTGGGGGATTGGATGATTGGATGATTGGATGATTGGGTGATTGGATGAAAGACCAACATTACGCAGATGGAACACGGATGGACACGGATGAAAAACAGATGGAACACGGATGGACACGGATGAAAAACAGATGGAACA
>JAFGII010000094.1 GCA_016929695.1 Ignavibacteria bacterium
AGTTAAATGATTCATAGTGATACCTGTTAAATTTATTAAAAATATTTAAAAATTCTTTAGGTATCAAATGATACTAACTAAAAATAAGGACATTTGTCCTCTTAATTTTGGTATCATACCGCAATTGTTTTTTATTTTTCACAAGATTATAAAAGTCTTAAATAATTTCCACGAAGACTTTTGTAATATGACAACAAATTATGTTTCGTGGAATGCGGTTTATGAATTGGATATTTTATTATAAGCGGGTTGCTTTATAAATCTCTTGCATTAAAAGTGTCGCCGCCGTTCATATCACCCGATTTAAAGCCCTTGTAGAACCATCTTTGCCGCTGTTCGGAAGTTCCGTGTGTAAACGCATCCGGGACCACGTAACCCTGTGACCTTTTCTGAATGCGGTCATCACCAACGGAACTTGCTGCATTCAATGCTTCTTCAAGGTCTCCTTCTTCCAGAATGTTCATCCTTTTGACATAATGCGCCCAGACTCCCGCAAAATAATCTGCCTGCAATTCAAGTCGGACGAGATACTTATTATATTCTTTCTCACTTAACTTGCTTCGGAGAGAATTCATTTTATTCATTGTCCCCAGTAATGTTTGGACGTGATGTCCGACTTCGTGTGCAATTACATACGCCATGGCGAAATCGCCCGGTGCTTTAAATCTGTCGCGCAATTCACTGAAGAAACTCAAATCAATGTATACTTTTTTATCACCGGGGCAGTAAAACGGACCTGTGGAAGAACCAGATACTCCGCAGGCAGATTGAACCGAATTTGTATACAATACTAATTTCGGATATTTATAAGTAAGTCCTTCTCTGCGAAATAACTCTGACCATACATTTTCGGTCTCTGCAAGAACGACCGCAGTAAATTCTGCTAATTCCCGTTCTTCAGCAGTTGGCTGGTAGTTTGTTGTAGTTTCTGAAGATTGCGTTTGTGTGTTTTCCAGAAACTGACCGGGGTCACCTCCGAGAAAATATATAACAACTGCTATTAAAATTGTTCCGATTCCGCCGCCAACTATTCCTTTTGCGGAAATTCCTCTTTTGTCTTCAATATTTGAACTTCCCTGTCTGCCTTTCCATCTCATGCTAAATTCTCCTTAAAAAAATTTATTAATCAGATGTGTTTATATTTAAGATATTCATTTCTTAACATATTTAATATGAATTTATATTGGTATTTATATTAATATATTGTCTCATATAAAACAGTGAAACAAAAATATGAATTTATTTACGCCGTGTATATAAATTCTCTATATTAATATCAGAATCTTATTTTGCTGTCCCTTATTTCCAGAAGAATTCTTATAATTTCTTCCTCTCTTTGAATAATTGTTTTATACAGTTTAGTTGCATTAAGAACAAATCCTATTACTTTGAAAAAGAAATATATTCCGAAAATAGCAATAATAAGAATAATAAAAGTAATTGTATTAATAGTATCCTTAATTTTCTCGCAACCTGAAATTCCAAATATTAAAAATGGAATTAAGAATAATAAGAAATAATTTAAATATTTATTTTTCATAAAATATATATTTTGGTTTAATCAAATTTTTAAATTAAAAAAGTTTATAATTTCAACGGAATGAAAGAAAAAAACGTCCCCTTCTTTTACTTATACGGGAAAATTAAAGATAATATGCCGTGATACATAAACAGTATTTTACTAATCAGGTATTAAACTCTGTTCCCTTTTGTGGATTCGAACCACAACCCTAACTTTCAGAGAGTCATGTGCTGCCGTTACACCAAAAGGGAATGCAATTATTTTTTCGGTAAACTATTAAGCTTAACGGAATTTTTCAAGCCCTTTTTGTATTTTAGGAATAAAAAAATCCTTCCATTTATTTTTACAGATACCATACAGGAAGAATGATTTTTTGCGTTAATATATGCTTCGGGCAGCGTAAATAATTCGATCTGCAATAAAAAACCCTGTTCTTTAAAACAGGGCTTTTTATTTTTTTTCTTTAAAAAAGATTATGGAATGATTAATTCCTGTCCCGGATAGATTTTGTTAGGGTCGGATAACTTATCTTTATTAGCATTAAATATATCCATATATTTATTCGCATTTCCATAGAATTGTTTTGCAATTCCGCTCAGAGTATCTCCGCTTTTAACGGTATAAGTATTTCCTCCTACCTTTATATCAAAAATAAGGTCAGCAGGCATCGCTCCGCCCGAAAGAGAGTTAATCTGTTCCACTATTTTATCTTTTTCCGCTTGCGAAGAAACTAAAGCAGATAAATAAAGTTTGCCGTCTTTTTCTTCCTGAGATAAAATTTTTGCACCAATACCCGGTGCCATTGCGATGATTTGCGAATATTTTTCCTGTAAGGACATAAAATACCTCCTTGGTTTATGGTTTGTAAAAATTATAAATAAAAATTTAATTTAAGTAATATATGAATTTTTTATTACAAAATATATACACTCATATAACTACAAACGGATTAGAAATTTCGTTTTATTCGTAAACAAACCTTTTGACAGGTTTATTATATATAATATTTTTCCTGTCTCGATAATATAATTCTTAATCCAAAATAATTACTAAATTCCTGCTCTAACTCGTCGGAACAACGAATATTAAATTTAAATTTTTTCAGGTATATTAAATAAAAACGGGACTAC
>JAFGII010000095.1 GCA_016929695.1 Ignavibacteria bacterium
GCATCAGTGTCATCTGTGTGCAGAATACGTAATGCTGGTTTTAATTCTTTGCCATTTTACGCAGAATTTGAAAACTAATTGAATAATATATTAATAATACCGTATTAACGGTTCTATTTATATAAGCAATATTATTTAAATATTTTTAAAATTTAAATTTTTTAAAAAAATGAAAACATTAATAATTTCAATTCTGCTATTTCTTATAATTTCAGTTGCCCTGATTGCCAATCCTGTAGATGAAAACAGAGCAAGTGTAATTGCTAAGAATCATTACTGGCAGATGTCAGCCGGTATAAAGCAAATTGAATATGCTAATATTAATCCTGTTATTGCTCACACTTGTGCGGCTAATAATCAGGCATTATACTACGTATTTAATATTAATTCTGACGACGGATTTGTCATCATTTCGGCAGACGACGATGCATATCCGATTCTGGGTTACTCTTTTAAAGGGAAATATGTAATTCCGGGCGAGCATCAATGCAATATTTACGAATGGATGAGGAACTATGAAGAGCAAATTAAATTCATCAAGGATGAAAAGCTCAAAGCAAGCCCCGATATAAGAAATCTTTGGAAATCTTTATCGGTATTTAATGAAAATCGTGAAATAAGAGGTATCATCGGTCCGTTGCTGGCTACAGAATGGAACCAGGACTGTTATTACAACGGGCTGTGTCCTGTAGCTTCACAGGGACCATGCGGACGTTGTTATGCAGGTTGTGTAGCCTGTGCAATGGCACAGGTAATGAAATACTGGAATTATCCGATTCATGGGACGGGCTCACATGCCTATATTCATCCTACCTATGGTCTTCAATCGGCATATTTCGGTGCAACTACTTATAACTGGAATAGTATGCCGTTACAAGTTTTCTCATCCAATACCAGTGTCGCAACATTACTTTATCACTGCGGAGTTGCTGTTGAAATGAATTATGGACCGAACGGTTCAGGAGCACAGAGTAACAAGATTGATTCGGTTTTACAGGTATATTTTGGTTATCAGAATACTGCTGATTATAAAATTAAATCGAATTATTCAAATTCAGTGTGGATAAGTATGGTAATAAATGAATTAAATAATTTCCGCCCAATGACTTATAGAGGGACAAGTTCGGGAGGAGGTCACGCGTTCGTTCTTGACGGCTACCAGGGAACAAGCTATTTCCATTTCAATTGGGGATGGAGCGGGTCATGTAATTCTTATTTTTATTTAACTAATCTTAACCCGGGTACGTATAATTTTACTCAAGGTCAGGCAGGTGTATTCGGGATACAGCCGCCGGTAAGTTTTACAAATTTAATGTTTGAAGACTTTGAAAACGCTTCATATCCGCCTGCAGGCTGGAGTCTAAGCCCGCAGTTGAATCCGAGTTTATGGCTGAGATCTACAGCATGCAGCGGATACGGAACTGGAACTGCAAGCAGTAAATTTAATTTTTATGAAGCGCAAGCAGGCAGTTTTCAGAATCTTATTTCAAAAACATTTAATCCTACATCAAACGGTAATTTCCTTAAATTTGACTATGCGTATGCATCTTATAGTTCAATTTATGTTGATACATTGGAGATTTATGCTTCCACAAATTCAGGCTCAACATGGTACTGGGTTGCAGTTTTGGAAGGAGGTTCGATTGTCGGACAAGGTATGGTTACCGCTCCACCGGTATCATCCGCATTTGTTCCGACCGCCTCACAATGGGGAACAAAAAACTTTACTTTACCTGTTGGTACAAACAAGATTGCATTTACCGGAGTAAGTGCTTACGGAAATAATCTGTATATTGATAATGTATTTATCGGAAGAACCGTTTCAGTGAAAAATAATGATAACGGAATACCGGATAAATATGTGCTTTGTCAAAATTATCCGAATCCGTTCAATCCAAGCACAAAGATTAAGTTTTCTATTGTTAAAACCGGTATCGTCCGACTTAAGGTGTTTGATATTCTCGGCAGGGAAGTTACAACACTTATTAATGAAAAACTCAATGCCGGAAATTATGAGGTAACATTTAATGCTTCCGCTTTATCAAGCGGTGTTTATTTCTACAGACTACAAATAAATAATTTTACGGAAATCAAAAAAATGATTTACACAAAATAAAATATTATAAAAATGAAATATACAACTATTGTTATAATTATTGTCTTTACGGCTGTATTTTTAGGCTCGTGCACTTCGAGCAGAAATGGTACGCAGCCTGTTCAGTGTAAGTGGAATTATTTAGAGTATTCATTAACTTCTGCCCCTTTAGCACCTCCAAATTATTTGCATTATACCGTTTATATTGAATCAAAATCAAAAAAGAATCATATAGAATATATTATTAACTATAAAGACAGCAATGAAAAGAAAATAAAGTACGATTTTGTGATTGAAACGGATGAAATGGAAAAACTGAACAAATTAATAATATCATCCGATATTCTTGATGCTGAAATACCTTCATTGCCTGAGAATGAAATTCCGGACGGTTCGCCATTGAGAAGTGTAAAAATAAATTTATATAAGGATGGTACTCAAACTAATAAAGTTACCCCGTACTTCCCGGTAAAGCAACATAATGAGCGTCTAATATCTCTTTATGATTTTATAGAGTCGGTCGTACCAAAAAACATTTGGGAAAATATAAATAAGGAAAAAGAGGAATATATCAGAAACTATAAAAATTCTGAATTATAATAAAAAAGCACCTTTTAAATTAAGAAAGATATTTTGTTTTAATTATATGATTTAAATGTGACGGTAAAACGGAAAAAATATTGTTGCTGAAATAATTATATCGTTTTTTTGCAGTACAGAAATGTGTAAGATAAGGACGAGATTAAAATACCGTTTTAAAATTACATTCCGTTCACGGATTAAATTAAACATATTAATGAATTCTGTATAAAAATTATTCAGTTTGTAAAAATTAAGAACAGTAAATATTTTTCCGTATAAACCTAGTGATGAAAAAAAATCTATGATGTTAACAGTCCCTAAGAAAAGGAATCTGTAAAATTTAATTGTGGAATAATTGTTTTTTGTGTGTCTATAGTAATTGTTTCACTAATTATTTTATCGGGGTAATAGCAGAAATTTGCATTATAATTCCTGTATTTCTATTTCTTTCTTTATATCTTTCACAAGTACTTGCAGGCAGTACTCTATTTTATTGTGAAATTTATCAATGCCGTCTTCGGGAAAAAACTTTTCATATAATTTTTTAACGGGTATTTTTATTCCGCCGTTTATTAAGTTATTAGTGAATTCCTCAAATAAATCATATAAACCGGCGCGTATTTTTTCAGGAAATTCTTTTTTGCAAAAATATGAATCCATTTGATTGTAAAATTTTGAAATTGCATTGTCAAAAATTATTTTACAGTCAATTGCTGCTTCAATATCCTCTGTACCGTTATTCTCGTGATAACCGTTTAAAATGAATTGCTTGTACAGAAATACTAAGTCGGAAAATGCTGCGGCAGGAAAGAAATCTTTCTGCTTTTCAAGGGAATCTAAAATAAGGTCAACAAATTTTTTTATGGTATTTACTTTGGAGCAGTTGAGTTTCGGATTTATAAAATTAATGAACTCTTCACGGCTGTATAAATTTATATCGCGGGAACCGGATTTTTTCCTGTAAATAAATTTATACCCGGAGAAATCGGAAGAATAATAATTGTCATTCTGTACTGCTTCACTTATATTCCTGATTATTTTATGAGTATCCGGCGCATAGTCCGCAAAAAACTTTGGAAAATTTTGTTTTATGGTCTTGCAGATAAATTTGCTGATATGAATTCTGACTTCATTATCGGTTTTAATTTTATTGTCGGACTTTCTGAAGTAATTTGAAAAGCAAATCAGACATTTACCCTTTCTTTTAAACATGCTTGAAGTTAGGTCAATAGCTGCATCTTTTGCGGTTATTGCTGAAGGAAGAAATAATTTCCCGCAGGATATATAATAGCACAGATATTTGACCGCAATTTTAATACAATATTCAACAAACTTACCTGTTTCAATTTCATCATCAAATATAAATCCGTTTTTGTAATATTTAAATAATTCCATTATTTATATCTTTAAATTACATCGATTTTAAGTGACCTTTATCATTATGAATAATCATTAAATATTTAATTTCCATTAAAAATAGTTTCAGATTACAATTTGATAATAATCTTGATGCAGTTTTCATTTCTTTATGTTTGCAATTTTAAAAATTTCATTAAGATTTTCTTTCAGTACATAGCCGACGGCGCCGTTGGATTCCGCTTCCTTCCTGAAATCATCATCATCATATCCGGTTACTATTATGACTCTTGCATAAGGGAATTGTCCTGTGATTTCCCGGGTTGCGGTAATGCCGTCCATTTTTTCCATTTTGATGTCCATAAATACCCAGTCGGGCTTTTTCAGTTCATATTCTGTAACAGCAGATATCCCATTATCACACTCGTAAATATTTTCGAAATACGGCTTGAACATTTTTCTTATTGCATTCCGCATTTTTGTGCTGTCTTCGACGATTAGTAAGTCCATTTTTTTCCTGCTGTAAACTATGATAAATAATCTAAAAAGTGAATAGAGGTTTCCACACTTTTTATATGTGTGGAAACACTCATTTTATATGTGTGGAATCCTCTATGTGGAAACAACCCTCAAAGAATTATGAATTTTGAATTAAACCGCAACGCCGCAAAGGGGATTGAAACAATTGTAATGCCTCAGAAAGGCAGAATGTACGGAATTATCGGAATAACGCTGAAAAGCTTTTTAACACTAAGCTCACTTAAAAAAAAACTAAGAAAAAAAACATTTATAGTTTTTTGTAAAATTTAGTGCATTTAGGTGTGTCACGGCAAGTCAGTGAAAATCTGACATAACTAATTTGTCATTCAGTTATAAGTGACAAAGACAATCTGCACAGTGATGTGTATATTGAAGC
>JAFGII010000096.1 GCA_016929695.1 Ignavibacteria bacterium
ATTACAAAAAATTTCTTGTTGCACCTTTTGCAATGCGAAAAGGTCTGCTGAATCTGATTAATGCGGAGATTGAAAATCACAATAAATACGGTAACGGATATATAATATTCAAGATAAATTCACTCGTTGACGACAAATCCATAATAAAATTATATGAGGCATCAAATGCAGGCGTAAAGATTGATTTGCTTGTAAGAGGTGTTTGCAGGCTGAAACCCGGAATATCGGGACTAAGCGAAAATATAAGGGTTTACAGCATAGTAGGGAGATTCCTCGAACACAGCAGGGCATTTTATTTTCATAATAACGGCGACCCTGTGATATACACAGGCAGTGCTGACGTAATGGAAAGGAATTTTGACCGAAGGGTAGAAATCCTTTATCCTTTTGAAAATAACAATATTAAAAAAGACATAAAGGAAATTCTGGATAAATACTTGAAAGATAATGTAAAGAAACGTGAGTTAAAATCCGACGGGAGTTATTTCAGGAGCGAATATTCGGAAAAAGAAAAATTTGATGCTCAGGAGTATTTCATCGATAAAGTCAAGAAAAAATACCTGACAGATTCCAAAAAAAACTTTAAAAAGAAACTTAAAAGATTATTTGAGATAAAAGAAAAATTAAAGAAAGAATAATTATTGAAAGAAAAATTAAATTACAGATTATCACTGAAAGGCACCGAGGCCGAAGAAATTCTTGACCTTATAATATACAGGCCTATATCGTTTCAGTTCGTGAGACTGATATACAATACCAATATAACTCCGAATCAGATTTCTTATGTAGCACTGTTATTTGGTGTTCTGGCAGGTGTATTCTATGCATTTGGTTCGGAATTATCTTTCATTATGGCTGCAGTTTCGTTTTTTATCTGCAACGTGCTCGATTGTGCGGACGGACAGCTTGCACGGCTTAAGAAAAACGGGACAAGAATAGGAAGGATAATTGACGGACTGATTGATTACATAACGGCAATATCAACATTTGTAGGTATTGCGATTGCGCTTCAGACTTCGACGAGTATGTTCTACGAATGGGGTTATAAATCACTTATGATTGAAAGTGCTACTTACGCATGGACATTAACGGCTATTGCGGCGCTTTCAAGAGCAATGCAAAATATGTTGTTCGATAAATACAGAAATATGTATCTTAAGTATGTTTATAATAAATCCGATGACGCAAATGAAGACCTTGCAGGATACAAGAGAGAACTTGAAGCACTGAAACGGTTAAAAGGCAGATATGCGGCGAAGATTCTGATGAATCTTTACTATAATTATACATTTGCCCAAAACAAGATGTCGATGCAGGTTGATTATACTGTGACTCCCGAAGAATATAAAAAATATAATAAATTTTTACTGAGAATGTGGAGCTGGATAGGTTCGACAACGCATTTAACACTGGCAATTATTTTCACTTTGATTTTCAGGGTTGAGTTATATTTATATATTACTATTATAGCCGGCAATTTTATTATGCTGCTGCTCCTGATTATTCAGAATATTGTTTTAAATAAATTAAAAAGAGGCTGATATGCAGGCAGTAATATTAGCGGCAGGACTGGCAAAGAGACTTAGACCTCTTACTGATATGACTCCTAAATGTCTTCTTGATATTAACGGAAAAAATCTATTGCAAATGATGGTTGAAAACTTATTAAAATGTGATATTAATGATTTTATTTTTGTTACAGGTTACAGAGAAAGTATGATTAAGGAATATCTGGATTTGAATTTTAAAAATATAAACAAAATTTATATTTCCAATCAGGATTATGCGAACAACAATAATTCATATTCGTTGTGGATGACAAAAGAATTTGTGAAAGATGATATGCTTCTGCTCGACAGCGATATATTATTTGATTACAGAATTGTAAAAAAACTACTAGACTCGGAACACGGGACTTGTATAGCACTTAAGAATCACAAACTCGACGAAGAGCAAATAAAAGTAATCATTGACGGAAATGGCAAGGTGCTCGAAATCGGTAAAGATGTTGAAATATCAAAATCCGCCGGCGAATCAATAGGAATTGAAAAACTGTCGAGTGACTTTCTGAATGAGATGTTTAAAATACTGGACAGAACAATCCTGAAAGAAAATAACGTGAACGAATTTTACGAAACGACGTTTCAGGAAATTATTAATATGAAAGACGATAAAATAAATATGTACGGTGTTGATATATCCGATTACGAGTGTATGGAGATAGATACAATCGAGGATTATGAGAAAGCGAAGTTAGTTGTTAGTTGTTAGTGGTTAGTGGTTAGTTGTTGGATGATTGGATGATTGAATGATTGGATGATTGGATGATTGGATGATTGAATGATTGGATGATAGATAAGTAAAACAGTGAAAAAATATAAATTTAAAAAATAATATAATTTGAGTTATCAAAGACAAAGACCGGGAATGTTCGGAGGATTCAGTTTCTTTCCTCCCGTTATAAAATTTATGCTTATCAGCAATGTGGTGATTTTCTTTTTGCAAAGATTTTTTCTTCCTATGCTGAAAATAGGCGTTACACAACTTGATTATTATTTTCTTAATTTGTTTGCATTACAGCCGATATTCGGAATTGCTCCTGAATTCATTCGTTATGTAGGTGATTTTTATCCGTGGCAAATTATTACATATATGTTTCTTCACGGCGATTTCGGACATCTGTTCTTTAATATGTTTGCATTGTGGATGTTTGGCGTGGAAATCGAAAATCTCTGGGGCTCGAAGAAATTCCTCATATATTATTTCCTGTGCGGTATCAGTGCAGCGGTTGCAAATCTTTTCATTGCGCCCCTTTTCTCGACCGTCGGTCCTACAATCGGTGCTTCGGGCGCCGTGTACGGAGTGCTGGTAGCATTTGCTTTCCTTTTTCCCAACAGGCATATTTACCTTTATTTTCTTTTACCGATTAAAGCCAAGTATCTTATAATATTTTACATGGCACTTGAAGTTATTTACGTTGCTTCCAATCAGGCAACGGGAATTGCACATATTGCACACCTCGGAGGTGCTGTTGCGGGATTAATATATCTCTTTTCTTCAAGAAAATCCGGTTTGAAAAGTGTTTTTGATAAATTTAAAGAAACTGATTACACGAGATATGCTGACAAAACTTACGGAAGTAAACCTTTTGAACCGCCGAAAAGGGAAGAACCGAAAACAGAAAAGAAATATTACGACGCCCAATATTATGAAATTCAAAAAGAAGATTTGAAAAGGGAACAGGAAGAGGAACAGATGTTGCTGCAGAAAAGAATAGATTCGATTTTAGACAAAGTTGCACAATCGGGATATGCAAGTCTGACAGAAGAGGAAAAGAGAATACTTTTCGAGGACAGCAAGAAACTCAGATGAGAAAGAAAATCATCCGTTATAAAACACGTGTAGTAAAAATCGGTGATGTTCCGCTCGGGGGAGATTATCCGGTAAGGATTCAGTCAATGACAACGACCGATACAATGGATACGAAAGCAACAGTTGAGCAGTCAATCCGAATCATAGAAGCAGGTGGGGAATACGTCAGAATTACCGCACCAAGCATAAAGGAAGCGGAGAATCTGAAAAATATCAGGGATGAAATAAGGAAAAGAGGATATAATACGCCTCTGATAGCAGATATTCATTTCACTCCCAATGCTGCCGAAATAGCGGCAAGGATTGTAGAAAAAGTAAGAGTCAATCCCGGAAATTATGCGGACAAAAAGAAATTTGAAATTAAGGAATATTCGGATTCACAGTATAACGAAGAACTCGAAAGAATCAGAAATAAATTCTCTCCGCTCGTAAAAATCTGCAAGGATTACGGAACTGCAATGAGAATCGGAACAAATCACGGTTCATTATCGGACAGAATAATGAGCAGGTACGGCGATACTCCGCTCGGGATGGTGGAATCTGCATTGGAATTTGTCAGGATTTGCGAGGATAATAATTATTTTGAAATTGTTCTTTCAATGAAGGCGAGCAATCCGCGTATAATGCTCGACGCATACAGATTGCTGATTGACAAGATGGAAGAAGCGGGAATGAACTATCCTCTTCATCTTGGTGTAACAGAGGCGGGTGACGGAGAAGACGGCAGGATTAAGTCAGCACTTGGTATAGGGGTATTGCTGGAAGAGGGGATTGGCGATACAATCAGAGTTTCCCTGACCGAAGAACCTGAATTTGAAATTCCTGTCTGCAGAATTCTGACAGAAAGGTATGAATATATAGATAATGAGAATTTTATAAACGATGCGGAATTTCCTCCCCCTACCCCCTCCAAAGGGGGATATAATCATCACAGAATTAAAATTATATCTTCCGGAATACCGGTTCTGTCAAAAACTGTTGACAAAGCCGGCGGCAAGAATCCTCCTGCAGTAATAATTTCATTTACCGGTAATTCTGCTGATAATTTCGAATCATTAAGACAGGTCGGATATCTCTACAGTGAAACTCTCGATAAATGGACAATAGGAGATGCCGCACCGGAATATATTTATTTAAAAGACAAAGATATTGACTATCATTTACCCGGAACATTAAAAAAGATTTTTGATTATGATTTCTGGTCGGATGTAAGGGATAAAGATGCCTCGATTCCGTTAATCGAATATGAACAATTAAAGGAAATAAATGTTTTTTCCGATATATGTAATTTTATACTTGTTAAAGCAGAGAAGTTAAATGATGATTTACCGGATTTAAAGAATGTTACTTCGGCGGTTTTAATATTGGAATTAAATTCATATGATATACTCAAATCAAATATTGAAATACTGCAGAAAATCCGGAAGTCGGGATTTATAAATCCCGTTATGTTAAAAATAAATTATTCAGGAATCAATGCCGAAGAACTCACGGTATTCAGTTCCATTGACCTTGGCGGAACACTGATTGAAAATCTTGCCGATGGTTTGTGGCTGGATTCAGACGGAATATCTCAAAAAGTATTAAACAGCATCTCATTCGGAATACTGCAGGCAGCAAGAAGAAGGATTTCCAAAACCGAATATATATCCTGTCCTTCCTGCGGGAGAACACTTTTTGATTTACAGGAAACAACGGCAATGATTCGCAATGCAACGAATCATTTAAAAGGTGTAAAAATCGCTATAATGGGATGCATCGTGAATGGTCCCGGAGAAATGGCGGATGCGGATTACGGTTACGTAGGGAGCGGTCCCGGGAAAATCACATTATACAAGGGAAAAGAAGTAATGAAAAGAAGCATTGATACAAAAGATGCTCTCACCGAACTAATCAACCTCATCAAAGAACACGGCGACTGGGTGGAGAAGTGATTATTTTTGAATTCTTGTAATCACTATTTATAATTAATCAACCGTACAAATTGAATCATTTCCTGTTTTGCGTATCGGGACACCTTCAACGATTTTTTTTCATAATGATTTAAACTCCGTAGGAGTTTTATGTTAATA
>JAFGII010000015.1 GCA_016929695.1 Ignavibacteria bacterium
ATTCACATTATTGAAATTAACAATCGTTTTATAATTTCCTGAATGGAGATATTTATCATCATAAATTATCAATAATTCTTCTCCCAGGATGTTATATATTTTAAGAGTAACGTAATTATCATTCATTATCGAAAAACCTATAGTCGTTGAAGGATTAAAAGGATTCGGATAGTTTTGATTAAGCAGATATGATGCCGGTATTTTTAAATTATTTATATCTAATCCAGTATAAGTTATAATGCCTCCTCCGTTTGTTGTTTTTGCCACATAATAATAGCCACACCATCCTTTAAGACTATCTATAAATGAATCATTATAAGGACCTCCTATAAAAAATGGAATACTCTGTGTTCCCCAAGTATTTCCTCCGTTGCTTGTAGCAAAAATCTTAAAATTTCCACCTCCGGCCCATCCTTTACTAAAGTTTTCAAAATGAATTCTCGAATTATTATCATTACTATCAATATATTGAGTAATCCAGTTAATTCCACTATTCGATGTAAAAAGAAATTCGCTCGGTTTTACATTATAATCAAAGTACACCCATCCTGTATCCTTATTTAAAAAGAAAACTGAACGATAAACTCCATTTCCCAGTTGATTTGGAATATTTACCCAATTTACTCCGCTGTTTGTAGTTTTAAATAAACCTCCGGAAGAATATGAGATATGATATCCATAATATTCACCGTTATACTTTTTGCCTTTTAATATAAACAATCTTCCCCATCCTGTCTGTGTTGATAATAATGTCATTGTTCTGCCGCCGTTTGTTGATTTCCATATAACATCTATTCCACCGTTATATCCGCTTATAAGTCCTGTATCCCTGTCAAAAAATGAAATCGTCTGTATAACATTATAATTAGTTATATCTGTGCTGTCCCATGTCAAACCCCTGTCATAACTTCTGAAGATTGCATTCCCGTTTGCATTATTCCCATTGCCATATACTGCCATACTGTCAACCTTATCAAGATAATAAATTCTTAAATTTGCAATAATATCCCAGTTGTTTCCGCCGTTGATTGTTCTCAAAATATAGGGTGGTGTCGTATTCATAGATATTATTCCGGTATTCGCATCAAAAAATTCTATATCATAAATCTGCCCGCTTACAGGAAGTGTCTGCTGAAACCATTGGCAATAACAGGATAATGTGAATGACAAAAAAAATATTATAAAAAGTGTATGTTTTGTTTTCATTTCCATTATATTTTTATTAAAGGAATATTAATATTATTTTTTCAATTTTACAGTCATATTAAAAGCAATATTATCCATAATTTGTACAAATATTTAATATCATAAAATCGGCAATGACTGTTCAAACCAGCCGGTCTGGCACATACAATTATTTATTAAGAATGAATTCGACGTAACAGAAAAAATAATGATTAGTATTAAAATAATTTTTTCATTTGTTTTTATTTATTCTTTTTAAATAAATGAATAAAGATTTTATAAATTTAATTTACTTCAGCAATACAATTTTCTTCACATCGGAAAAATCCTTTCCGTCGTTTACAAGGATTCGCAGGAAATACACTCCGCTTGACAAATCTTTAGCATCAAACTTAACCGTATATTCTCCCGGATTATATTTTCCGCTTATTAATGTTTTTAACATTTTTCCGGAAATATCAAAAACCTTTATTTCAACAAGCCTCCCCCCTGACCCCCTCCAAAGGGGGATAGAAAATTTTACATTTGTCATTGAATTGAAGGGATTCGGATAATTTTGTGAAAGTGAATATTCCGTTGGAATCTCGCTACTGATTTTTTCGATTCCTATTATAAATCCCGTGTTGTAGAAATTAATTGCAACATCTGCGAGTCCTTTTAATTTTGTAACGGAATTCAGATTTGAATTACCTCTGGCAATCAATTGACAAATTACGATTGTCTGCGTATCACCGGGCATTACAGTATTCAAATCCGAACCGGAACTAAAATTTATTCTTCTTTCACCTCCGGGATAGATTACATATGGTCCTGTTGTATCTCCGCCGCAATTTTGTATCCTGCCTTTATATTCCGTCCATCCTGCATTTGTTTCCGGGTCGCCGGGATATAAGTATTTTGTTTTTTTATACGGTGTAATAGTCGGGTCAAGCCAGCAGGTGGAATCCTTTTTATATCCCTGCATATATAAAAATGCCGCATAGGGTTCGCCGTTTGCTTCCGTTTCACAGGGAATAGAACTTGAATTTCTGCCGATTTCATAAACTGCGGTGAGTCCGAGGTCTTTAGGTGGAATTGTATATTTCTGATATACACCTTTCAGAAGAATAAATCCGACTGCCGGCGGAGCGTTTCCGTATATATCGTCGTAATTATCATAATTATAACAAAACGAAAGTTTACGTATAGTATCGCATCCTATGTAATCATCTACTGAATTTCCTAAATCGGGGTCTGTAACAATCGAATAGTGTGTCCGGTTCCAGGGATTCAATCCTTTATTTATCACCTCAAATTTTATGAATTGCATCTGATTGTATGAGGGCTCTGAATAACACCAGGAGGTTATATGAGTTTCTGCGAATAGCGGTGCTGTTCCTCCGCCGAATCCTTCACCAATATTATGTGAAGATTGGAAACCATCTGTCAGGCACATAAAAATCGTCTGTGAAGCATTCTTAACTCCGGGTGTGTCGAGCATCGGCTCATACTGATTGTTGTTGTTTACGTCAATGTAGGGTGCTCCGTATGGGACCATCAGTCCCCAGTATAGCCAGTCGGGATTTGAACTATGGCTGTCCCCCCGCTTAACCGAATATATTTTGAATGTGTCGTTAGTTTGTGGAATACCATTCGAACAATACCCAAGTTCATATTCTCCCATATAAGAACACATCGCCTGACGCAGTTCTCCGTTAACAATTGCGGATGTAGAAAGGCCTGTTGAGTAAATTGCATATTTGTACTCCCAAACCGGCCACATAAAGCCGGGAGAATTCGTAAATTGAATATTATTGTTAAAAATTCCACGGTGGCTGAAATATGCACTGATTGTATTCCCTTCAAGTTTTCTGAAAAGAAATGAACTGTCAATATCTCTTCTCAATATCAATCCTGAATCACCAACAGCAAATGAACCGAATGTGTTATATTGCGGGTCTGAATTGTAAAGGGAATTAATGTTTCTCATTATTCCCGTGTATTCTTTTTTCCAGGTATTCCCTGCATCGAAACTGTATAGAATTGTACCGTCATTTCCGCAAATACAATAAGGAAGAAATGATTTGAGATTGGAAGCAGTTCCGCTTGGCTTAACCGTCCAGTTTAGACCTCCGTTTGTTGATTTCATTATCAATCCGTTCGAACCTGCAATCCAGCCTATTATAGTGTCAAGAAATACAATTGAATTCAAGTTATTGCCGACTCCTGTATTAATCTGAAACCAATTAATTCCGCCGTTTGTGGATTTAAGCAACGTTCCGTTATCTCCGGCAATCCAGGCAGAAAAACCTTTAGCAGATACAGAATTCAGATTGTTGGTTGAAGGAGAAATGACAGCACTCCATTCAGTCCAGTTAAAACCTGAAGAACAGGTTGAACGCAGAATTTTACCGTTATTCCCGGCGGCAATCCGCCAGTATGATGTTACATATTGTCCGTATGATATTCCGTTCAGATTTACGGTTGTTCCGCTGTTTTGTTGAGTCCACGTCCATATATTTCCGGGAGTATAAAAAATATAACCGTTATCTCCGACAATTGTTGATCTGGCACTTCCGTATTGTGAATAAGAATAGTTAAAATTTCCTTGAAAAATTGAAGTATCATATCGTGTAAAATTTAATCCGTTATTTGTTGTGATAAACAAAGTATGATTGTCCCCGACAATAAATCTTGAAACAAATGCATTCAGATTTGTATTAACACCCGACGGAATCTGCCGCCAGTAATATTTAGTAAACGGCTGGGGATAGGAATTAACCGCAAATGCGATTATAAAAATTAAGATTGAAATTATCTTTCTCATTTTTATGTTGTTTAATGGTTTATACCAGAAAATGCCAACACATATTTATTATAACTTAATAATTAATTTCTTAAAATTCAAATTAGATTTGTCTTGTTATAATTTGTCTTAATTTAATCAAAGGTTCAATCCCCAATGGGGTTCGGGGGTATAATTATCTGCTATAAAAATTGCACTCCTTACGGAGTGCCTTTAGCAAATAATATAAACATCATTTACACACTTTTGAAACGCTGCTAAATGAATAATTCATAACCCGGTCAAACCGGTACTAAAATCATTACGCGTTTCACGAAAAGCCGCAAAGGATATTATCTCGACGAGAAAAAGAGAAGCAGAAATAATATTGAATTATTTTGATGTCTGAAAATAAAAAAATATTGTTTATTTATTAGTGTTCTCAAGTATTTTTTTTGTGTTTTATTCCGTTAGTTCTCAAATTCTGCGTAAAATGGCAAGAAAAATTAAAATAAAAATAAGTAGTTGACGAACCTCCCCCTACCCCCTCCAAAGGGGGATAAGTATCATTTTGGTACCGGCTTGATTGGGTTATGTGTTAAGAATTGCGTATTAGATTTCTGTTTTATTTGTCAGTCATTTTGAGCAGAATATCACAACTAAAAAATTAATCCTTAAATGCTTTGCGATTTTGCGGTAAATTTTTTATTCTTAATTTTTAATTGAAGTATTTGCCTTTAAAAAATCCTTTAATAATGATAAATTAATAAATTATTTTAATAAGACATTATGATTGATTTTGTATTCAAGCCATTTGAGGAGATGACGACCGAAGACTACCGAAAGGTCGGTTTCAAATCCGGATTGGAAATCCACCAGCAATTACACACAGAAAAAAAATTATTTTGCAGATGTCCCGCAGGAAGATACAGCAAGAATTACAATGCGGAAATCCTTCGTCATATGCGTCCCACATTATCGGAACTCGGTGAATATGACGGCACTGCATTAATGGAGTTTAAGACGAAGAAAGAAATTATATATCAGATTCACCGTGATACAGTATGCACTTATGAAATGGATGATACTCCTCCGTTTGAAATTAATGACGATGCTCTTGACAAAGGTATTGCAATCGGAATGCTGATGAACTGTGTTATTATTGACGAACTTCACATAGCCCGCAAGCAATATCTTGACGGAAGTATCCCTACGGGATTTCAGAGAACGGCAATTTTTGGTGTTGACGGATGGATTCCTTACAAGGACAGGAAAATCAACATTATTCAGATTTCCATCGAAGAAGATTCCTGCCGTGAAGTCTCGGACATAGGGCATACAAGAGTTTACAATACAGACAGACTCGGAATGCCGTTAATAGAAACTGTTACGGCACCTGAAATGCTCACTCCTGTAGAAGTAATGGAAGTCGGAGAAATATTGAGTGCGGTTGTAAGAAGTACAGGGCTCGTCAGGACAGGAGCAGGTGCGGCAAGGGAAGATGTGAATGTAAGCGTTACCGGCGGAACAAGAATTGAAATAAAGGGTGTACCGAGTCTCGGCAGAATTCCAAAACTTACATATCACGAGGCGATGAGGCAATGGAATTTGTTAAGATTAAGAGAAGAATTAAAAAGAAGAGGAATAACACCCGAAACATTTAAATCAAAAGTTGATAACGTAACAAAATTATTAAAGAAAACTAAATACCAGCCGATTGTAAATGCATTAAGCAACGGCAATTTAGTAAACTGCGTAACATTAAAAGGATTTAAAGATTTATTGAGATGGCAGACACAGACCGATACATATTTTTCAAAAGAAATTTCCGACAGAGTGAGAGTAGTTGCGTGTTTAAACACGCTTCCGAATATTATTCATTCGGACAGTGCGGGAGAAACACTTGCGGCATCGGAATGGCAGACACTGAAAAAACACGTAGGAGCAAAAGATAAAGACACTATAGTACTGGTATGGGGAGACGAGAGAGATGCAAAAACAGGTGCAGGCGAGATAGAAATAAGAGCAAAGGAGGCAACAATCGGAATTCCTTCGGAAACAAGGCAGGCACTAAAAGACGGTACTACGGGATTTGAAAGGATTCTACCGGGACCGGACAGAATGTATCCCGATACGGATTTACCGCCGAAAAAAATCACTTTGGAAAGAATTGAAGAATTACGAAAAATTCTTCCCGAACCAATCTGGGAAAGAGAAAAGTGGTACCGTGAATTGCAGATACCGGAAGATACAATCAGACCGCTTGCAATATCTAAATTTGCGAATCTGTTTAAAAAACTTGTTAGCGAACTGAAAATTAATTCCGTACTTGCAGCAGTAGCATTAATACAGTATCCAAAACGTCTCGCAAAAAAGAAATTCGATATATCAAATTTAACAGAAGAAAAGATACTTGAAATTTTCGAATTATACGCAAAAGGAAAAACTTCACGTGAAGGAATATTGCTGCTGATGGAAGAAACGGCGAAGTCAGGAATGATTAATAAAGATAAAATTCAGCCGATGCTTAAAGAAAAGGACTTAAATAAAATTTTAGAGGAGGCTGCTTATGAAACGGAACACATCAAGATAAATAATCCTGAAAAGAAAAATGTGATAATACTCGGAAAGGCAATGAACAAAATAAGAGGCAGAATTGACGGCTCGAAAGTATCAAAACAAATAATAAAAAATTAATACGGAATATGGCAGACGATTCATATAAAGGATACAGAGGTGAAGCACTTGGAGTGCTGAAAAATTTCAATGCTCTTGTCTGGAGCGATGTGGAAATAAAAACGGACACGGGAAATTTCAAAGGAATAATATTGCCCAGGTCGGAAACATCAGACAATTTTCACGTTGTAATTAAACTCCGTTCCGGTTACAATGTCGGAATAGCGGCAAAGAGGATTAAGGATATTCAAATCGAAGGCAGAAAAGAAGCGCATTATAAAATTCCCGAAAAGGAATTCCCATTTGACCCGAAAAAACCAAATGTAAAATTGCTTGGTACAGGCGGAACGATTGCGAGTCGTCTTGATTACAGAACAGGTGCTGTCATTCCCGCATTTACTCCGGGTGAACTTTACGGCTCGGTTCCGGAACTTGCCGATATCTGTAACCTTGATACTGAAAAATTATACGGTGTCTTCAGCGAGAATATGGGTCCCGAGCAATGGCGGGGTACTGCTGAAGCAATAGGCAGGGAAATCGAAAAGGGGATTCAGGGAATTGTCGTAGGTCACGGAACGGATACAATGCACCATACTGCGGCGGCATTGTCATTTATGGTTCAGAATTCACCTGTTCCGATTGTTATGGTCGGCTCACAGAGGTCGAGTGACAGACCGTCATCGGATGCGGCACTTAATTTAATGCACAGTGTAAAAACCGCTGCGGAAAGCGATATCGCAGAGGTTATGGTTTGCATGTTCGGTCCGACTTCGGATGAATACGGACTGCTTCATCAGGGAACGAGGGTAAGAAAAATGCATTCTTCTTACCGCTCTACATTCAGGACAATCGGTGATTTCCCGATTGCAACCGTCAGCAGGGAAAAAATAACTCCTCTGCGTGATGATTACAGAAAAAGAAGAAATGATAAGAATGTAATTATAAATACTGAATTTGAAGATAAGGTCAGCATTGTATATTATTATCCGAATATGAGACCGGATATCGTTGACTCTTTAACCGATAACGGTTACAGGGGAATCATAATAGCGGGAACAGGTCTCGGTCACGTCAACAAACCTTTGTATCCTGCTCTGAAAAGGGCAAGTGAAAAGGGAATTGCAATTTATATGACCGTGCAGACATTATGGGGATATGTTCAGATGTATGTTTATGACACAGGACGTGATATAATGGAACTGGGAGTCGTTCCTGCCGCTAATATGCTGCCGGAAGTTGCTTATATTAAACTCGGATGGGCTCTCGGACAGACGGATGATTTAAATGAAGTGAAAAGAATTATGCTGACCTCAATTGCAAACGAAATCACTGAACGCGAACCAAGTAACGGTTATCTTATTTTACAGGGCGGCTTACCCGAAGTGGAAGAATTCATTTCGAAATACAGGAAGTGATTGGTGATTAGTGGTTAGTGGTTAGTGGTTAGTGATTAGTGGTTAGTGGTTAGTGGTTAGTGATTAGTGGTTAGTGATTAGTGATTAGTGATTAGTGGTTAGTGGTTAGTGATTAGTGGTTAGTGGTTAGTGGTTAGTGATTAGTGGTTAGTGGTTAGTGGTTAGTGGTTAGTGG
>JAFGII010000016.1 GCA_016929695.1 Ignavibacteria bacterium
AATGAAATTGCTTTTATAGAAGAAGTATCGGACGTTATGAGTTTTCTATACGGATTTAACAGCAGGAGAAAAGCAATAAATATCATTTCCAAAAATGATTTCAAACCTCATATTTTTACTCAATTAAGGTATTCTCAGGACAGGCACGGTGCCCTGTATGCAGATGCCTATTTCAATATTCCTTTTTCAAAGAAGTTAAGTATTATATTAGGCACCGGTAATCACGGTTCAGAGGGCAGATACAGGAATACTGATTTCAGTCTCTGGCGTGCAAGAGCAAAAATAAATTACTATCATTCTTCCTCATTAAATTTAAAATTTGATTTTAATTACAGTAAACTTCAGAGAGGTCTGAACGAAGGACTGATATTCTCAACAGACGATACTCTCTCAAATGCAATTCTTGCGAACATAATTAATCCCGATTCATACGATAAAACAACAAATTTTTACATTAATTTAAACGTTACTTCTGCATTATTGAAGAAAGAATATCTGACACAGATTAACATATACAGTTTAAACACACTAAGAGAATACAGGGATGAAGAAAACCGTTTAACTCCTAACGGAACATACATAAATAATAATTTTCATTACATAAGATACGGTGTTGACCTTAAACAAAATTTAAATTTAAAAATTACAAGAAACATTAACGCAAGTTTGTTAATCGGTGGAAACGGTTCTCTTGATTTATATAATTACAATCCGCTTAATGTAATTTACACGGGTATTAACGATGCGGGGACGAATATTGCAACAAATGATTTCCTTCATTATTCGGTTTATTCACGATTCGATATGAATCTCGGGGATTTCTATGCTTCCGGCGGATTAAGAAACGATTTTTTCGAAAGCACGCCGTATTTACAGTATGGGGCTGAAGGCGGTTATAATTTTGTTTTTAATAAAAAAACATCTTTTACAGTATTCGGAGGACTTAATTCTACGGTTGACGGATTTAACTATGCTAAACTGAAATACCCAGCGTTAATAACGAATAGTTATTTTTCGGGGGATGCCAGAAGTTACATCGAAAGCGGTATTAAATTCAGTTTATATGATTTCAGATTCAAACTAAAACTTTATGCACAGGATTACTCGGGCAAATTTAATTTCGAAAATGGAAGTTTTTCCGCTGAATATATATCAGACAGGATTGAAGGTAAATTATATGTTGATAAATTCGACTATCCTAATTATCCCGAAATTTTCATCAAATCCGATATTTGCTATCATAACTTTTTCTTTGACAATCATCTGAATCTGAAAGTCGGTTTCAACTTAAAATTTGCCACTTCCTACATCCCGGTAATATATTCACAATATAAAATAGAACCATTCCCGAATGACAACCTCATCTATGACAGAAATTTTTTCAATCTTGATGCATATATAGGAGCCAGAATAGGAAGTGCAAATCTGACATTAACATTTGCAAATCTGTTTGACAGGGTAAATTATACATCCGTTCTCTTTCCTTATAATGAGAGAGGCGGACTCGCCAATGTTCTCGCAAGATTCTCCATCACCTGGGATTTTAATTACTAAAATGTAACCCGGACAAGCCGGGACTAAATTGTTTTTCTGTCCTTAAAAAAATCTGTGCAAATCTGTGTGCTGAATGCGTTATGATGGTAAAAATTTTTCTTTGCCATTTTGCGCAGAATTTAAAAACTAATGCAATAAACGGAAAAAACGGTTTTACGATTTGATGATTGGGTAATTGGATGATAGAAAACAGACAATGGAAATTCTGTTAGGATGAAATATTAATTGGGATTAATGCAAAAAAATCATTCAATACCTGCAGGAGTGAATATTGATATTATAGTTATCAATAATTATGTGAACCCATCAAAGTCTCTTAAAAATCATGTTTATTTATTATAATAATTTCGAGCAACCGAAATATACATCATCTACGGAAATCTGTTTCATACATTTGAACCTTTCTTCCCCTTTCCACTTGCAGGATGCGGGTTTTGGCGAGTTGTAAAAACAGGGACTGCAGTCGAGTTTCTTTCTTATTACTATATATTTTACGTTCCAGGGATAGAGTTCCTTGTGGTTTGTGTATCCGAAAATTGCGATTACGGGAATCTGTAATGCGGCGGCAGAATGCATAAATGCCGTGTCATTACTTACAAATAATTTACATTCTTTCATTCTTGACAAAGAATCGTTGAAATCATCCGTTGAAGAAATTACGGCATTTTCCCCAATCCCTTTTTTAATGTCCTCGTTCAGTTCAAATTCATTGCCGAATAATAATATTACAGCATTGTCTTTCTCTATTAACTTTTTTCCGAGTTCAATATATTTATGTTTACCCCATCTTTTATTAATATGATTCTTCAATGTTGCAGAGCCCGGATGAAATCCTATTACAACTCTGCCTTCACGATTAATGTCCGAAATCCATTTCTTAGTTTTCTCATCATAATGCTTATCAATATAAATCTCCATGCAGGGATATTCTGTAATATCATCAATATTCACTATTGTTTTTATTAAATCAATATTCTGCAGGACGTTGTGCCTGTCCTGAATTTCTTTGATTGTAATATTATTTAAAAATTCAAACCTGAAAAAATTAGAATGATTATAACTGTGCCCGAGTCTTTTCTTCGCGCCAAGAAGGTAATTCAGAACATTATATTCAAATCTGTTTGAAGGATATGTGTTGATTCCAAAATCATATTTGTTATTACGTAAACGATGTACTTCTTTAAGGGATTTAAATTTTGATTGCTTAAAAAAATCTATAAAGATAACATCATCAATAAAAGGATTATTTTTAAATAACTGATAAACGGATTTATACATTACAAGAGCATCTATACGTGAATCCGGTAATTTTTCTCTCAGCAGTCTCAGTGCAGGAGTAAACATTAAAACATCGCCGATTCCCGATAATGCATTAATTAATATCTTCATTCCTGAATTTCTTCCGGTTTATTTTTTTTAAATCTGATTCCGGTAAATACAAGACCGGCAACCAGAATTACAACCGCAATAACTGAGATTTTCAGTCCCGCACTGAAAGTATCAGACTCGTATTTCATTTCAACCGTATGCTTTCCTTTTTCCACATAAACCGCCCTCAGGCAATAATCAGCCCTGTAGGTCTCAACCGGATTTCCGTTAATGTATGCCTTCCACGCAGGATAAAAAACTTCACTGACGAATAAAAATCCGTTTTCTGAAGTGTTAACTTCGAATTTCATTCCGTTAATATTGTAATCAAGTAACTTTACTTCCGATGAAATATTTGAATCAACAACAGCGGGTAACTGAATATCAGACGGGCTCTTTTCCAGCACAAGCGTTTTCGTCCAAACGTATTCGGGACTTTTCATATAATTCACGAGTTGCTCCTCATTCTCAATTACCTTAATCTCATAAAACATTCTCGCTCTCGGAAAGTAACCCGTATTTTCAACAAATTTCATTGACTTTGCATTATTATCAATTTCAATTTTATATTTTACATTAAGCAAATCAAGAACCTGTTTATTATCCGTTTCCGATTTCTGAGGAGGAAAATATTTGTTAAGAAGCAGGGCGCCGTATCCCTCAATCAGCGGAATCCTGTCGAGCATTCCCTGATTTCGCTGGAATATCATATTACTGCCGTACCGCATATTCACTCTGAATTGCTCGGATTTTAATTGTTCCTTTATATCCGCTGCCGCCTGTGAATTCTGTGAATATAATTTTTCCGGATTTATACTTCCGTTGTTTTGCTCGAACCATATTACATATATTTCCAGCGCAAGTATCAGAGTAATAAGAACGGCAAAAACATTAAACTTTATTTTGTCCTTGAGCAGAAGATAAATATTTATAATGAATGCGGCAAAGAAAAGGAAAAATATTAAATACTGCTTCGTTACCCAGCCATATATTTGCGGATTGCTCAGACGCTCCCCTGATTTGAATACTCCCGCAAGAATTAATACAAGGAAAAACAAAAATATTCCTGCGATTACTCCTAAATATTTCAGGTTTAAAAACTCATTGAATTTTTTCTTGTCCTTTATAAGTGCATCGAGACCAAGCACTGCAATGAAAGACGCACAGAACATATACAGATAAAGAATATGCCCGGGATTCCTGAACCTGTTGAATACGGGAATTAAATCATACAGCAATTTATGGAAAAAGAAATTTCCGCCCAGAGCAAACATCAGAACAAGAGCCGAGAAAACAGACAGAAAAATAACGAGAAATTTATTTAAATTATTTTTAACCGATACCCTTATAGCGGGAATCAGAAGTATAAGCACGAGTGCCGATACAAACACATTGGCAATTGAGAACATCCACGAGCCCTCCTGATGAGTAGCCCAGTATTCAATATCTCCCGAATCCTGATTCCACGACCAGACGCCGAATACTTTCGGCATGACGGCTGTAATAAAATCATACCAGTGCAGTGAGCCTTGTTTTGCAAATTCATAATCGAAACTTGCACGGTTGGATAATGATACAAATTCATTTGTCGGCAACAACTGAACCGAAGCGACTCCAAAAGGCAGGGCAACAAAAATAATAAATCCGAAGATTATATGTTTTAAGAGAATAAAATCCTTTTCGAGATATAATTTAACAATATAACTCAGTGCAAAAAGAAACAGGATTAGGTAATTGAAAAAAGCAACCTGCGGATATCCCGCCAGTATGCAGAGAGCCATCAGACCAGATGCAACAAATATATTAAAATATTTTTTAGTATCAATAAACTTAAACCAGAACAGAAACAAAAACGGCAGATAAGATACACCGCTTATATTAGCCATATGCATTGCGTGAATCATCATATAACTTGAATATGCAAAGAGCAGACCGAACAGCAGCGAAACAAAGTTATTCAGTTTCATCTGTCTGCCCAGCAGGAACGCCCCGACTGACGCAAAAAGGTGATGAAATACAATCGAAATCTGAACCGGTACGGGAGACAAATATCCGTTTTTCATAAACAGAGTCATCAGCAGGTTCAGGGGATATAAAACCGCAATTTCGATATGCGCAAAAAACGGCATTCCTCCGAATGAATACGGATTCCAGAACGGAAATATACCATTGGAAATAAAATACGACAGCATAAATTTCTGCGGATAGAACTGATGCACGAAGTCATCAAATATGAAGGCTTCTCCTAAAATTATTTCCCTGAAGAAAATAAGCCAGAAAAGGAAGAGAATTCCAAGACAAATCCATACATTATCAAAAACACTTTTGTAACTGTACTTTGTTTTTGAAACGGGGGGTTGAGAAATTTTTGATTTCGCCACCTTATTAATCTTTAGTTTTTAACAAAAAAATAAACTGGTAAGTGAAAAGTCTTTTTAAGATTCTTGCTTTCAGAAATAATATAAAATTTAACACTATACCGAGATTTCTTTTCAGGAATTTCGGCAGAACCTCGATAATCGGTATCGGAGTGTAAAATGTTTTTTCTATATTGTAATTAAATTTTTCGATTAGTTTTCTTGCGTTTCCGAGTGTAAATATTCTTATGTGGTTCTTATCGAATAGGCCCCTCTCCTCAAACGGAATCCTGCCGATTAAAATATTAAATCTAACATAAACATTTACAAAATTAGGCAAGGATAAAATCAATATACCGTCTTTTTTAAGATACTTTGAGGCATTCTCAAGAACATTCTGGTAACTTAATAAATGTTCAATAATATCGAGCAGAAGGACAAAATCATATTTTCCGTAATGTTCGGGATATTCCGGAAGACCTGACTGTAAATCCGATTTAATGTAATTATCGTAGGATTCTTCCGATTCTTTTGTTAAACTGTTTATTCCGAAACAAACAACTTCATTTTTACTTTTTAAATTCTTTAAGAGCAATCCGTCGCCGTAACCTATTTCAAGGATGTTGAGATTATCTCTTGCATTCAGTATTTTCAATACTTCATAATGACTCGAGAAAGGATATAATTTCATCGGATACCTGACGTAAAATTCAATATACGATTTATCCTTTATCTTTCCTTTTATTGTTTTTTTGTAATTTCTTGTAGTTCGGAAAATATCCTTTGCATATTTCATTCCGTTCACATAGCATATTTCCTCGCCGTAGAAAGTCGGTATCGGGACTTCAATTATTTTCAGGTTGTGATGGCGAGACTTTATTATTATCTGCGTGTCGAAATGAAAATCATCCGTGCAGTTATCAAGATTGATTCTTCTCAATCCTTCTACCGAATACGCACGGTAACCCGAATGAAATTCGGTCAGTTTCATTTTCAGTGTAAAATTCTGATAAATTGAAAGAACTTTATTCCCCAGAAATTTATAGAAGGGCATACCGCCTTTAAGCGCTCCGCCGTATTGCTTCATCATTCTCGAGCCGAGAACAACATCTGCCCTGCCTTCTGCTATCGGGGAATACATACTGCTCAATACTTCCGGTGCATACTGCCCGTCTCCGTGCAGTAATACAACTATGTCGAAATTCTTGTCTATGAAATATCTGAATCCCCTTTTCTGATTTCCTCCGTAGCCGAGATTTCTTTCGTTGTAATAAATATGAAGTTTATCAAGATTTTTTAATTTCTTGTATCCCACGGAAAGCGTATAGGTATCGTCTTTGCTCGCATCATCGAATACGGCAATCTCGTCAATCTCTTCATAAACTTCCGCAGGAATCCTGTCCAGCACCTTCGTCATTGTAGATACCGCATTATACGCAACTACAAGAATACCTATTTTTTTTCCGTTCTTCATATAAATAAAACCTCCGCTGCCTTAAATGTGCATTGGAGGTTATATAAACATTATATTAAATTAAATCTAAAACGAATCTATTAAAACTGATGTATCTTTTATTTCTGACATCTTTTCCATAATTTTCTGCTTCTTCAATACCACTGACGGGTCCTTTTCATCCAGTTGGTTTAATATATCCAATGCTTTATTGTAATCTTCTTTTGCCTCATATATATCGAGCAAAATTTTATAAGGATTGTAATAACTCTGCATTATACTCTGACTTACCGGTCCCTGAAGTTCTTTAAGTGCACTTGCTTCTACAGTTTCCGCATATTTATTGAAATTTACATTGTCACCTACTCTGTAATAAAGCATTGCAACATCATAAATAAGTCTGTAATCCATTCTAATCGTTTCCGAAGAAATGTAAGTGTTCATTCCGTCAAGAACCTTCTTGGCATTATCATGAGTTTCAGGTTTATCTGCATATTTGTGGGCAAGTCTCAGAAAGAGCAGTCTGTATCCGTCAATCATTCGTGTCTGTACCTGCTCATAAAATATATCGGGGTCATTTAAACCTCTGTACCTGAATCCGGATTTTGGATTTTTTTCGGGAATTTCTGCCACATTAAGTAAATTCGTCGTTAATTTTTCTTCATCTATTCCGACTCCGAAAGTTGGGTCGGCTACTTTGTAAGGATATAATTTTTGTGCCATTCCTTCAGTCATTAAATATTCGGTGAGTCCTATGTAATTATCTTCAGTTACTGTTACTGAAAAATAAATCGGTCTCTGCCATTTATTTGCTTTTACGATATCAAGAACAACGAGGTCATTGACTTTTACTGCATATACCTGCCTGCCGCCCTGATTGACGTTAATAGTCGGAGGCATTGCAAACGTAATTTTTTCGGGTAAATCTTCCCTGCTCTGCATAGTATCGGGATATGCCGTTTTCGGAACATCCAGAGTCATTAATTTTCCGTTTTTCGGCCATTCCATCGGTCTCAGGTTTTTAATCTGGTCGTCGTTCATATTGAAAGGAACCGTTAAAGAACCGTAAGGTCTTTCATTTTTCAACTGAAGATTATACCAGTCTATTTGTGCAAGCGAAAGATTTACAACCCTGACATCGGTTCTTATTCCGTAAACCGCCTGAATACACCACAGCGGGAAAGTATCATTATCACCGTTAGTAATCAGAATTGCATCTTTATCGCAGCTCTGCAGCAAATTGTAAGCATAATCATACGGAAAATAATTTCCTGCTCTGCTCTGGTAATAGAAATTAGTTCTCAGCATATTTACCGGAACAAAAATAAATCCGAGTAAGAGTATAGCGGATGTCGCAGGTATCCAGTTCATTTTTTCTTTTGCCTCACGTACAAGTTCAATTAATCCTGCTACACCGAGACCTATCCAAAGCGAAAACGCAAAATACGACCCGATATAGAAATAATCTCTTTCTCTCGGCTGAGGGTCCTGCTGATTCTGATAAAGAGCAGTGACAACACCCATCATAATAAACATCATCAGGAATATAAACGCAAGTTTTTTATCTTTTCTGAAATGATAGAACACACCGAAAAGTCCTAAGAGAAAAGGTATTGCGAAAAACTTTTTAAAATCAACTCCGTCGCCCTGGTCGTGCCCTACTCTTCCTATGTATTGCCAGAAAAGATACCTGTTGTACATTTCATTTATCTGATATTTCCACAGGAAATCCAAATCGCTTGAATAATTTTTCCAGGTTCGTTCGTGCATCGGTTCCATTGAATATCTTCTTGGCCATATTAACGGCTGTTCGCCGTATTGTTCACGGTTCAGATAAGAAAGCATCCGCTCCATATTTTCCGGATTGTTGTTGTCAACGGGCAGGTCCTGAACTCCCGCCCTCATCATAGCAGAAATATATGTTGAATAACCTATTATAGCGAGAAAAACAGCGAGTAAAATAAGGTTGACGCCTTTTGCTTTGGATTTATATGTCATTATAATTCCAAAACCAAGAGCAACTAAAATAAATAAACCGAGTATGCTCGGACTGGATTTAATAAGTTCCGGCAGTTTCTTCGTGATTCCCGGATAAAATATAAAGAACAGTATCGCCGATAAAACAACGGCAATCGAGAAGGACTTCCAGTTAAACTTAAATCTTTTGAAATAGAACATAAGTCCTGCAAGAAACATAACCTGAACAACAAGGAGATGGATTCCGAGTGCAAGACCAGACAGATATGCAACAGCAAGCAGATATCTGTCGCTGTGCTCCTTATCGGAATTATCCCACCATATCATAAGCAGATATACGCTGAGCGCCAGCAGGAATGTACCGAAACCGTAGACTTCCGCCTCCATAGTATTGAACCAGAAAGAATCGCTGAATGCGAGTGATAATGCACCAATTGCCGGTGGTAACGTAAGAAGAATGATATCATAAGTATTTTTAGGAATTCCTCTCCAGTTTTTTATAACCCTTACACCTACTAAATACAATAACAAGACTGAAAATGCACTCGAAAGAACGGAAAGCATATTCATTCTGAATCCGATATCTTCACCGAAAGGAATCATTGTGAAAATTCTTCCTACAAGAATATGCAGCGGTGCTCCCGGAGGGTGCGGAACACCCATCGTATAGGCACAAGCCAAGAATTCACCGCAATCCCAAAACGACATCGTCGGTTGTACGGTAATGATATAAATAAACGTTGTTATTGCAAATACGAATCCACCGATAATCCAGTTAATTTTTTTAAAATTCATATTTTTATGCTTTTTCTTTTCAGATTAAAATTTTATTTTTTCGGTTTTTCTCTTTTAGACAAAATTGTATCAATTAATCCGTATTCTTTTGCTTCCTTGGCGGTCATATAATTATCCCGTTCGGCGTCTTTTGCAATTTGTTCAACCGTCTTGCCGGTATGTTTCGCAATTATGAGATAAATTGTTTCACGGGTTCTCAGCATTTCCTTTGTGTATATCTCTATATCGGTAGCCTGTCCCTGTGTACCGCCGAGTGGCTGGTGCATCATTATTTTAGAATGCGGAAGCGCGATTCTCTTTCCGTCTGCACCTCCTGTCAGTAATATCTGACCCATTGACGCCGCCAAACCCACACAAACTGTGGAAACGTCCGAACGGATGTAATTCATTGTATCATATATTGCCAGACCTGCGGATATGCTTCCGCCCGGTGAGTTTACATATAATGCAATGTCTTTATCAGGGTCCTCATATTCGAGAAACATTAACTGCGCCACGATTAATGATGCAATTTCATCGAAAATAGGTGTCCCGAGAATAACGAGCCTTTCCTTCAATAACCGTGAGTATATATCGTATGCTCTCTCGCCTCTTGAAGTTGATTCAACAACAATCGGCACTAACTGGTTCTTGAATGCTGATGATTTGTCGAGTTCTTTTTGCAAAAAGTCCTCGTTCCTTTTGATAATGCTTGTAAAGTCCATATTATGTGATTATTTTATTTTCTGTTTCTTCTTCCTGATTTGCTTTAATGATTTTATCCTCGGTTTTGATTATTGCATTTGATTTCAGAAAATCCATAATGAGATAATCATTAGCTCTTGATTCGAAATCCTTTTTCTTCTCCATCAACTCCAGTAATTTAGAAGGTTCCATATTGTATTTCTTTGCATCTTTTTCGAGCATTTTCAGTTTCATATCCCCGGTTATTTCGAGTTTTTCAACTTCGATTATTTTATCTTTAATTGCAAACCACTTCGAATAAAATATAATGCCGGGTCTTCGTTCTTTCGAATAATCGTCTTTTGACAGTATCTCTTCGCCTTCATGCTTTTTCTTCCGGTGTTCAACATACTCTTCATATTCTTTATTCAGGACCGTATCCGTGTAATGCGGAGGAATCTGCACATCGTTTAGTTTGACAACTTCATTGATTATAAAATCTTCGACCTGATTATTTGATATTTCCCTGTAACTTTCTTCAATTGATTCACGAATATGTTTCCTTAAATCCTCTTCGTTTTTTAAATCTTCCCTACCGGAAATCTTTTTTAAAAATTCTTCATTAATTTCCGGATATATCACTTTTTCCACTTTCTTGCAGTTCAGTAAATATCTGTGCTCGGTATTATCGTCGTTATATAGAATTACGATTTTTTCTTCCTCTTCTTTAATATTTTTTACTGCTTCATACATTTCTTTTTCTAATTTCGGGTCGCCTACGAATACCTGAATATCTTTCATTGTCTGACCTATAATGATAGCGTCACTCGAATCAATTTCCTGCAAATCCATTGTAACTATATAGTCTTCATCCAGCACTTGCCCGTCAAGTTCACGTGTGGAAGTTTTAAATTTTATGCTCTGAATTTCCTCATCAACGATGGATTCATCAATAACATAATTTATCTTTGTAATTTCCAGTCCTTTGTATTTTGTTAATTCAACGTCGGGAAAATATTCGAATTCGATTTTAAATGTCAATGATTCCTTCGGTTTGTAATCAACATCTTTCAGTTCACCGTTGCCTGCAAACCTGATTTTTTCCTTTTTTAAATATTCATTCAAAACGGTCTGCGCAATATCTTCAAGAGAGTCATACTCTATCATTTCGGAATATCTCTGCTTGATTATACTCATCGGGACTTTTCCGCGTCTGAATCCGTCTATTTTAATTTTTTTCCTCTGTTCGGCATAAGCTTTTTCAAAATGCGGTTGTAAATCTTCGTAAGTCAGTTTTGCATTAAATTCTTTCCTGCAGTCTGCGATATCCCTTACATTTATTTCCACTGTATCAAATTTATTTAAATTAAACATTTAAGTTAATTTATTCTTTGAAAATTTACAATGTAATAATTAATTGACCATCAGACTTTTAAAAAATTTATATATTGATATTACAATGGGTTATTAAGGATTATGCTCCCTCATATTATGAGTAAAGTTCATCGAATCGGGATTGCATTGAAAAGAACAAATAATGGATTTATTTTAGAAGCAAATGCCCCTGTGGTGTAATGGACAGCACATCGGTCTTCGGAACCGTTAGTCAGGGTTCGAATCCTTGCGGGGGCGCGATTCAATTAAAAATCAGTCCTTTACTCCTCAAATTCTGCGTAAAATGGCAAACTTTATGATTAGAACGCGGATACCTCAGAATCATTGAATCCCGCGGATAACAAATATTACGCATCAGATTCACGGATGGATACAGGTAAACACAGAATAACTCGGATTTTATTTAAAATAAAAAACACTTTGGTTTCGGCTTGACCGGGTTACGAAAATGAGACTCCCGATACAAAAAGTTATTTATGATTGAATTCGGTTTTCAAAAAAGTGAATGCCCTTTTTAAACAACTTGTATAAGAAAATTATTTTTATTAGTTTATTATGTCTTATTAAACATAGTTAGTTTGAGACTATAATTAAAGAAAAAAGACAAATATATATTATCCCTTCGACGTCAGTAAATAAGTTTTCTAATTAGTTCTTGATTTGTTTTAATTTGTTATAAAGATTTCTAACAAATATGAAAAACCTTTTCTTTAACTAAATATTTATTAAAATGAAAACTTTACACTGTTTCAGAAATGCAGGATTAATTTTGGTTTTAATCCTCGCTCTAAGTGCAAGTTTATACGCACAAAATCCCGATTATTACAATTATTCTGCAGATGGTACGCCTAATTCATTTCCGTATAATATGGCTGCCGGAAAAATGGTTCAGGGACTAATCCCGCCGGGCACTTTGATTAACCCTTCACCTGCACCGGCAGGAAATATAATAAAATTTTACACACGTGTACCGACCACTTATCCTTTAGGACCTGCGACTTATACGGATTTCGCAATTCTGATGGGTCAGTCAACCATTACGGAATTCACGGGCGCATTTTTTTCCGGTCCTATGGATACCGTATTTTCAAGAGCAAGTGTTACACTGACAGCCGCAGGCGGGACCTGGCTTGAATTTGTGTTAGACCAGCCATTTGCTTACAATCCCGCTCAAAGTCTTATAGTAGAAATCGGACATTGCGGAGTTACAGGAAGTTTTTCGGGCTATAGTATGGCACAAACTGTAGTAACCGGAAACAGAAGGAACTACAGTGTCGGCGGATGCCCGTTTGTTTACGGCGGTGTATCGCTCAGGGAAATTAACTGCGGTATTACTCTCGGTGCTGCGTCAACACAAAACTACTGTCTGTTATTTCCCACGCCGGGTGTGAATACAAATTATGTGGTTATTCCTCATCAGTCAAGTATGGTTGGATTTGGAAACAACGTTACTATCGAAGGATGGGTAAAAATCGGCGGTACTACAACACCAAATACAGTTTTAAATAAAGGCGGCTCTTCATTCGACTATCAACTCGGAATAAACGCTTCAACGGCAAATCCGTTTTTCAGGGCACAGTCTACAATTGTTCTCGGCAGTGCAATAAATATTCCCGTTGGAGTCTGGACGCACCTCGCTGTTGTTTCAAACGGGACTTCGGTTATTTTCTATGTTAACGGAGTTCCTGCTCAAACTGTCCCCTCTGCGGCAATATTAGGTTCATCTTCAAATGAAATGAGAATAGGCAGAGGAGGAAATGACCCATCATCAGGTAACCTCGACGAAATCAGACTCTGGGGGGTTGCACGTACACCCGCAGAAATAGCATCAAATATTTGCACAAAATACATTTCTCCGAGCACTACAGGTTTGAAAGCAGTCTGGCATCTTGACAGTAATTTTGTTGATTCGATTAGCGGATATAACGGTTCTGCACTCGGAAATGTCGGTTTCGATACTATGACTTTCTGTCCTATCGTGACAAATGTTAAGGGCAAAGAAACGAAAATTCCGGAATCCTATAAACTCGGACAAAATTATCCGAATCCGTTTAATCCGACAACAAATATTGAATTTTCGATTCCGAAAAGCGGATATGTAGAAATAAAAATTTATAACTTGCTGGGTAAAGAAATTGCTACCCTTGTTAGTGACCCGTATCAGGCAGGCAGTTATATTGTGAGTTTTGATGCTTCATCTCTTTCGTCAGGAATTTATTTCTACAGAATTTCAGTGAATGATTTTGTTGATACGAGGAAAATGATGCTTCTGAAATAACAGAAGTCGGTTTGTAAATTTAGTAACGATTAAAACCCGGAACTTTTCAGTTCCGGGTTTTTTTGTAACAATCGCAAAAGTATCTGACAGTAGAACGTAAAAAACTACAATAAATTTATTACATCAATATCTATGATTAAACGGTAGTCACCCTTAAAATTTTTATCTGCATAATTTTTTGCTGCGCTGATTAACCACGACAGGATTTTTCCTGACGGGTCTTTCTCTTTTGAGGATTTGATTAGAAGGTGATATCGGTGATATTCGTTTAATTTAGAAAACAACGGCTGTATCGGAGTAAGCAAAGTCAGAACTTTACCTTTGTCGTATGCGGAAAGGAAATTGAATAATTCCTTTATTTTCGATTCGGCAAAGATTCTGCTTTTACTTCTTATTTCCATAAGGGACAATCTGCAAAACGGCGGATACATTACCGCTCTTCTTAACTCAAGTTCATAACCGTAATAACCTTTAAAATTATGTTCTTTAATAAATTCAAATACTTTATAATCGGGATGATTCGTCTGAATAAGGACTTCCCCTTTTTTTTCGCTCCTTCCGCTTCTTCCTGCTACCTGCGTTAATATCTGGAATGTTTTTTCCGTCGCACGGAAATCAGGATTTAACAAACCAATATCCGCATTAATAACCCCGACAAGCGTTACTTCAGGGAAATCCAAACCCTTCGATATCAACTGCGTTCCTACAAGTATTTCAATTTTTTTATCGTAAAAATCTTTAAGCATTTTCTCAAATTTTTTACCTGATGTAATCGAATCCGAATCAAGCCGCTCAACTGCGGCATTTTTAAATAATTCCTGTATTTCTTCCTCAACCTTTTCCGTTCCCGCACCTTTCTCAATTATTCTATATGACCTGCAAATCGAGCATTGCTCGCTCCGCGCTTTTACAAACCCGCAGTAATGACATTTTAGTGAACCAAAAGATTTGTGATACGTGAGTGTAATACTGCAGTTTTTACAGGTTTCGACATATCCGCAGTCGAGACATTCAAGATATGAATGAAATCCCCTTCTGTTCTGCAGCAGAATAATACTTTCTTTCTTCTGAAGTCTTTCGTCTATTTTGAATATGAGTTCGCGGGATAAAAATCTCACTTTTGCTTTTTCTATCAAATCGAGAATATAATTTTTGTCAGACGCATCGCGGTCGAACGGTGATTTATGCTTTAAATCTATTACGGAAATTTCGGGCATATTGATTTGCGTTGCACGTTCCGGCAGTTCGTGAAGTATGTATTTCCCTGTTTCAGCATTGTAAAAACTTTCTATTGACGGAGTAGCCGAGCCGAGTACTACGGGTATATTATTTATCCTGCCCCGGATTATTGCCGCATCTCTTGCATAATAGCGGGGTGAACTTTCCTGCTTGTAACTTGAATCGTGCTCTTCGTCAACTATTATTAATCCCGGATTTTTCAGAGGAGCAAATAATGCAGACCTTGCACCTATGACAAGTTTATATTTCCCTTCCGCTATTCTGTCGAATGTATCGAGCCTTTCACCATCGGGTAACCTGCTGTGTATTACTCCGATGATATTCCCGAAATTTGAACGGAATCTGAAAATTAACTGAGGCGTTAATGAAATTTCGGGCACAAGTATTATTACCTGCCTGCCATCCTCCACTACCTTCTTTGCCAGTCGTATATATACTTCCGTCTTGCCGCTGCCCGTTACACCGAATATTAAATGCACTTTGAATTGCGAGGGATAGATTGATTCGCTTATCGTTTCCACGCATTTTTTCTGAGCGTCATTTAATTTAATATCTTTACCGGCTTCACTGTATTGCCCCGATGACTGCCGGGCTGCTCTTATTTCGGTAATATCAATTAATCCTTTTTTGAATAAACTGTTAACGGAAGAGGAACTTATTCCCGTCTTGTTGATTAAAAAACCGAGTTCGTAATCCTTCCCGCCGCATATTTCCCTTAGAAATATTTTTTGCTTTTCCGATTTTATTTTTTGCTTTAAAATTACATCCTCGGTTTCTTCCTGCCCGAATTTCCTGTTGATTATTTTTATGAATTTCTCTTTTACGGGTTTTGAGTAGAGCCTTTCTTTCACCAACACCTGCTTTTCCAGTAATGCATTAAGATATTTCCCCGCTTCAATTTTTCCGAGTTTGTTTTCAATCTGCTTTTTTGTCAGTTTCACTGATATATCATCCCCGAAAACAGAATATATCCTTTCGAAATATTCATCACCTTTTTTTATCGCATCGAACTTATTTTTATAATCTTCGTTCAGACTGAAATAATAATCCGATTCAATGTTTATTTTCTTTGGAATTCCCGAGAATACAAGTTCGCCGATGGGCGAGACGTAATATTCCGAAAGCCATTTGCAGAATTCCAGATATTCATCCTGCAGTATCCTGCTGCTATCCGGAAATGATTTTATGTCTCTTGCATTTATTATATCCGTATCCTTTGCTACATCAAAGATAACCCCTGTAACAATATTTTTTCTGAACGGTACTAATACTCTTTTTCCCCTTTCCGCTTCGTTTATTAAATAATCCGGAACTCTGTATGTAAACAGTTTATTGATTCCGATATTAAGGGCAATATTTACAAAGCACTCAGCCAAAAAATATTTATTTGGTTTTGAATAACCCTGTAATGTAACCCGTAATTAAACTAATTACAACACCGAATAATGTAAACCACGTAAGGTTCAGTGCAGGCATAATCTTGAACTGCGGTAAAATAAATAAAAGCACGAGTATAATGATTGACACGGTATAAGAAATGAGTGCATCTTTAAGTTTAGACTTTTTATACAGAATCCCCATAAGGAAAACCCCGAGCAGTCCGCCGTAAATCAGGGACTGGATTTTAAGGGCAAAGTCAACCGCAGGATTTTTCTCATCCTGAAAAAGCAGTCCCGTTCCGATAATCACAATTCCCCAGAAAAGGGTAGCAATTCTCGAGAACAGAAGTTCCTTGCCGGGATACTTCTGAATTTTCTTTTTAAATAAATCAAATACGGTTGATGACGCAAGCGAGTTGAAAGCAGATGCGAGAGTTGACATTGAGGCGGACAGCAGTCCTGCAACGACAATTCCGCTCAAGCCCGACGGATGATTTTCAATAATAAATTTAGGAAATATTTCATCGGATTTAGCAAGTACATAATCTCCTATTGACATCGTACTGAAATCCTGTCCTTTGTATAATACGAACAGTAAAGCCCCGATAAACAAAAAAATCGCGAACTGGAATAAAACAAAAATCCCGCTTCCAATCACCGCTTTCTGAGACTCTTTTGTATTTTTACAGGTAAGCAGTCTCTGTACCAGTAACTGGTCTGTACCGTGCGAAGCCATCGACAGGAATGCACCGCCTACCAGTCCCCCTATCAGATTGTAAGGACCTGTAAAAAATTCTCTGAAGGATTTAAACTCGAGGTCAACGATTTTAAACTTGCCTTTTTCCCAGCCAAGAGAAATTACATCCTGAAAACCGTTCGGCAGCATCTGATATATCAGATATATCGAAGCTATTGCCGCAAAAGTATAAATGAACATCTGAAGTACATCTGTCCATATTACCGCCTTGACTCCGCCGATGTAAGAATAGATTAAGGTAATCGCTCCGATAAGCAGTATGCATTCGAAATAACTCCAGCCGGTAATGAACTTAACGGGAATGGCAGTCGTGAAAAGTCTTACACCGTCAGCAAAAATTCTAAGTATAATAAACGTTACCGATGCATATTTTCTCATCGGCTCGCCAAAGCGGTTCCCGAGAAAATGATATGCGGTTTCAAAATCACCTTTGTAATATTTCGGAATGAATATGTAAGCAATTATGATTCTGCCGATAATATACCCGAAAGCCAGTTGCAGGAATCCGAGATTGGTAATATATGCAAGTCCGGGGATACTGATGAAAGTAAGAGTGCTGGTTTCAGTTGCCACGATTGAAAAGCAAACAGCCCACCACGGAATTTTCTTCGAGCCGAGAAAATAATCTTTTGTATTCCTTTGTTTACCTGATGAAAGAATTCCGAAAACGGCTATCCCGATTAGATAAACAAAAACAATAAAATAATCTATTGTTGTAAAGTACAATTTTTATAGTTTGAATTTTTCTTTCGTGAAAAATCTTTCCTTCTCAAGTCCCGGTTTCAGGCATTCCGCATAAGGGTCGTGCTCCAGAAATAATATCCAATTATTTTCAACTGCTTCAGTTAAATATTTTCTTTTCTCTTCAAGTGTGACCAGCGGAAAAAGGTCATATCCCGTTATAAACGGCAGCGGCAGATGAGATTCCATAGGAACTAAATCCGCAGTAAACAATAATGTTTCCTTATCATCGGATATTTTCACCATATTCATAAATCTCGTATGCCCGTTTACGGGAATCAGTGTAATGTAATCATCAAGATTATATTCACCTTCAACAGTCTTCAGTAATTTTTTCTGTACAAGCGGTTCGAAATCGTTCGGGAAAAAACTTGCTTTATCCCTTTCCGACGGATTCCGTGCCCAGTCGAGATGTTTCTCCTGAACATAATGCACCGCGTTCGGGAAAGTAGCCTGTAATTTTTTCTCTTCATCGTAAAAAGTTGAGCCGCCCGAATGGTCAAAATGAAAATGTGTCAGTATTACATCCGTAATATCTTCTTTTATCAGATTGTATTTTTCAAGTTCGGATTCAATAGTACCTTGCGCATAATCAATCGCATATATCTCATTGAGTTTCTTTGAAAGTTTATATCCGGGACCGGTGTCAATCAGGATTCGCCTTTTCTCGCTGTCAAGCAGAAGCAATCGCGTGCACATTTCGATTCTGTTAGTTTCATCGGCAGGATTTGTCCTCGACCATAAGGTTTTCGGAACAACTCCGAACACAGCACCGCCGTCCAGTTTAAGATAGCCCGCAATAACAGAGCGTATTTCGTAATCGCCTATTTTCATTCAGTTAATTTATTAATTTCAAAAAATCAGAACCATATTCTTCCGCCCGTGAAGAATGTAAAATTATTTGTTGTTATGTTATCAATAAATTCCGTACTGCCGAGATTATTAAGTCCACCAAAATCAAATTTCACACCTGCAATTACATTGAAGGGATACATTATAAGATAGTTTGCCGTCAGAGTTCCGTTTAATCCAAGGTCAAAATTCTTAAATCCCATTCCGTTGTAATTATCGTCATTCATCCTGATACCGAGATACGGACCGCCGCAGAATGTAAGTCCCACTTTTTCGGAAATCATACCCCCTATATTGAAATACAAGGGAATATTCATAAAAGTATTGCTGAGGGTTTTCTCTCCCGGTCCGAAATTGCTTAATGCTGCTGTGTCCATTTCGGGGGGCGAGAATTTAAAACTCTTACCCTGAAAAGACAGTCCGGAAGTAAAACTGATAATATCAAAGAGTTTAACGTGGAGTAATCCGCCAAGTGTTAATCCCAGTCTTGCATTTGTTTCATATTCGGCATTTGTTAATGCATTTGAAATATTTGCACTTGTTGAACCCGCTCCGAGCTGTATATCAAGATAAAGGTCTATGGGTTTTCCGGATTTAATCTCATACTCCTTTTTTACATCAGGATAATCTTTAATTAACCTGTCTTTGCTGATGACCTGTAAATCATAGTATTTCATTTTTAAATCATCCGGGTCGCCCGCTAATACGGCTGACGATAAAATGAAAGACAATAAAATAATCAAATAGAATGTTTTTTTCATTTTTTTATATTTTAATCAATTAACGATAATTCATTTAATAAATTGTTCAGCATATCCGTTTCGGTATCCCATTGTTTATTTAATTCTTTTGCACGCTTTCCTATATGGTCATATTCACCGGATATTTTCTTTGCACATTCGACGTCTTTATAAAAATTTTTGCCGGACATAATATTTTCGAGTTCCTTTTTTCTTGCTTCAAGTTCGTTTAACTCCTGTTCTATTACGGAAATCTTCCTCCTTACGGGAGTTATTTTTTTGTTAATTTCCTTTTTCCTGTTCTTTATTTCAAGTCCTTTTAAATAGGGTGATTTTTTTTCAGTGTTTTCTTCTTTTACAATATTTACTTCTTCTGTTTCGCTCTTCAGAATTTCATTCTGCTTGATTTTTGCATATTCGAATATTGTTCCCCTGAAGGTTCTGAAATTTTTACTTTTGATTTCCAGTATCTTGTCAATTACTCCGTCGAGAAATTCCCGGTCGTGAGAGACAATCAAAACTGCTCCTTTATATTCACGAAGAGCTTTTTTCAATACTTCTTTTGACCTCATATCGAGATGATTTGTCGGCTCGTCAAGAATTAAAAAGTTTGAACTCTGAAGGAGCATTTTTGCAAGAGCCAGCCTTGATTTCTCACCGCCTGAAAGTACTCCTACTTTTTTGAATACATCTTCCCCGGAGAAAAGAAACCCGCCGAGTATTGAACGGAGTTCGTTCTGAGTCTGCCCGCTTGCAACTTCTTCAAGTGTTTCGAGTACTGTTCTGTTCTCATTAAGTTCCTCTGCCTGATTCTGTGCGAAATATCTTGTAACTACCTGATGACCGTATATAATTTCACCCCTGTTATACGGCTCTTTATCCGCAATTATTCTTGCGAGTGTGGATTTTCCCGTTCCGTTAACACCCACCAGTGCAATTTTTTCGCCTCTGCTGACTGATAAATTTACGTTTTCAAGTACGTTATTTTTTCCGTCGTATGATTTTGTCAGATTGTTTATATCAACTACTACCCTGCCGGAATGAATTGCGGGAGGAAATCTGAAATTTACAAACGATTCTTCATCTTCTATTTCTATCCTTTCGATTTTCTCCAGTTGTTTAATTCTGCTCTGTACTGCACTCGCTTTGGTTGCTTTATATCTGAATCTCTCAATAAACCTTTCCTGCTGTTTTAAATATTTCTGCTGGTTCCTGTATTGATTCTCAGTCTGCTGTTTTCGTAATGTCTTTTCTTCATAATATTTGTCGTAATTTCCGGAATAGATATTAACGTTTCCAAGTGATATTTCAATAATTTTTTCCGTCAGGTTATTAAGAAAATCTTTATCGTGCGAAATGATTAAATAACTTCCGTTGTATGATTTCAGGTAATCCTCCAGCCATATCAGTGAATCGAAATCCAGATGATTCGTCGGCTCGTCGAGCAGAAGAACCGACGGATTGTTAAGCAGCAGTTTTGCGAGTGCAATCCTCATCTGCCAGCCGCCGCTGAATTCGTTTGTATCCCTCTGCATATCATTTTCTTTAAATCCAAGTCCGTATAAAATTTTCTCGATTTTTCCCGTTAGTTTGTATCCGTCAAGAAGTGAAAATCTCTCCTGCAGTTCTGACAGGTTCTGCAACTGGTCTAAATACTCCTCGGATTCCTTATCGGAATAACTTTGTATTTCTTTTTCAATTTCTTCAATTTCTTTCTGAATCTCAATTATATTACCCGCCGATGAATACACTTCTTCATACAAAGTCCTGCCTGAATATTCAATTCCCTCCTGAGGTAGATAACCTGCCGTCGTGTGGCGTGAATATATTATGTTGCCGGAATCCGGTGTGAACATTCTGCATATAATCTTCATTAATGTAGTCTTCCCCGAACCGTTTACCCCGACGAGACCGATTCGGTCTTTCGCTCCAATCATAAAATTCACGCCGTCGAATAAGTACCTCGTTCCGAAATTCACGGATATGTTCTCAAGACTTATCATTTAATAAAAATAAATAATTTATATGGTCAGATAAATGGAATAAAAAATGAAAATTAAGTATCACAACTTGTCATCCCGTTCACCGCTGCTCCTGTCTACTAAAAAAAAATCGCCCGGAACATCTCTGCTCCGGGCTTTTATTCCATGACTAACTTC
>JAFGII010000097.1 GCA_016929695.1 Ignavibacteria bacterium
ATAATCTTATAATCATCGTAGATTCGCATACAACCAGTTATAAATCTTCCTGCTGTTCCCCGATTCCTTAATCCTGCAGTATCTCTGCCAGAGTTCATTTTCCAAATCGAAATTAATTTTTCTCTTTAAAATTCTTTCATAAAAATTAATCACTTTAATTCTCGGTTCGTCTTTCAATTTATCCGGTTTACAGGATTTTTTAATCATAAGATTTTCAGGTTTATTATTAAGTAAATTACCGTCCATGTGTTCAACTTCTATATCTTTACAATCAGTTTCATAATATGCGGATGCAATCAGTTTATGCACGGGAAAAGATTTCTTTTCGTATTTACCCGTCGTCAAATAAACGAACAGATATTTCCCGTAAGGGGCAATGAACTGCGTCAGTTGTTTTACATATTTGCCCTTTTGCTTATATATTCTGCCGTCTTCTCCCGCATAGTAAAGCGGGAATCCCGGTATCTGTTTCATAACCTTAAGAATTAAAATTTATTAATATTGTGTGAAAAAACCCGATGTCCCCGTTGCCATTATTACAGCCCCTACATAGGCTCTCTTCTGTGCGATTTTCTTAATAGTATTTTTCATTCCGAGTAAATCGGGATTCCGGACTTTATTGAACCAGTACCACTGCCCGTCAACTTTCATCCACTTTCCCTTGCCTTCCGCTTTCAGTTTTTCCGCTACCGTCCTTTCCGGTCTTATGTTTGAACGGATGAGTTTGTATTTGAAATTCGGCTCCTCGCTCGTTGCGGTTCCTTCGCATATTCCGCATAAATTACCGGTTCTGTCTTTTACTTTGCATTTGTACGTAACGTCAATGTAGGGATTGCTCCTGTCGAATAATTCATTAATGCATTCAAGGGAATCAATTTCTATTCCGAATGCTCTCTGAAGTTTTTCCGCACCGGATTTAAGCAATACGGGTTTCTTAAAACCGTTGAAAAACCCGTAATCGAGATTCTCAATTAACAGGTTTTTAATTTTTTCTTTACCGTTGTCTGAAAAACCTGTTTTTTCAGCCGGTTTCTTTACTGTGTTTTTTTCTTCTGCTTTCATTTTATACCTCTTTTTTTTATTTCAGTACAAAATTATATCAGGCATATCCGCATAGCAATAGGAAAGTTCCCTTCGGAAAAATATTCTCACAAAATGAGAATAAAATTTCTTTGATAACTTTTTATAATAAAAAAGGGGCTTTTTAAGGCCCCTTTTTCAAAAATAAACCCCGCATTATTTTATAAGAATCATACGCTAAGTATCTGTAAAATCTTCCGTCTCGATTCTGTATTAGATAGTAACCTTCATTTCAATCAATTTGATAAGTTCCTGTAATAATATTTGTTCCATCTACTTTAAGACAATAAATTTATAGATTACTTAGACTATTATTCATAGAAGTACAGTATTAATATAATACTGTACATTTTTAGAAAAAAGAATGCCAGAATGTGGCAGGAAATAATTTCTAAATAAGCTATTTACAACTTATTGTTTTTGTGAGGTTTTTGCTTGTAAGTAATATTTATTTATTGCGGGGTTTTTTACAAATCTATCCCCATCCCAGTAGCGTACTTCGTTTTTGAGGGAGTCGAGGTAGGATTTCATATCATCAATCGGTTGGATTTTCTTTTCTTTAACATAAATTTCATATAATTTCTGGAATTGATTGCCCATTATGATATTTGTTACTCTTAAAGAATTATCAAATTCATAGAGCAGGAATGCATTATCTATAGGATTTTGAAATATAGGACCGTCAGAGACTGTAACTAACATTTTATTTTCAGAAATAGTTATTTCCAAGGCATCATTCATATTTGAAGGATTGAAAATTGTCATGAAAGTTTTAGGGAAGATTATGTAATATTTTTCAAGTCCTTTTTTACCGTCTCTGACAGGGTCTGTATCAAATGAATTCCCTGATATAAATTCAGGGTCGAAAACAATAAGACATCCGCATCTGTATCCCTTTTTATTTGTTACTCCCGCCGCAGTAATTTCTTTTGCTCCATCGCTGTCAATATCATAGTCCCTGAAATGAGAAATGTATCCCGCATGCCAGTAACTTGAAATTTCCTTCCCATTGTAATCCAAAACATAAATTTTATTCGGAAATACTGTATTAATGTGACCATTGGCAATAATTTCAAAGTATCCGTCACCATCTATATCTGCTGTAAAAATATCGCTGAAAACAAATGGTCCGTCATAATCATCCGAGTAATGCACTTTTTCATTTTTGGCTTCGAATTTCCACCTTAAATTATTATCGGAATTAAAGCAATATACAATATTTTTTCCGTTTGGAGAAGGTTCAAAGAAATAGTTATTTAACACGAGAATCTCATTTTTTTCATCTCTGTCAATATCTTTAACAGTAATGGTTCTTTTCAAGAAGTTATTTTTGCCTTCTTCGTTAAGTTGATGATTCGCTAAATAACCGCCGATTTGGCGTTCCCAGATTTTAATATTATATTTATTGTAAGCAATATACTTCCCGTTAATAAAATCTGTCGAAATAGGATTTCTGTCAAGATGCGGGATTAAATAATTGATTAGAAAAAATAATATTATTAGTATTCCTGCAATCCCAATTGTCCAGTTTACACCGGTTTGATATTTTTTATAATTTGCTTTTACTTTTTGTGAGAGTTTAAGTTCGTATCTTTCTACTATATCGAGATTTTTAAATACAATTTCGAAATTTTTTACAGGGATTAACTGAAGATTACGCTCAGGATATTTTGCATTTAAATCCGAAAGCAATTCTTTTGCTTTTACAATGTTATCTTCGGGAATTATGAATTTTCCGTATTCCGAGAAGAATGCGGTTTTTAGTTTTATCCGCAGACTTTCTTCGTCAAGAGGAACAAGACTCCCCTCTTCCGCCAGTGCACCTGAAAAAACACAATCGTTCCTGAACTTGTAATAATGCTTGTATAGTTCACTTATCAGTATTGAATTATATGCAAGACATATCGCACCTATGCCCAGCGA
>JAFGII010000098.1 GCA_016929695.1 Ignavibacteria bacterium
AAATTATTGAAAAAAATCTCTGTGTTTGAAAATATAATTTTTTCAAAAGCAAATATATCCCTACTTTTTCAGTAAACCCTAATTAATAATAATATTTTTTAAATGTGTCACCCCACCGGGGTTAAAGGTGATAGTGATTTGTTGCTGCAAATATGTTATTTCACCGGAGTTAAAAAGGATAGGGATTTGATTCTTTAAATAAATCACCACGCTAAAGTTATAAATAATGTCGGAGATGAGGAAAAGGGAATAACTTGAATTAACGGAAAAAGATTGTAATATTAGTGTATGGGTTGATGGGAGAATGGGGGGATGGATAAATGGGAGGATGGGAGGATGAGTGATTGGATGATTGATTGAAAGATTAATAATATTTGAATTTTCTAATAATTAAATTATAATTATATGGACACACAACAGTACCCGCCCCCGCCTCCACCGCAAGGTTTTCAACCGCAGCCGCAGTATAATGCTCAGCCGCAGTCAAATCAGTATCAGAGCCCGATGTTCGGTTTGATTGATATGATGGTGAAAGATATGAAGTTTGTAGGCGTCTTTACGATTATTTACGGTATTATTACCTGTCTAGGATGTATTACAGCCGCTATTGGCATTCCTATGATATTTGCAGGAATCAGACTGAAAGAATCGGCAGATTTTTATCTGGCTTATGCGAATGCCAATATGAATAATCCCGATTTGCTTATGCAGGCATTTGAAAAGCAAAAAAAGTTTTTTAATATTCAAAAAATATTGATAATAATCAGTCTTGTACTGTTCGGGTTGTATATCGTGTTTGTTATCATAATGATTGCGTCGGGAGTGTTCCTCGGGTTTGAGGAATTTAGCAGGTATAATTAGTGGTTAGTGGTTAGTGGTTAGTGGTTAGTGATTAGTGGTTAGTGGTTAGTGATTAGTGGTTAGTGGTTGGCTGATTGTATGATTGGTTGATTTAATTAATTATTGATTGAGTGATTTGATGAATGGGTGATTGAATGATTGGGTGATTGAGTGAATGAGAGATTGTTATAAAAAAAGGTTGTTCGGAAAACCGGACAACCTTTTTTATAAGATATTATAGATTAATTATTTTTGGTTTTTGATGAAGTCGAGGACTTCCTTGTACATTGCGGGTCCGTCGAGTCCGGCTTCTTTCAGCACGCTTTCGGCATTTCCGCTTCCGAGGTAATGACCTTTTCTGAAGGGATGAAGAATTCTTTCTCTGCCGTACGGACTTGTAATCCATCTGTACATTGTCGGAAGTGTGAAGCCCGTTATACCCATTGCCTTTTCAGCGACTGAGACAGGAAATATTTTCTGCTGTTCTTCTGCGGGCAGCAGGTCGAATAATTCCGAACTTGAAATATAATATACCTCAACATTATATCCGTCCTTATCAAGTTTCGGAAGTACTTTATATATGAATTCAATTGCAACACCGCTTTCCTGAAGAACTATTGAAGCATCAATTTTCTTTTTTGAATCCGCTGCTCTTAGTTTATAAATTCCTGTTACTGCTTCCGTTGCAGGTGCGAGATTCATTGCTGCCCTGTCGGCTATTTTTTCGTTTGGTCTTGTTACAAACGGTGAAAGGACTGCGGGATGTTTTTTCAGACCTGCAATGAGCAGGGACCATACTTCACCCGGTTCCCAGGGAGTAAGAGTAATCAAAACGCCTTTCGGAAAGTTGCCCTGAAGCAATTGCAGGCACTGCGGGTCGGCGTGTGTCGGACCGTCTTCTCCCGTTTTCAGTCCGGCGTGTGCATTTATTAATATCCACGTATTGTAACGTCCGCCGTAATGTTCAACTTTTGCCTGTTCGCCGATTCCGTGCAGTCTTGCTGCCGTATGCTCCATTGCTGAAATAAATGCACCGTATGAAGAACTTGCTCCAATATTTTTTCCGAATGCTCCGAGACCTGCCATTGTTGCGCCTATTGCATCTTCACATATACCGCCTATTGACAGTATTCTTGAATCCGGATTATCAACTGCATCGAAGTATCCTGAATGGAAACTCTCGCCAAGCAGATTTACGCTTGTCGAACCGAGCAGGTCAGCCGCAACTCCGAAAAATGCTCCCTTGGTTTTCTTGTTCAAAATTCCGAGTGATGAACCAAGTGCTGCTCTGATTGTTGTTGTTGAGCCGGGTTTCAATCCGAGTTCTTCAGGAATTTCTTTTTCAGATATGCTCTTATCGGTATATAAATTTTCAAGATTTGGTTTGTCTGTTCTTGGTTTCCTGTCGAGTTTTTGCAGGCGTTTCTTTGAGTCATTAACTAATTCCGCAAAATGTTTGAAATCCTTATTATCTTCAATTACTTTTCTTACTGTCATCAAAACATCATAAAATACTTTTTCTATCTGAACCTGTTTCCAGTCGCCGTCGAAATTCGGAACGGAAGCGCCGAATTCATTTTTCAAGACATCAGTTGGTTTTTCTTCGTATCTCGGGAATTTTACGCCGAATTCTTTTTCAAATGTTTCAATATAAGCATAGTATTCGGGTGAGCAGAATTTATGTCCCGCACCGTGTGAGCCTTTTCCTTCTATACCGTATTTCCATCCTTTAATTGTTCTGTAAACAATTGCCGTCGGCATTTTATTATCGAGAGTATGAGCAAATTTCTGTGCGGCAAGAACCTTCTGAAAATCTTTACCGTCATCTACGTAAATTACGTTAAAGTCGTGCAAATACGCAAGTTCAGCAGGGTCCCACTGAACATAATCACCTTTTAAATCTCCGTCGCGGCAAACTCTGTTACTGTCAATAGATGCCTGATTGAAGTCAATGTGAATTATAATATTATACAATCGCATAGCAGATGCCGCCGCAAATGCTTCGTGTACTCTTCCGGGAGTCATTCCGCCTTCGCCTTCGACTACATTTACTTTCGGTGTTGCATTACCAAAATAATCAAGTGCGCCCAGAGCAAGACCGAATGATGAAGGAACGCCTACACCGCTTGCACCTGTAGCTACTTTCACGAACGGGGTTCCGGGAGTCGGATGACCGTCGAGTGCTTTTGATTTAAATTTAACAAAAAGCGGTAAATTATTTGTCGGATTGCGCCTGAATCCGAGCAGGTCTTCAAATCTCAACCGGTCAATTACATCGGGTAATAATTCAGGCATAAATGCGCGAACGAGTTCGTTTCTCAATGCATACATTGCATAAAGTCCCATTGCCTTGTGACCTGCGGCGTACACTACCATATCATTCCTGTCGTCGCGCGGATTTGAAATATCATAATCGGCAGTTTTATAAATTACTGATTCAACGAACCGTCCGGATGAAATCGAACCGCCCGGATGTCCGCTCGTTGGTACAAAATTATACAGAATTCCGCAGAGAGTTCTGTATATTAAATCCATTTTTTCAAATAAGGAAAGTTCCTTATCATCAAGCGGCAACCCGCTTTTCAGAATGTCGCTTATTTCATAATACATTCCTCTTCTTGGTCCGAATGAAAATTTCTTCGGTTCTGCTGATTTTTTTGTCATAATGTATAAGTTATAAGTTTATAATGTTTGTAAAGTTTTTATTCAATTAAGAATTTTCCGTTTCGGCTGAAAAAATAAAAAAAAATATAATTTAAATTATAAGTGTAAAATTTAAAAAAGTTTATAATGATGCACCGATACCAAAACCGAATATTATTCTTTTTCCGAATGATATATCTGCATTGACTGAAACAGGGAAAATATTAAATGAAGCACCCAATACTCCTCTGTATTGCATATCGCCTTCCTGTGAAAATGAAACGGGAGTCTGTTTATTTAATTTATCTGTATAAAAATAGTTCACATCAAGATTAAAATATTCATACTGAAAGCCGCCATATATATTGAAAAGGAAAATATCTTTTGATGCCTGTATATTTGCAATGTATCCGTTTGCATCTATATATTTTGAGCCGTTATCGTTTTCAATACTGATATTCTGAAATCCTCCCTGCACGGCTATATTAAAAGGCAATTTCGGAAATACGTAAGATAAATTGTATCTTAAAATCACGCCGGAATAACTCATTGCTCCATAATTACTGAGCGATACTCTCGGAATAAACCGCAGGGTTAAATCGGCTCCGTAAAAAGAACCTATTCCTATTTGAGGAATTATAAACGGATAAAATTTTACATTGAGTATCCCCGGTATAGTCTGAATTGAAGGTGCCGGATACTGAGCGTTACCCATATAATAAAAGCCGGTTGCCGTGGGTGTCTCGGTTGAACCGAAGATTGTCGGAGCATTCTGAACATTATAATAAGCGAGTACCTTAGTATTATTCAAGGATATTGAATCAGTGAACGCAAGATTAAAACTTCTGTCGTCATCGTTTATTATTGTACCGCTCATTTTGAAGCCTACATAAAGAATCGCATCGAAGGGAAGGGACATTACAGTATGCATTTTCCCTCCAATGAAATGGGAATTGAAACTTGCTCCGAGCACCGATGAAAAAGGCTCGATGTATTTTTCCGCATACGTTTTGCCGACTCCCCCCAAATTGTTGGACAATTCCTGTGAACGTAAATTTGAGTTTATCAAAACGATTATTACAAGCAAAAAAATTATTTTCTTCATTTTTATATTTTTAAATTATTTATTCCAGCCTGCTTCTGATTTGTATCGCGTGAAATAAACGATTATATCTGCCTCACTTTTGTATTTGGAAAAGTAAATTACCCAGTCTGCTTCACTTTTGTATTTAGTGAAATACCAGATACCGCTCCAGGGGTCGGCTTCCGATTTGTAATTTGTTTCATATACAATAAGGTCGGATTCGCTTTTATAATTTGAAATATATATAACCTTGTCCGCTTCACTCTTGTATTTTGTCTGATATACAACCTGTGATTGGAGCAATCCTGCTGTGAATAATAAGAGTATGAAAAATACTACCCCGCAAATTACAAACTTTTTATTCATAATTTTAATTATTTAATTAGCGGTTTTATTATAATAAAGATACATTTCAAAAGTGAGAATTGAAATGCAAATCAGTGGTTAATTGTTAGTGATTAGTGGTTATTTGTTAGTGGTTAGTGGTTAGTGGTTAGTTGTTAGTGGTTTGATGTTTTTTATAGTAATTACTAATAACTAACCACTAACAACTAATGGTTGTGTCAGCAGATACGGGGTAGTTGCTCTCCCGATATCATATCAACTATTCTGGAACTCCCGATTACGGTTTTCATTATTACACGTGCCGGATTTTCTGATGTAACTTCACCGATTATGACAGATTCTTTTCCGAGATGATGTGACTGCATTTTTAAAAGAACTTTTTCCGCATCTTTGCTTTTTACAAATGCTATAAGTTTCCCTTCATTTGCCACATACATCGGGTCAAAACCGAGTATTTCGCAGGCACCACGGACGGGTTCGGACACGGGAATTTTATCTTCATAAATTTTTATTCCGAGTCCTGATGATTTTGCAATTTCGTTCAGTGTGCCTGCCACTCCGCCTCTGGTAGGGTCGCGCATTACTTTTATATTTTTTGATACTGAAAATATTTCATCTACCAGTCCGTTTAAAGCGGCACAGTCGCTTTTGATTTCAGTTTCAAATTCGAGATTTTCCCTTGCCGACATTACCGCGATTCCGTGGTCAGCTATTTTTCCGCTTAATATAATTTTATCGCCGGGTTTTAGATTACCCGCGGAAATATTAACTTCGTCATACACAATTCCTATTCCGCTCGTATTAATGTAAATTCCGTCCCCTGATTTTTTATTAATGACTTTTGTGTCTCCTGTTACGATTTTTATTTTTGCCTCTTCTGCGGATTTTTTCATTGAAATGACAATTTTTTCAAGTTCTTCAATGGGAAATCCTTCTTCTATTATAAATCCGACGGATATGTAAAGCGGTTTTGCTCCCGATACGCACAAATCATTAACAGTCCCGTTAACGGCAAGTGTACCGATATCACCGCCGGGAAAAAATAACGGCTGAACGACATAGGAATCCGTTGTAAATGCAAACTTAGTTCCGCTTATTTCAAATATTGCGGAATCGTTTCCCTGACTTAATATTTCGTTATCGAAATTCGATTTAAAAATGTCGTCAATCAATCTGTGCATCAGAGTTCCGCCTCCTCCGTGAGCGAGGAGAATTTTATCGTAATCGTTTTTGGGTACCGGACAATCCATAGGCAGTTAAAAGTTTATAAAGTTTTTAAAGTTCATAAAGTTTAAAAGTTTATAAAGTTCGTAAAGTTTAAAAAGTTCATAAAGTTTGCAGAGCAAATTTGATATTTTTCTCTGCGACTCTGCGTCTCTGCGAGAAAATTAAAACTCTCTGCATCTCTGCGGGAAATTTAAAGTTCTTTGCGTCTTTGCGTCTTTGCCTCTTTGCCTCTTTGCGTGAAATAATATTATAAAATTCATGTCTGATTTTTCGAATGATATTTGTAATATGCGGAGCAGGCACCCTCGGAAGATACCATCGGAGCGCCCAGCGGTGATTCGGGCTTGCATTCTTTTCCGAATGCGGGACATTCATCGGGTTTTTTCCTGCCCTGTAGAATTTCACCTGCGATGCATACAGTATCTTTTTTCCCTGCGGATTCTTTAAATTTAAATTTCAGTTCCGCATCAAATCTTTTGTAATCATCATTTAAATCCAGCGCGCTTCCGAGAATCATTCCAATACCGCGCCATTCCCTGTCAGAAATTTTAAAAACTTTATTAATAACTCCCTTTGCAATTTCATTGCCTTCTTTCTGAACCGCACGGCTGTAAGAATTTGCAACTTCATATTTTTCCGATTCGAGAAGTTCAACTGCTTTCAAGATACCGTTAAGTATATCAACCGGTTCGAATCCCGTTACTACAATCGGGGCTTCGAATTTACTTGCTATCGGAATATATTCCTCATATCCCATAACAGTGCAGACGTGTCCGGCGGCAAGAAATGCCTGAATTTCATTCTCCGGGTCTGACAGCAGAAATTCTATTGCAGGAGGGACGAGAACCATCGAAGACAATAAATAAAAATTATCAAGATTGTATTTTTCTGCCGCAATTACGGACATTGCATTTGCAGGGGCGGTTGTTTCAAATCCGACTGCAAAAAAAACTATATTCTTATCGGGATTATTTTTTGCAAGTTCAACTGCTTCAAGAGGGGAATACACCATCATTACATTTCCGCCGTTTGCCTTAGCGGATAATAAATCCTGCCCGCTGCCGGGAACACGAAGCATATCGCCGTATGATGTCAGAATTGTATTTTCTGTTAAGGATATCTGAACAGCCTTATCTATTTTATCTGTAGCGGTTACGCATACAGGACAGCCGGGTCCGTGCAATAGTGTAATTGATTCCGGTAAAAATTCTTCAATTCCGTAACGCATTATAGTGTGAGTCTGTCCCCCGCAGATTTCCATTATTCGGTAATCGTGCGTTGTTAATGCTTTTATTTTTTCTGAAAGAGATTTAACAAGTTTTATATTTCTGTATTCGGTCAGGTGTTTCATTCGGGCGTGTTCTTGTCGTAATTTTCTTCAATTTCATTAAGTAATTTCAGAGTTTCCCGTGCTTCTTCTTCGTCAATTACATTGAGTGCGAATCCGACGTGTACAAGAACATACTCTCCGGGTTTTACATCAGGCACCCAGTCAATACATATATCCCGCAAAGCCCCGCCGAAACTGACTTTTGCTATTTTCGGACTGGAATTTTCGTTAATCGTAACTATTTTTCCGGGTATTGCTAAACACATCGCTATTCAATTAAAAATTAATAATAAAAATATTAAAAAAGTTTGTAAATTTAATTATTCTTTCATTCAACCAATCAATCAATCATCCAATCAATCAATCACCCAATCATTCAATCATCCAAAATATTTTTCAATATTCCCGGACCCTCATAAATAAATCCGGTGTAAATCTGTACAAGCGAAGC
>JAFGII010000099.1 GCA_016929695.1 Ignavibacteria bacterium
ATAATAATCTAAGTGGGCGTTGTGATTTTTGTGAATGTAATTTTTTTGATAAAATTCCCGATGGCAATGATTGTTATATTTTATCCAACATCCTCCATGATTGGGATGATCATAACTGTGAAAGGATCTTGAAAAACTGTTATAATGTAATGCATTCAGATGGAATACTGATAATGATAGAATCAATAATCCCTGATCGGAATGAATTTTCTATAGCTAAATTATTGGATATCGAAGTATTAGTAATGGGTGGCGGAAAAGAAAGAACGGAAATGGAATATCGAGATTTATTAAATAAATCAGGATTTAACTTAAGTAATATTATTAATACCGAAGAAAGTGTATCTATATTAGAGTGCATAAAGCAGTGATGCCTTCGCACATCCATGTGCTCCGGCAGGGGGCGGGAAATTGATACTAAACCAGCGCTCTACCCAGCACATAACAGCGAGTACCCGGCTCCGCTTCGCTCCGCCCAAATTGGCTCCCGTTGGTCGTCAACTTCGGGTACTCGCGGAACGTTATTCATTCCGTGAGATTATATTATTCTGTTTTCAGCGTTTTGTATTTATTTTTTAGGTGCAAATTTTCTCCAGATGAAATACACGGGAATACCTATGATTACGATTATTAAGCCGGGATATGTATAATTTGGTTTAAAAATTAATAATATTACCGAGAAGGAAACAGCAAACAAAATATATAATGCGGGGAGTACCGGATAGCCGAATGCTTTATACGGTCTGGGCACATCGGGTTTTGTTTTCCGCAGTTTAAAAATTCCTGCAATCGTAAAGATATAAAACAACATTACGGCAAAGACCACATAATCGAGTAAATCGGAATATGTTCCCGTAAGACAAAGCACGCTCGCCCATATTGACTGTATTGTCAGTGAATTTGCAGGTACGCCGTGTTTATTCAGCATTCCCGCTTTACTGAAAAACAGTTTATCATTTGACATCGCATAAGTCAGTCTCGCACCTGCGAGTATCAGTCCGTTGTTGCAGCCGAAAGTTGAAATCATTATTAAAATCGCCATTACATAAGAAGCCGTACTTCCGAGAAACACACTTACCGCGGCAGTACCGACTCTGTCGCTTGAAGCAAACTGAATCCCGTTTTCATAAGGTGTAGTACCGTTTATATCACCGCTCAATGGCAATACAAACAAGTAACTGAGATTTGCAAGGAGATATAAAACCGTAACGATTGCTGTTCCGTAAAACAGACTTTTCGGTATATCCCGTTTCGGATTTTTTATTTCCGCCGCAGTGAATGTAATGTTATTCCAGGCATCGCTTGAGAATAAAGACCCGACCATCGCAATGCCGATTGCAGCAACAAGCATAAATCCCGACAACGGTTCAACAGATTTTACGGCATCATTTTCGACTATAGTTCTGCTCGCATCCCACATTGAAGAAAAATTCGTTTGCATAGCAAGAGAGCCCGCACCGAGAATCAGTCCTGCAATAATCAGTAAAAGCAATGCCGATGATTTTGTTATTGTAAAAATATCCTGAATGATTTTTCCGATTCTGATTCCTTTTGTATTGATATACGTAAGTGCAACAATACTTATAATTGCAAGCAATTGTGCTGCCGTGAACTTAAATCCGATAATATTAAACAGTATATTTTTCTCGGAGAAAAAAGGAATGACTATTCCTGTATATTTTGCAAAAGCAACAGCAACAGCAGCAATCGTACCTGTCTGTATTACCAGTGCAAATGTCCAGCCATATAAGAAACCTGTCAGCGGATTCCACGCCTCGCGTAGGTAAACATACTGCCCGCCTGCTTTCGGCATCATAGCAGCGAGTTCGCCGTAAGACAATGCCGCTATCAGGGTAACAATTCCCGTTATTAGCCAGGTGACAAGCAGCCAGCCGGGAGAGCCGACTGTTCTTGCAATGTCCGCACTTACAATGAAAATCCCCGAACCTATCATACTGCCGACGACTATAAGGGTTGAGTCGGTCAGACCAAGTTCCTTCCTGAATTCGTTTAACTTTTCGATATCTGTGTCCTCCAAGAAATTTCATTAAAATAAATATGTCAGGTGAATATTTCAATTTAAAATAAAAAAACAGATTTTATTATTTCACGCAAAGTCCGCAAAGAAAAAAAAGACGCAAAGAGACTTCGTTCCGTGTTAATCCGCGCAAATCAATGAATTCCGTATTCCGGATGCATAAATTTAGAACCCTGAATATGCACTTTTCACTTGTGACTTGTCACTTTATCACTTGTCACTTGTCACTTTCCACTTTCAACTTGTCACTACGGAGGTGTTTTGACTTTTAAGAGAAATCTATAATATGTATTTTTAAAGATAATCATTAATTAAAATCACAAATATATGGCAGGCAAAAAAAGCGGTGTTAATACCAGATTAGTTCACGGCGCAGGATTTGACGACCCTTATCGCAGTGCAAACGTTCCAATTTATCAAACATCAACATTTTATTTCGACAGTGCAGAGCACGGAGCAAGATGCTTCGACGGTACTGATAAAGGATATATTTATACCAGAATAGGTAATCCTACAATTAATGCACTCGAACAGACCGTAGCGCTTCTTGAAGGCGGATTCGGTGCAACAGGCACAGGTTCCGGAATGGGTGCGGTTACTACAATCTACATGGCTCTGCTCGGACAGGGAATGCACATGATTAGTTCCGATGCGGTTTATGGTCCTTCGAGAGGAGTAATGGAAGACCACTTTTCAAGATTCGGCGTTGAATCAACTTATATTGATACTTCAGACACGGAAAAAATTCTCAAAGCAATAAAACCGAATACAAAAGTTTTATATGTTGAAACTCCGGCGAATCCCACAATGAATATCAGCGACCTTGAGGCGTGTTCAAAAATTGCAAAAGACCACAATCTTTATCTCGTAGTTGACAATACATTCTGCAGTCCGTATCTGCAGAATCCGATTGCTTACGGCGCTGATATAGTTTTTCATTCAATGACAAAGTTCATAAACGGTCACGCGGATATAGTGGGCGGAATGATTGTAGCAAAAACTGAAGAACTGCACAAACGCATAAGGACAATGATGGTAAATATGGGCTGCAATCTTGACCCTCATCAGTCATATATGGTGCTTCGCGGATTAAAAACTCTCGGCATAAGAATTGACAGGGCACAGAAAAATGCAATGAAAGTAGCCGAATATCTTGAGAAACATCCGAAAGTAGAATGGGTAAAATATCCCGGATTGAAGTCACATCCGCAATATGAACTCGGAAAAAAACAGATGCGCGGACCGGGTACGATGATTAGTTTCGGGCTTAAAGGCGGATTCAAAGCAGGACAAATATTGATGGATAATGTAAATCTTGCATTACTCGCCGTTTCACTCGGCGGAGTAGAATCGTTAATTCAGCATCCTGCGTCTATGACGCATTCAAAAATTTCAAAAGAGAAAAAAGATTTAGCAGGCATTACTGACGGACTTGTAAGATATTCGGTTGGCATTGAAGATGTCGAAGATATAATCAATGACCTCGATTTCGCATTATCAAAAGTATAATAAGTGAGAAAAATATTTTTTCTGATTTTAGTTTTTCTTCCTGCGATTATCTGGTCGCAGGAAGAAATAAATATTCCCCTCGAATTCCGTAAAGCATATCAAAATGAAACACGCAGTTTCGATGGAAAACCGGGTATAAATTACAAGCAGAATAAATCCGATTATAAAATTAATGCTTTCTTTGATACAAAGATAAGAATGCTTAAAGGAACTGCGGATATAATATATTACAACAACAGTCCCGACAAACTGGATTATCTGATTATTCGGTTACTGCAGAACTGGAACAAACCCAACAAATCCCGTGACTGGGATGTTGACACACGGGTTCTGACCGACGGGTTTATCACAAAAAATATATCCGTAAACAATATTCCTGTAGAAATTAACAACCATAAATCTTTTATCGTATTCGGAACAAATGCAAAACTTACATTACCTTTTGCACTCGAAACTAATAACACAATCGAAATACACATCGAATGGGAATTTCAATTACCCGAAGTCAGGAATTTAAGAATGGGCAGATATGACGAAGCGACTTATTTAATTGCATACTGGTATCCGCAAATTGCAGTCTATGACGACGTGTATGGCTGGGATGAAATTGATTATCCCGGTATGGTCGAGTTTTACGGCGATATTTCGGATTTTGATGTAACAATCGAAATTGACAATAAAGATGCCGTTGTCTGGGCAACGGGAGTTCTGCAAAATCCTGAAAATATATTTCAAACTGAAATTTACGAAAGATACAGGAAAGCCGAGACATCAAAGGAAATTGTCAACATAATTACGACTGCCGACAAAAATATTCTTAAGAATGAATCGGGAAACGTAAAATGGAATTACATCGCGAAAAATGTTCCTGATTTTGTTTTTGCATTCAGCAATAAATATTTATGGGACGCTTCTGGATATGAAACATCTCCCGGAAAATATACAATGATAAATGCGGCATATAAACCCGATGCTCCATACTTCAATCAGGTCGCATCAATAGCAAGAGTGGTAATAAAATATTTATCGGAAGAACTGCCCGGAGTACCTTTCCCCTACCCGAGAATGACTGTTTTCAACGGCTCGGGCGGAATGGAATACCCGATGTTTGTAAATGATGCGGCGGAAGACACATACGAATCAACTGTTTATCTGACTGCACACGAAATAAGTCACACTTACTTCCCGTTTTTTATGGGTACGAACGAAAAAAGATTTGCCTGGATGGACGAAGGATGGGCAGTGCTATTTCCGGGAGGACTAAAAGGTATTTTAACCGATGACGATTACAAGCAAAGAGCAGTTCAGAATTATATCAGGCAGGGCGGGACAACTTCTGATTTACCGTTAATTACACCTTCGTATCAGATTAAATCGCCTGCATACAGATTTCTTTCGTATGTGAAATCTTCCAATATGTATTATGTATTGCAGGATATGCTCGGTGAACAAATGTTTAAGATACTTATGGAGGAATATGTTAACAGATGGAACGGAAAACACCCGATGCCGCTTGATTATATTTTCACGGTTAACGATGTTACCGGGAAAAACCTGAACTGGTTCTGGAACAAATGGATATTCGGAATTTATTATCCCGACCTTGCTGTCGAAAAAACAGAATCAGGTGTTAACATCATTAATAAGGGCGGATTACCTGTTCCTGTTCACTTGCAGATTAATTATAATGACGGCAGTTCCGATACAAAACATTTTTCCGCCGGAATATGGGAAACTCAGAACAGTTTCAGTATAAATGCAGGCGATAAAAAAATAAAATCAGTATTATTGGGGAATAAATATATCCCGGATATAGATACGACGAATAACAGTTGGACGGTTGAATAAAAAATTCCTCATCCGATGAACAAGTTCATGGGATGAGGAATAAAAAAAGCCCGAATCCAATAGGACCCGGGCTGTATTCTGACTCCTGTCTTCTGACTTCTGATTACTTGATGAGCGTCATTCTCTTAACTTCGGTAAACTCACCTGCTTCGATTTTATAGAAATATATTCCGCTTGAAAGTTTTCCCCAGTCATTAACATCAAATTCTACCTGATAATCTCCTGCAGTTTTATTTCCGTTTACAAGTATTGCAACTTCTTTACCTATTAAATCATATACTTTTATTCTTACAAATCCGTCTTTTGCTATTGAATATCTGATAACGGTTGACGGATTAAAGGGATTAGGGTAATTCTGCGACAGTGCATATACATACGGCGTTTGATTCTGATTCCCGATGGAAGTAACAGTACCAAACGGGAAATTCGTTCCGAACGGTTTTGTAACATAATACGCGACTACCTGATTTGTATCGGTCAGACCAAGATTAACGGTTTGTGAACTTCCTGCTGATGAAGTAGTTCTCGCTACCAGTATCATTGTTCTTGCCGTATCAAGGAATTTGAATTTAAGGGAATCGAATGTAAGGGGTCCGGTTTGAAACGGTATCGATTTCAATCTGATATCACCTGCACTTACAAGATTATTTTTATCTTTATCCCAGTATAAATCAAATGATGTGATATGTGTTGCGGTCGCATTAGTCGTCATCCCTAATTTAAGCATCTTCAGAGAACCTAACTGCGGATTTACGGTTGTCGAAATTTTTAATCCGACAAGTTCCCTTGCAGTATCACTGGCTGCCAAGGTAGTATTCATCACCCAGTTACTTCCGCCGTTAATACCTGCCAAAGTAAATTTCGGCGATGATGTGGCTGCAAAAGCATCAATTCTTCCTGCTCCGTATCTCGGGTCTTTTCCGGGTGCACCTTTTTCAATTGATGTTAACTGTAAAATTTTGTCAATATCAATAGGCAGTAATTCGGGATTAACAGATATCATTAACATAACTGCACCCGCAGTGTGCGGAGTAGCAGAGGATGTTCCGCCGAATGTTCCGCCGTATCCTGTCCCTGAACTTACATAAGTTGAAATCGAACCTTGTCCCGGTGCAGATACGTCAGGTTTCAGTAAGCCCATTGAATCCGGTTCTACCGGTGCAACCCTGCTGTATGGATAATCCTTGTGATTAGGATCTATCGGATATGTATATGCTCCCCATAAAGACCAGTTGCCCCAGGTCGAGGGTCCGTAAGGAGAAGAAGATTCGATAATATCCGAATATACACCTACATTACCTACACCTATTACACCGCTTGGATTTCCGATTAATGTTTGTTCCGGATGCCTCCAGGGTGAAGGATTGTTTCCGGCTGATGATATATTCATTGGAATCGGTGCCGAAGACTGATTATTGCCGTCATTACTCGTTGAGTTTGTATGAATCATTCCGCCTGCCAGTGACATATCTGTAATCAACCTCATCGCGGAATAATCCGGCTTCGGGTTCATATACCATTTCCAGCTTAATGAACTTGTTACAACATCAGCGCCCATAAGGAAAGCATACTGGAATGCAGCCCATTGTTGTGTAGCCCCGCTGCTGTTTCTCATTGGTATGGCTTTCCCTTCAGGAGCGATACCGGTCTGAGTGCCCATAGTTCCGTCACCGATTAAATGCCCTAGTGTTGCCGATCCGTGTGATGCAGTAGTGATATTGTAATTATTTGTAGTAAAATCCCATCCTATTAAATCATCAATTTTTCCGTTTCCGTCATCGTCTACTCCGTTAATATCACCCGGGTCAAATGTTGAAGTTGTGCCGCTTCCCCATATAATTGTTTTTCCGTTGTTGTTGGCATCTTCGCCGAGATTCTGATACACACCTTTTACTAAATCAGGATGCTTCCACCAGAAACCGTCATCAGCATTTGCGGCTAAGACTCCGGCACCTTTGTTGCCGTGCGTCCAGCAGTCGTCTGCGTTCATCAATAGAATTCCGGGTTCTATTGCGAGCGGATTATCAATGCCCGAATAGGTGTTCATAAACGGAACCGGCTTTAAATCAAGAAGTTGTTCTATAGGATGCGGAAAATCATATAATACCATCTTTACATTCGGATAGTCGGTTGCAAGGTCGTTTATGATATCTGCAGTTGCATTAAGTGCAATTGTATTATTCATCCAGATAATTTCATAATAGTCAATCGCTTTCTGAGCATACTTTTGTTCAACGTATTTTCTAACTTCAGATTGATTATTTTTAGAAAAATTTTGTAATCTTTCTATTACGATTTGCCTGCGTTCTTTCTTCGGAGTATCGTAAGAGATATCCGCGAAGTCACTGAGATTCAAATGTTCGGAAAATAAAATATAAACCGGTATCTTTTCCATGGGAGAAGATTGGGAGATTTTCACTTTTAAATCCTGGTGAATTTTCGGATTATTCTGAGTCATTCCCATTCCCGAAATCAGTAAAACTGCAGTTATCAGAAGAACAATTTTTGTTTTCATAATGTTTTTTTAAATTATTGAGTTATCAAAATTATAAACGAAATTTATTTTTTTTTAGTTTCAATTTAATATTTGTTTTTTCATAAAATAAATAGCGCTTTTTAATTTAAATTAAAATTTTCTCAGTAAAGAGTTTTTTTACTTTATTAAATATGTAATATTTCTGTTTGAAATTCAAATAGCATAAGGGCTGCTGAGTAAATTTCATCAGAAATCAATTTATTCATTCTCAAATATCGGTTCAGTAATACTTATTCTCATCAAATTAAGTAACCTTACATTATTAAGTAACCTTCGTGTTAAATCATAAAAATGCAAAACAGAAAAAAAACACTGTTTTTTTGCCTGTAAATTTTCTTATAAAATGAGTATCTTTATTGATAATTCTAAATTTTAACACTAATATTATATATGGCTACTAAATTTGTTTATTACTTCGGAGGCAGGAAAGCCGATGGCAAAGCACATATGAAAGAACTCTTAGGGGGAAAAGGTGCTAATCTCGCGGAAATGGTTAATCTCGGATTACCCGTTCCTGCAGGTTTTACAATCACAACTGAAGTTTGCACTTATTACTACAAAAATAAAAGGGAATATCCAAAATCATTAAAATCAGAAATTAAAGCAGCACTTGGTAAAATAGAAAAACAAATGGGTGCAAAATTTGGGAGCATTAGTAACCCGCTTCTTCTGTCGATTCGTTCAGGAGCAAGAAGTTCGATGCCGGGAATGATGGAAACCGTATTAAATGTTGGACTTAACAATGAAACCAGTGAAGGATTAATTAAAAAAACAAACAACCCGAGATTTGTTTATGACTCACAGAGGAGACTGATACAAATGTATGCCGACGTTGTAATGGAAAAAGCCGCCGGTATAGAATCTGAAGAAGGAATGGGTGTCAGACAGCAACTTGAAAAAGAAATGCAAAGAGTTAAAGATGAGAAAGGATATAAAACTGATACGGATTTAACCGCTGATGACCTGAAAAACTTAATTGAATCATATAAAAAAATTGTTATGCAGGTTCTTGGAAAACCATTCCCGGAGGACCCGATGGAGCAGTTATGGGGTGCAATCGGAGCAGTATTTGCTTCATGGAACGGAAAACGTGCAATATCTTATAGAAAAATTGAAAATATTCCCGATGAATGGGGAACGGCTGTTAATGTTCAGTCGATGGTATTCGGTAATATGGGTAATACTTCCGCAACGGGCGTTGCGTTTACAAGAAACCCCGCAACAGGCGAAAATCATTTCTATGGTGAATGGCTTGCGAATGCTCAGGGTGAAGACGTAGTTGCGGGAATCAGAACTCCCAATCCGATAAACGAAGTCGGCAAGAGCGAACACAATATGCATCTTCAGTCACTTGAAATAGCGATGCCTAAAGTATATAAAGAACTTGACAAATATCAAAAAGACCTGGAAAAACATTACCGTGATATGCTCGACCTCGAATTCACGATTCAGGACGGCAGATTATATATGCTTCAATGCAGAATTGGTAAAAGGAACGGCGCTGCTGCAGTCAGAATGGCTGTTGATATGTTCAATGAAAAATTAATCAGCAAAGAAGAAGCCGTGATGAGAGTTCAGCCGGGGCAACTGGATGAATTACTTCATCCTATCCTTGAGCCGAATGCAGAGAAAACGGCAACTATACTGATTAAAGGATTGCCTGCAGGACCCGGTGGTGCAACAGGACAGGTAGTTTTCACTGCAAATGATGCTGTTGAATGGGAAAAACAGGGTAAACAGGTTATATTGGTAAGAGAAGAAACTAATCCGGAAGACATCGAAGGAATGAGAGCCGCAAGTGCAATTCTGACAGCAAGAGGTGGAATGACTTCACACGCTGCACTCGTAGCAAGAGGCTGGGGCAAATGCTGTATAGTAGGAGCAGGAAAAATTGAAGTTAATCTTGAGGAAAAATATTTTGAAGTCGGTGATATAAGAATTAATGAAGGTGACTGGATATCGTTGAACGGGACAAAAGGATATGTTTACATAGGAAATCTTCCTATGAAAGCCGTTGATACGGAAAATCCGGTTCTTAAAGAATTTTTAAATATATGCGATAAAGTTAAAAAATTAAAAATCAGAACAAATGCCGACACTCCGGAAGATGCAGCAAAGGCAAGAGCATTCGG
>JAFGII010000100.1 GCA_016929695.1 Ignavibacteria bacterium
AATTTGGATTTTAGGGATTTTTATTGTCCAAAATGAGGGATTTTATGCATTTTATTCGAGTTCCATTTTTATTTTGGACAATGTTGGAAGATAAAAGTTTTTCACAAACTTATTTTAATGTATGAGTTTTAGCTGAAATACTGCTTGCTCCACTGAAAAATACAGAAGATTTACCGGCTATTTGGAATTTACATTTTTGTTCGTTCGTGCCAGAAATTGTGTTATAATTCTGTCTTTTGAATTAGTAAATTCAGTAGGAGTCCCAACAAAATATATCTTACCCTGATGCATCATTGCCACTTTATCGGCTACAGCATATGCACTGAAAATATCATGAGTGACTACTATTGAAGTAACTTTTAATCTGTCGGAAAGTTCTTTTATCAGTTCATCTATATTATCACTCATAATCGGATCTAAACCCGTTGTAGGTTCATCATACAATATAATTTCCGGATTGGTTGCTAGTGACCTTGCAAGAGCAACTCTCTTTTTCATCCCGCCCGAAAGGTCTGCAGGCATAATCTTCTGAACCCCATGTAAACCTACAATTTCAAGTTTTTCGTCAACAATATTACTGATTTCTTTCTGCGTCATAAAAGTGTTTTCTTTTAATGCCAAACCTACATTCTCCTCGACGTTCATCGAATCAAACAAAGCAGAACCCTGAAACTGGAATCCGAATTTTTCACGTATCGTATAAATTTCTTTCTGATTCATTTTTACAATATCTTTTCCTTCTATTATTATTTCTCCTTCATCGGGTTTCATCAACCCTATTATATGTTTTAATAAAACAGATTTACCGCAGCCGCTTGGTCCTACTATGACAAGTGTTTCTGCTTTTATAACATTTAGATTTACCCCGCATAAAACTTCTTTCTGACCGAACTTTTTCTTTAAGTTTTTAATTTCAATTATGCTGTTCATAATAATAAATTAGTATAAAAACAAATCAATTAAAATTCATAAAAATTTTTCCTCACTTAATTTTGTACTTTGGGATAATTATTCTTTCGTTTAATTAATTCTTTAAATTATCTATTTTGAAACATGAGAATGTTACAAAAAAAGAATTTAAGGTCAAGACCTATAGGTATTTTTGATTCCGGTATAGGAGGTTTAACAGTGGCTAAAGCTGTTTTTAACCTGCTCCCGAATGAAGATGTAATCTATCTCGGTGATACAGCAAGATTACCATACGGAACAAAATCCAAAGAAACCGTAATATTATATTCAATCGAGTGTATGAAATTTTTACTTTCAAAAAAAGTTAAAATGGTAGTTGTTGCCTGTAATACAGCATCATCGGTAGCGGTTAATTTTTTGAGTAAAATAACAAAAGTACCGGTAATCGGGGTTATATCCCCCGGTTCAAAAACAGCTGTTAAATCTACCAATAACAAAAAAGTTGGTGTCATCGGAACTTACGGAACGATAAAAAGTAAATCCTATAACAAAGAAATACGAAAATATTCAAAGGACGTGATTATTTTTTCCCAGCCTTGCAGTCTGTTCGTTCAACTTGCTGAAGACGGATGGACAGAAAACAGAATAACATATCTGACTGCTTCGGAATACCTTAAAGAATTAAAAAAAAGGAAGATTGATACATTAATACTTGGATGTACTCATTATCCGATTCTGAAAAAAACTATTAGTAAAGTTATTGGCAAAAACATAAAATTAATTGATTCAGGCGAAGAAACTGCAAAAGAAGTTAAAATTATACTCGAAGAAAGAAATTTGTTGAGCAAAAGAAAGAAAAAAGGTAATCATAGATTTTTTGTAACCGACTTCCCGAATAATTTTAAATCCATAAGCGAACGATTTCTCGGGAAAAAAATTAATAACGTTAAAAAAGCAAAACTTACATGACTTCGGAAAAAGTAATTGAAATATTCAAAGAAACAGGGGCACTGCTTGAAGGTCATTTTATACTAACCTCAGGATATCATAGCCCTCATTATTTTCAATGCGCAAAAGTACTACAATACCCTGAATATAATATAATGTTTTCTAAAGCAATTGCCGATTATTTCAGAAATGATAAAATAGATGTTGTTATATCTCCGGCAGTCGGAGGTATAGTATTGGGAACCGAGGTCGGCAGATTATTAAATTCAAGAACTATTTTCGCAGAACGCAAGAACGGTATTATGACATTAAGACGCGGATTTGAACTTCTAAAAGATGAAAATGTTTTAATCTGCGAAGATGTTGTAACAACGGGAGGAAGCGTTTTTGAAATAATAAAACTTATACGTAAATATGGCTCAATACTGAAAGGAGTAGGATTTATCATTGACAGAAGCAACGGGAAAGTTCATTTTAATACAAAACAATTTTCACTTGCAAAATTCGATGTGGTTAAGTATAGCGAGAATGAAATCCCAGAATATCTCTTAAATATTCCTGTTACAAAGCCCGGCAGCAGAACGTTAATTTAATCAGAAACTATACCACAGGGATAACCCGCCTGTAGGTCCGATTCCGACATTTCTTCCATATGGTATGTATTCGGAAAAAATTCCTAATCCTATTGTTTTATTAAAGTTGTATAATAATGTCCCGCCGAATTTAAGTGACCTGAATGCAGTGTTAGTAGAAGCCGCATATTCGGCAAGAAAAAAAAATGTGATTTTTTTTGACAGGTCAATGCCGTCAGATGTATAAAATCTGTATTGAAATTCATTAAATTCATTTGCTCTGTATCTGCCTCCGATTCCTAAACTCCAGAATCCGGTGGTTTTCGATATGGCAAATCCGTCTGCAACTGCAAAAGCAAGGTCATATTCAAAAAATTTACCACCCAATTCAATAGCGGCATTTCTTGGAAAATGTATCGGAAGTATTACACTCGCAAGGACTCCCGTAACGGGTTTTGGATATTCAGTAAACTGATAAACAACACCGATTTGAGGATTAGTAAATCCAGCACTTTTGTTGTCTATATATATATCGTTATAATTTAATGCCGCTAAAGAAAATCCTGTAAATACACCAAATTTTTTACCCAGACCTAAAGTGTAATAAACCCCGAGTTCATATTTTCTGAATGTAGCGTCGTTATCCGAACTTCTTTTAATTCCTGATGCATCATAATATTCCGAACTCTGATAATACCTTAAACTGAAAATAGCTCCTCCTTTTTGAAAGGGGGGAGCCCATTGTGAATATGACAAATCAACGCAAAATAACAAAATAATTACCGCCATAATGATTTTTCCAAAGGTAATTTTAAATAGTTTCAAATTTGTAATTATTTTTATTATTTTATGTAACAATGTAAAGATAAATTTTTAAAAAATAAATACTAATTTTAATTGGGTGACTGAAAGAATTAAAAATTTTAAAGAGGCATTTTCGTCAAACTCAAATCCGTTTTATACTGCAAGGTATGTAGCATTTTTTGCTGCAATTATCGGATTCTTTGCAATATTATGGACTTATTTTAACGGTTTAGTTCTTGCATATAACGATGCGGGCTTACACCTTGATGTTGCAAGAAGAATATATGATTCCCGTGATCCCGGGATTCTTAATCAGATAGGAGTTGTTTGGCTGCCGGTTCCGCATATAATACTCATTCCCTTCGTACATTTTGATTTGCTGTGGATAACAGGACTTGCAGGTAGTATCGTCGGATGGTTTTGCTATATATTCTCTGTTTCATTTCTGTATCGTATCATAAGATACATTACTGAAGAAAACATTTCTGCTCTTATGGGAACGGCTTTTTTTGCCTTAAATCCGAATATACTCTATCTTTATTCAACCCCAATGACAGAACCTTTGTTATTAATGCTGATTATAATTGGAGTATATCACATTCTTAACTGGTTGAGAAACGGAATATCAGGTGAACTTGTGCGTTCAGGAATAGCTCTGGGTCTTGCCTGCCTTACGCGTTATGAAGCGTGGACTTTTACAATAATTATTGCAGTCATAATTTTTATTGTTGCCGTTACACAGAAAATGAAGCACCCCCTAAAATCTTTTATTTATTTTTCTATGGTTCCTGCTTTATGTATAATCTGGTATCTTTTCATTAATTATTACTTCTACAATGATATATTTGCATTCCAGAAAGGACCGTATTCAAGCGAATACCATGTCGCTATGAAATATGCCTCAATAGGAGGTCCCCCTTATTTGCATAATACATCTGCTTGTTTTGACATCCTGAATAAAACTTTAGTGGCAAATACAGGAATTGTTATGTTAATTTTAGGAATTATTGGATTAATTATTTATCTTTACAATAAAAAATTATCGGCAATTTGTTTAATACCGGTCGCATTATTAATATTCTACCCTATGAATTTTATTTCTCTCTATGCGGGTCAGGTAGCAATTGAAATGCCAAATACGATTCCTAAAGGTTATTTTCAGACAAGATATGTTATTGCCATATTGCCGGGTTTGAGTATTTTTGTAGGATACCTTTTCTTTATATTAAAGAATTTAAATTACAGGATTATCGCTTTCTCATTTTTAATATTCCTTGAATTTCTCAGCTGGTTTTTTGTCTGGCCTATGGGCGTCCCTACAATTGGTGAGGCTAAAACCGCAATAGCTCTATCACAACCCTTCAGAAGAACATCAAACTATCTGAAAAATTTCTATGACGGCGGAAATATTTTATATGATGATTTCTCAATAATATTCTTCTCGGGAAACGGTTTACCTATTAAAGAAAGAATTCATGAATATTCCTGGGACCTGGGTGAAACAGCTCTTAAAAATCCTTCATCCGTCACAAAATGGGTAATGTTTAATAAAACAAATCCTAATGACAAAATATATCAGGCAATGAAATCGAATGAGGATTTTCACAATCATTTTAATATTGTCTACTACGATGAAGGTATCGAAGTATACAAGAGAAAATTTTAATAAGTTTTTGTAGTCCGTTTATAAATTTCTATCCCCTGGTCATTGTGAACCATAGTATAAAAGCTTAAAAAATCAGCATTCGATTTTAATATCTGATAAACATCATCGTTTCCGCTTTTAGTATCCATAATAACCCATCCTACAACTTTAGAAGGATTTTTTAATGACAGTTCACCCCAATAGAATGTATGAGTATTAATTCTTTCCTTCATAGGAATTTTTGAATAGGGATACAAATTCACCGAATTATCGTCAAAAAGAATGTTTGTCCCGTCATATTCCCTCAGAAGGTATATCGATGCCCTCTTTAGTTCGGGTCTGTTTATATCAAAATATATAGCTTCGCTGACCGAACCGGAGGAACCGGGAAAATTGAATATCCAAAAAAATGATGAAATAAAAATTATTACCGATAAAAATATTTTAAAATTCTTTTTTATAGCAAACTGTTTATAAGTGAAAATAGTAAACAGAATTACAAACGGTAGAACAATTAAACCGTATCTTGAATTAAGATATCCCGCAGGAGATGAATCAGGCAAAAGAATCACAACCTGACCAAAGAACAGGGATAAAATTCCGACAAAAAAAGCCGAAACGGTAAAATACGGAATTAGTTTAGAATTATCTAATTTGTTTTTAAATAAATAAATAATAAATCCTGCCGTTGCAATCAGTAATAATAACGGATTTAAATTTGATAGTACTGATCTAAGAAATAATTCCGTAGATAACGAGATACTTCCTTTTGCCGGTAAATAACCGGATTCTTCGAAAGGTTTCATTAACGCCTGTGAAGAATATTCCCCTCTCTGAAAGTATAACGGGTCATCGTAGTATATAAAATTATGCAGCATCCACAGCAACACGAAAAAAACAGGTAGGGAAAAATACAGAAATAGCCCTTTTACGGGATTTGACTTTCGCCTGATGTATATAGTTGCAATGATAACAGCGACGAATGTTACCATAAACCAGGCTTCGTATCTTGTCCCCATTGCAAGGGCAGAGAATAGTCCCGCTGAAATCAAATCGAATCTTAAATGATATAACTGCCACTTAAGCAGAAAATACATTGCCGTAAATAATAATAGATAGAAAACAGATTCCGTCATTGCAGTTGTCTGTAAATAAAGAATATTCGGATTGAATGCAAAAATAGCAAATGCGAGCCATCTTGTTGTTTTATCTTTGCTTATGAGTAGTGCTGTTTTGAATATAAGCATTGCCGTCAATGAATAGCAAAATATTCCTATAAGACTGCCCGCTAAACCGGAATGCCAGAGTACATCAATATATGCAGCGGGTAAAAGAATCAGATGCGGGATTGGCAGCCAGACAGTTCCAAGTTGTGACAATATACCGGGAGAAAGTGAATCAAAAAATCTTCTCGCACTGTCAAGATGCGTTACGGCATCCATATACGAAAAAACCAGATCTTTTGAATAAACCCAAATCTGTGCGAATAACCCTAATATAAAAGCAATTATGAATGAAGTTCTTATGCTTGCATTTTCATCAAAAAGAATAATATTTATTCTGTTTTTTATCCTGTTCAGATTCGATTATAAGATTAAAAAATAAATTAAGTATTCACACTTTGAGTTTTTAAATTACTTTGCCTGACCTTTTCAAGAATTTCTTCAATTCCTTTGTAATTTGTTTGAGGTCTGTAAGATGTTAATCCGTGTTTTGTTTTTTCCCAGTAGAAAGGTCTTGTTAACAACTGCAAGACTCCTTTCCATGCCGCATAACTCATAAGTACCCAGTATAAAGGCAATAATACTGCGAACGGAATAGATGTATAATTTTCTTTAATGATTGTTGGACCGATATGTAGGATAATATATACCAGATTTCCGAGAATTAAATTAAATTCGCATATAGTTTTTATTTCTGGTGTAAATAAACTTTCTGTCAGTTCCGGAAAAATGAACGTCAGAATTGTTACGGTCCATAATATAGGATTAATAAGAGGGAAAAGTATATTAAATCCAAAATTAAGAATAAAATAAAAAGTCTCTTTTATCCCTAATTTTTTCATCAAAGAAACAGGATGGCGTAAATGCACAAAAAATGTTTGCACATAACCTTTGATCCACCTTGAACGTTGTCTGATCCAGTTATGAACCTGAAGATTTGCTTCCTCGAACGTATATGAATTCAGCATACCTGTTTTACGTTTTTTCTGCGATATTCTTACGCCAAGGTCGGCATCTTCTGTAACATTATAAGGGTCCCATGCACCCAGTGTTTTTAAAGTTGTTGTCTGAAAATGATTGCTTGTCCCTCCAAGGGGTAATGGTGCACCGGAAATATCCAATCCTTGCAGCCAGTAATCGAACCAGAAAGAATATTCAAGCGAGAACCACCTTGCAAGCAAATTTTCTTTTGGATTATAAAAATTCAAATGCGCCTGAAAACATGCATATTCATCTCCTGTTTTCCTGAATGCTAAAATTGCCTTTTTTAACTGGTCGGGTTCGGGTTCGTCTTCTGCATCGAAAATAACTGTGAACTCACCGATTGCTCTGTATAAACCGTAATTGCAAGCTCTTGGTTTAGTTTTAATCGGAGCATCTGGAATTACGACTACATCAAACATTTTTATCAGTTCCTTATGAACTTCAGTCGGTAATCCGTCTATTGTTTCGGTACCTTCACCGAGAAGTCCGTATTTTTTGGCAGCATCTATTGTTTCAATATCGAGTTCTTCAACCAGTAATTTTACATCGAGTTTATCTTTCGGGTAATCTAATTTATTAATATTAGTAACAATATTGGGTAAAATTTCTGCTTCTTTATAAACCGGAATGAGAATAGTGTAAATCGGAAGTTCAGAATCATCAAGTTGTCTTATTTCCTGCTGTGTAATATTAATTTTCCTCCTTACAGTTTCAAACCCTTTCAGTGCAACTATAAGTTTAAACGGATTAATTATGAAATAAAGTACATTTAGAATTAGAAAAAGAATAAAAAATACACGAAAAGGTTCTAATATAAACAATAATATAAATATTACAATCGCAATGAACAGAAAATTTTTCTGCCATGTATATAATACTTCCGAAGCAGAAAACTCGGGAGTTTTTATTTTAAGTTCGTCCATTGCTTTCATCTGATGAACTTCCCTGAATCCGCGGTCAAGAACGTATTCGATTGATTCTGTTGAAGCAATATATAATTCAAGTTTCTTTTTGAATATATTTTCCAGTTCCCTGAAAAGAGAAAAATTAAAAGGATTTGAAGTTGCAATAACAACTTTGTCTTCAGTAATCTGAAGCAGAAAAACAAGATTCTTCCTCATCACGATGTATGGTAATGCCGATGCAAGATAATTTATATCCTTTAACAAATTTCCGTCAAAAAAAGGTAAATCCAGCTGTCTTGCAAGTTCATGAAAAAATTCTTCCGATGGATAAATTTTCTTATCCCTCAGTGTAAATATTAATGAACGCAATTTTAATTCTTTCTTGGCAAATATTGAATCTGTATCATATCCATACTTTTGCAGTAACTTGAGAATAAAATTTACCGAACGAATTTCGTAGCTCGATCTACTTTCGTGCATAAATTATTTTTTCTTTCTGTTTTTTACTAATCTGTATATTAAGAATACAATTAATGCTAAAAGGAATAAACCGGCAATAATATATCTTAATGGAATTCTCTTCAGCGGACTCGTAAATGTATCAACTACAGGCTTTTTCTCTTCAAAACCAAGAGGAACAACATTTGCATCTGGAAGTATCAGGCAAACCTGTCCGCTGAATTTTGATATTTTTTCGTTTGTATTCAGAGCATCTGAAATTTGAGTTACCGCCGAAGGAGAAGATAATGTAACCGTATAAATTACACCATCAGCATTCCATGGCGATTCAAATGCCTGTATCATAGAATTTTTTGATAAATCGTAATTCGGGGTCTCGATTTTTTCGTGTATCGTAAATTTCTTAGCCGCTTCAGGTTTAATAAAAATTTTATCACCGAATGTATTCCACATCCCAGTATTATTCATATAACCCATAGCAAATATAACACTTGCTTCATTTTTTATCTTTTCGTCAAGTGTATTTGATATTATAACATTAAAGTTAACATCCCTTTTAAGTACCTGCCCGGATTTAGCAGCTATTAAGGAGGCAACTTTTATGAGTTCTTCATCTGGTGATTCAGGAAACCAGAAGTAAATTTTCTCAAGACTTTTCGGTTCGATTCCAATCAGATTAGGGAAATCATTTAATACAGGTCTGATTTCAGCACCGGGTGCAAGATAAATTTCGGATTTACCCTCAATAAAAGTCCAGCATACCGCATTATAGTCGTAAACGCAATTAATATCTTCTACTGCTCCAACGTAATGATATACAACAAAGTCCAGAGCCCAGCCGGGTTTGTTTAATTCTGATTGCGGGATTTTAACTACAAGTTCTCCGCCTTTTATGTTTTCAGGTCCCAGCGATATGCTTCCTGCAGGAAGACCATTAATAAATATTGATAAAAGTGATTGCTGCCTGTCAAGATTATCGGAATGCGAGAAAAATACTTTTACATAGGATTCAATTCCTGCTCCGTGTCTTACCGGCCTTTTAATAATGATGCTTTTCCTCTGTGTAAATATACCTTCAAGCTTGATATGCGGAATGCTGATGTCTTCAAGAAAAAATAAACCCTGTCTCGGAAGATCATATTTACGCTCTGCATCTTCATAAGTTCTTGTGACTATTGTTTCTTTCACATCATTCTGTGCCAACAGATTCGGATTAACTAACGCATCCACAGCTTTTTTAACTCCTGTGTTGTCGGTACCGGTTACGTAGATATTATTCACATCTTCAGCAGATTGTAACAGATATCCCTCGCCTGCATTTAAAGATTTATTAACTAAACCCTTTAATTCAGATAAAGTGCCGATATATACCTTGTTTTCGGGATAACTTTTATCAAATGAACCAACACGAATGTCCAAATTTTTAAACTGAACTTTTGAACCGTAATCACTTGCAATTTTAAACAGTGCTTCTAAAGAAGGTACATTAAAAGGTTTACTGATGAGAATACGGGAATTTACCGGCTCATTTGATAGTATATTCAAATATGGATAAGGGAATCTGTACAGTGCATCAGGATTTTCCATAATTACTTCAAGATGTAAATTTGAAGAAATATTAATTTTAACCCAATTTGCACTGTTGTAAAGGTCAACACACGGATCGTCCGTAACCCTTAGCGTGGAAGATAAAGAGATTTCGTTATATCCCTCTTTAAATAATCCCGGCGGAAGTTTGACTCTCCAAGCTGTTGTATCCGGATTTTTTGTATCTACACTAATACTCGAAACCGGGATATTATTTAAATTCAGTGTTAGAAAACTGAATTTTGTAAGTAGTACCTCTGAGCTTGTATACACTATATCGATATAACAATTATCGGTCGGTTTTGTCATGGGCATCATCTGGAAATATGCATACAATGCACCATGAGGACCGAAAATAGTTTCTATCTGAGTATAAATATTCAAATCAAATACTTTATTTGATTCTTCTGCCATCAGTGAGTTCTTACATTGAAGAAATGAAAGTAAGAAAACTAATATAAATATTCCCCTTCTCATAAGATTATAGTTTAATTTTTTAAAATTCATCCAGTTTATTTAAACGGTTCTCAATCCACTGAGAAACCTTATCTTCATTTAATAATTCATTTCGTGCCTGTTCCTCCAGTTTCTCGGCGACTAATTTCAGAAGGTCATCCGGTGAAACGGGTTTCATCAAATATGCATTTGCTCCTAAATTTAAAGATTCAACGGCATTATCAATGTCCGCAAATCCTGTAATCATAATTTTTACCATCCCCGGCCTGATTTTTCTAATCTCTTTTAATATTTCTGTTCCGTCTTTATCGGGTAATTTTATATCCAAAAGTACCATATTATATGTGACTTTCTTTATCTTTTTTATACCTTCTCTTGCTGTTGAAGCAATATCGACTTCATATCCCTTACTTTTTAAGATAACTTCAAATGTTTTTTGAATCCCTTCATCATCATCAACAACTAATATTTTTTTTGGTACCATTTTTTTCCTCCTAATTTATTTCTGGTATTGAAATTTTTACAGATGTTCCTTTGCCTTCATGGCTTTCTATCTCAATTAATCCCTGATGTGCATCGATAATCCTTTTACAAACACTTAATCCTAATCCTGTTCCTTTAGCTTTTGTAGTAAACAAGGGTTTAAATAAATTTTGTCTAATTTCTTCCGGTATTCCTGTTCCGTCATCAGTAACTGTAAAATTGAAGTATTGGTGATTTTTTGTTGCTTTAATTTTTATAGTGCCTTTATCCCTTATAGAAGCATACGAATTCGAGATTAGATTAATAAATACTCTCTGCATCAGATCTTTATCAAATTTTACCTCTTTCATTTTTTTCTCTACACTGACTAAATATCTGATATTCGGATAATTTGCATGCTCCTTTATTATTTTATTAAGAAATAATTCCACATCTATCGTACTGATATTTAGTTTAATATTCTTACCGTAATATTGTAAATCCGATACTATTTTATTCATATATTCAATCTGTTTATGCATATCATCAAACAACGAAAATATATCATTCATTATTTCTTGTGCAATTTGTTTATTTTCAATTTTAACTTTAGCAATATAAACAGAATTCACTAGAACCTGAAGAGGATTTCTCAAATCGTGTCCCACCATTGTAGCAGTTTCTCCTATCGTCGCAAATCTTTCCCTTTCTCTTAATTCTTTTGTTCTTTCTTCTACAAGCTTTTCAAGATGTTCAGAATATTTCTTCAGAACCATCTGGGATTTCTTTTGCTCGGTTATATCCCTTACTATCCCTACACCCGCTATTATTTCACCGTTTTCCTGTTTAATCGGAGTGTAAGTAAGTAAAACCGGAATTACTTTTCCGTTACTCTTTACACTGTAATATTCACCGGATAATTTCGAATCATAAAATTTATCAAAGGATTTACCCTTTTCCTCCCAAATCATTCCGAAATTTTTACCTAATACTTCTTGTTCCTTATAGTTATAAGTCTTTTTGAATGCTTCGTTAACATATATGAAATTGTTTTTTGTGTCTATGAAAAATACTGCATCATTCGTATTCTGAATTGCCTGTGAATGCATATTGAAAACATTATCAAGATATTTTTTCCTGATTACACTTTCAACCGTAAAGGAAAGTTTCTTTAAATGAGTTAATTGAGGACTTTTTACAAGATAATCATAAGCACCGGATTTCATTGAATTAATAGCGACTTCTTCGTCGCCGGCACCGGTAACAATAATTAACGGTATCCCTTTTAAATATTTTATAAGGTCAATACCCAAACCGTCACCTAAATAATAATCAGCAATGATTAAATCGAATTTACTACGGGCAATCATTTTAAGAGATTCTTCATACGAAGAAGCAGTTGAAACATTATATTGAAGATTATTTGCTTTTACATACTGCTGTAATAATTTTCGTGAACCCGGATCATCTTCCGCATATAATATTTCAAAAAAATCTTTTTCCCCGTGAATAAACATTAAACTATTATTTTTTGCATAATTTAATAAAAATACTTTACTGAATAAATTTAATAAAAATAAAACAATATTGTAATGTTCTTTTTTATACATTACAATTTTTCTGTGTTAATTATTTCCCGTGATAATTATTCATGACGTTTAATCAAAACCGAAAATAATCAAAATTTCTGCTCTTTCTGATTTTCATATTATATTTACGATAATCCTATTTCCGGTGAATAAATTCAAATATGTATTTTTTCTTAATTTTTAATATTTCTGAAATAGTATTTATTTAGATATTGTTGAAATAGCATATTACATTTTGAATAATCTTAATTATTAGTATTTTTAAATAATGGATTTTAATTTATGCAAATGCTGCATAGAACTGAAAAATTTGACAAAAATTTTGCACAAAAAGAATTAGCAACTCAAATCTTAACGGATAATACACAAGTCATATATAGCAATTTGAAATATTTTTAAATTACGGGATAAAATGTCAATTTTTGACAAAATAGGATTCAATAAATTAAAAGACGGTTTAAATAAAACGAAAAATGACCTATTAGGTAAAGTTTCACGTCTAATATATGCGAAGAAAAAAATCGACGAGGATTTTCTCTCTCAGCTTGAAGAAATATTTTTACTTTCGGACATCGGGTTTGATACAACGGAGAAACTGATAAATAACATTAAACTAAAAGCTAGACAGGAGAAATATGAAGATGATAATGAACTTAATCAACTCATAAGAAATGAACTGAAAACTGTATTTTCAGAAACTACATCTGAATTTACGACATACAGTTTCAACATCACCAAAAAGCCTTATATTATAATGATAATAGGAGTTAACGGTGTGGGTAAAACGACATCAATAGGTAAACTTGCATATAATTTTAAAAAAGCCGGTAAAACCGTTTTAATAGGCTCGGCGGATACATTCCGCGCTGCTGCTAATGAGCAACTCGAGATTTGGGCGAAACGTGCCGGAGTTGATATAATACAAAATCCGAATACTAAAGACCCTGCTTCTGTAGCATTTGAAACCGTTAAATCTGCAATGTCGAATGGAAATGATGTAGTAATTATTGATACTGCAGGGAGACTGCATAATAAATCACATTTAATGGAAGAACTAAAGAAAATCAAAAGAGTAATGCAGAAATTAATACCGGATGCTCCCGATGAGGTTTTTCTGGTCATCGATGCTACAACAGGGCAAAATGGTTTAAATCAGGCAATGGAATTTCAAAAAGCACTCGAAAAGTTAACAGGAATAATATTGACAAAACTTGACGGCACAGCTAAAGGCGGAATAGTAATAAAAATAAATAAAGATATAGGTGTACCCGTAAGATTTGTCGGAGTCGGTGAAAAAATTGACGATTTACAATTATTCGATTCAGAAACATTTATTAATGCATTATTCACAGAGGATGCCACGTAAAATTAAAATCCTGCCCCAGTCGATAGCAAACAGAATAGCAGCGGGAGAAGTAGTTACCAGACCGGATTCTGCAGTAAAGGAACTGATAGAAAATTCCATTGATGCCGGTGCAAATGAAATAACCCTTAATATTAAGGATTCCGGCAAAACTTTAATTCAGGTTATTGATAACGGTTCAGGAATGAATCAAGAAGATGCTTTAATGTGTTTTCAAAGACACTCAACAAGTAAAATCTCCGAACCGGAAGACCTTGACTGTATAAATACGCTCGGATTCAGAGGCGAAGCGCTTGCTTCAATATGCTCGGTTTCTCAGATAGAACTTAAAACAAGAACAAAAGATTCCGAAGTAGGAACTTACGTTAAAATCGAAGGAAATGAATTAATAGATACATCAGAGACAGTCTGCCCCGTGGGAACAAATGTTACTGTTAAAAATCTGTTTTATAATACTCCGGCGAGAAGAAATTTTTTAAAATCCAATCAGACTGAATTTAAGCATATATACGATACATTCATAAGAATGGCAATTTCCCATCCGGAAATCACATTTATATTTATTAATAACGATTCTGAAATATTTAATCTTACTAAATCCAATTTAATTAACCGTCTTGATGATATATATGCAGGACATATCTCTACTTCTCTGTTGAAATTAGAATCGGGAAACGCCGTTATTTCCGTTAAGGGATATATATCCAAACCGAATTTTGTAAAGAAGTCAAAACAGGAACAGTTGTTCTTTCTGAACAAAAGATATATATACAGCAAGAACCTTAGTTTTGCATTGTACAGTTCATACGACCACCTGATTGAGAAAGGAAATTATCCGGCATTTTTTATATTTATTGATATTGATCCCCATAAAGTAGATGTAAATGTTCATCCTTCAAAACTTGAAGTGAGATTTGACGAAGAGAATGCCGTATTCGGATTTTTAAGAAATGCAGTTAAAGAGACTTTAAAAAAAGCAGATTTAACATTTGAAATAGGATTTGAAAATACTCTATCTTTGCCTGATTCAGATGAAAAAATAATACATTCAATCAGTACGGAAAAAACATTTTCTGGTACAAAACAAAATACACCTAATATATTCGAATTATCTTCCGACAGAAAAATCAGCACAGAAGATACTGGTTCACAAAGCAGAGAATTCCCGGATGAAGAAAAACAGTCTAATATATTTGAACATCAAAGGAAATCAGAATCGGAATCCTTCAATGTATGGCAGTATCAGAACAAATATATAATGTGCCAGACAGAGACAGGCCTAATGATAATAGATCAGCACGCAGCACACGAAAGAATAATATATGAAAAAGCTAAAAAAATGATGAAAACCCATTCCTCATTTTCTCAGCAGCTGCTAATCTCGTTAAAAATCAAATTATCAAAACTTGACTATCAGTTATGCACTAATCTTAAAGATGAACTTAGAGACCTCGGATTTAACATAAACCTGACTGACGGTGATTTAATTGAAATCACGGGTATACCTTTTGACGTTAGAATAGGTGAAGAACATAAAATACTTGAAGATATATTGAATCAGTATAAAGAATATGAAATGAAATTAAATCTCGAAAAACGTGATAATATAGCAAAATCCTTTGCCTGTAAAAGTGCTATAAAGACAGGTGATAAAGTATCTAAAACCGAAATGTTAAATTTAATTGATTCGCTTTTTGCTTGTGAAATGCCTTATGTATGTCCGCACGGACGACCTACAGTTGTTCGCATTACAACAACAGAGCTCGATAAAAGATTCAGCAGAACTTAATCAGTAGGTAATCTTCTTCGGGTTGGTATAAAATCTCATTGCTTCATAACCGCCTGAATATCCGTATCCGCTTTCCTTTATTCCGACATAAGGTGTCCCTCTTACTCCCGTTACGGAAGTATTTATACTCGTCATACCTGCTTCAATTTTCTTGCAAATATCTGCCGCTTTTTTGTAGTTTACAGACCAGACGGAAACACCCAAACCAAACGGCAGTTTATTTATTCTTTCAACAGCAACGGAATAATTCAGAACTCTGCTTATTGATATAACAGGACCAAAAGTTTCCTCCTTCATTAAATCATGCTTCTCGTTTACATCTATTAAAACAGTAGGCTCTAAAAAATAACCTTTCCTCCCAAGTTTATTTCCGCCGTACAAAATTCTTGCTCCTTTTCTCCTTGCTTCTTCAATCTGAGAAAATACAATATTTCTTTGAAATTCAGTCGCCAGAGGACCTAGTTGAACATCTGTAAACGGGTCACCTAATCTGTACTCCTGAACATAATCCATTATAAAAGAAATAAATTTATTTTCTGCAGATGATTCAACAAAAATTCTTTCGACAGAATTGTAATCTTGCCCGCAGTTCTTCAGTGAGTTCTCAACTGCAAATTTTGCAGCCTGCTTCATATTTGCATCTTTTAAAACAATCATTGCATCTTTACCGGTTAATTCCATAACGATTTTCAATAGCTTGTCTGCGCTATGATTTAAAATCCGCTTCCCGTTTTCTCTCGTTCCTACAAATGACAACATATTAATATCACATGTCAGTAAAAAATCAGTCACTTCGTCAGCCCCCTGAATGATATTTACTACTCCTTTTGGAAGATTCCTATTGAATATTTCATAAAGGAGTTTACCCGTAAGAGGTGTAATGTCCGATGGTTTAAAAATCACGGTATTTCCGGCAAGAGCAGCATTTAATATAATTTTAGAAGGGATTAATACCGGATAATTCCAGTGAGTAAAAACCGCTACAAGTCCGACAGGATTTCTTATCACTTCGGACTTGATTTTCCCCTGCCTGTAAATTTCCTTGGCAAATGCTGTCTCTGCTAATTCGCAATAAAAATATACATTATCTACCAAATCATCAACTTCCGACTGTGAATACTTAACCGGCTTACCCATTTCAAGCGATATTAAATTTGAAATATCTTTTTTTCTCCTCTTTATCTCCGTTGCAACCTTGCGAAAATATGAGATTCTTGATTTCAAACTAAGTTCACTCCAGTATTTGAATGCCTTTTTCGATAATTTTATCGCAGAGGTAATCTCTCCGGGTGATGAGCATTTTATTTTTTCGATCATTTCCCCGTTTGAAGGATTAATGTTCATTATGAATTTCTGCTTCATCATATAAGTAATATATTTATGTATATTATAATATTTTTTTAAATAATTTCAATATTCCCTGTTTCCATGCAATTCTGTGAGTTATACCGGTTCCCTGCTGGATTGTATGCTTGTTATCGAGATACCATTGATATGAGCGGATTAATGCTTCCTTATTAGAAAATTTCGGTTGCCAGCCGAGAATCTGTTCGGCTTTTTCTATGGACACGAATGAATCTTTGTCTGCAGTTCCGTATATCCATTTATATAATGGTGATAAATTCAGTATTTCAAAAAATCTTAATACCGGCTTTATCATCCAGGAAGGGGTTCTCATTACCTTTGAACCTGATTTGGCATAGTCACACAGCGCGTTTAAATCTTCCATTACAGTAGTGTATTCTTTTGCTCCTACATTAAATATATCATTCACTTTTTCGTGAGGAAGTTTAGAAGTAAGAAAAATTGCGTCAACAAGGTCTTCAACTTCAAATAACTGGTATCTGTTTTTTCCGTTTCCAATAATGGGAATTTTTGTCCCTGATTCTATCCAGTCATATAGAATCTGAAATACACCAAGTCTCGCCGTTCCAATAAAACTTTTTGGTCTTATAATTGAAACTGTCAGTCCTTTATTCTTGAACTCTTCACAGACATTTTCCGCCAAAATCTTGCTTTTCCCGTAATTTCCTACTCCAACTCTTTCGTGATGTTCAAATATAGGATGAACATCGGGAACTCCGTAAACAGCAGTAGATGATATAAAAATCAACCTGTCAACTTTTTTATTAAGACAACTCTGACAAACATTTCTCATCCCGTCAACATTAGTTTCGAAAATATCTTTTTTCTTCCATAGCGGAAGAGCTGCCGCGCAATGAATAACAACGTCTGCACCTTCGATAATTTCATCCATTTGCTTTGCATCTCTTACATCTCCGTATATGCAATTAATTTTCTTGTTGTATTCACCTTCGGGAAACGGTGCAATATCAAAAAATATTGAATTACTGTATTCTGTTAATTCTTTAATTCTTTGTCCGATATGAAAGCCAAGAAATCCGGCTCCTCCTGTTACTACTACTTTCATAAATTATTATTTTATTTTTATATTATTAATATTCTCCATATATCTTAATAACGCTTTCTCTGACTGAAAGTAATTTTCCTGAGATTAATCCATATATGACATCAGATATTTCTTCAGGTTTAACCCATTTTTTTATTTCATCTTCACTTCCCCATTCCCTGTTTGCAGGTGTATCAATGATTGAAGGAATTATTGTATTACATTTTATATTGTATCCCTTCATTTCAAGCGAAACCGTGTTCATAAGGTTAATGACGGAATTTTTCGATATAGAGTATGCGAGACGTTCCGGAGTCGGTTCCAGTGCCGCAATTGCTCCTATTGAGATAATTCTTCCGAAATTATTTTTTTTCATAATTTTCATCACTCCCTTCGTAAAATAAAAACACGTCAGAAAATTTAGCGAAAACATTTTCATCAGGTCACTTGTATTTAGATTTTCAATTTTTGAAGGTTCATTAATTCCGCCAACAAGATTGACCAGACCTGATATTTCACCTTTTTCTGACAACAAAACCTTATCAATAAATTCATTTACTTCGTTTTCATTTTCTGCATCGCATTCGAAAGAATATATTTTCCTTAATGAAAATTCGCTATCTGGATTTTTTGAAGAATCGAAAATTCCATTGAATTCGTCAATGCTGCGGGATGGAATATATACTTTCAAACCTTCTTTAGTGAGTTTTTCTACTACCCTCCTGCCTAATCCTCCGGTTCCGCCGGTTACAATAACTGATTTTTTATTTTGCATAACAGATTTTTCCTAATATTACGTTCTTATCTGCACCGGTCACCTGTTTGATATTCGAAGTCCTGCTGTTCATGGTTTCATAGGCAAGCAGAGCAAATAACACCGCTTCCTTGTTGTTTGTGTTGATTCCTCCAATATCGAGAACACTGACAGGCTGCTCGAAATATTGATTTAAAATCTCAATAATAAGTTTATTTTTTGCACCACCGCCGCTTACATATATCTCATCAGCTTTTTTCCCTACGAATCTTATGAAATTATAGTATATCGTAAAACATGTAAATTCCGTAAATGTCCTTATTATATCTTTTTTGTCGATTTTTGAAAATCTCTCAAGAACCTCATTTAGAAATATTTCATTGTAATACTCCCTACCGGTCGATTTAGGTAGATTGGATTTGAAATAATGATCTTTGGAAATCAGTTCGTTGAACAATGATTCGTTTAATTTGCCTTTTCCGGATATCCGTCCGTCCTTGTCGAAATTCTTTTTATAATATTTCTTAGTTAAATAATCTATCAGCATATTTCCGGGTCCGGTATCAAAAGCAATTACATCGTTTATTTCGCAATTTTTTTTCAGATATGTAAGATTGGCAATACCGCCTATATTTATTAATAATCTGTTTTTTTTATCGCTTTTAAATAGCACATAATCCAGATAAGGTACAAGCGGTGCTCCGTTTCCGTTCACTGCAATATCGGCATTTCTGAAATCACCTACGGTTGTTATACCCGTGAGATTTGCTATCACCGAAGGGTCTCCTGCCTGAAGAGTTGATTTCATAGAAATACCTCTGAATTTTTCATTAAAAGGATAATGATAAACAGTCTGCCCGTGTGAACCGATATAATCAATTTCAGCTCTGGAAATCTTAAATGACCTGATGAATTCATTTATTTTACAGCCAAAATATCTGCCAAGTAAAAAATTCAGTTTGCAAATATCGGCAATATTCGATTCCTCAGGATTTGAACATTTCATAATGAAGGTGCGGAGTTTTTTATCGAAAGGTAATTCCAGATATTTTAAAACCTTTATTTTCCTGTTACCTGCATTACCGGAAATACTTGTTAAAACAACATCTACCGAGTCAATAGACGTACCTGAAAGTATTCCGATGACTTTTTTCATATTATTTTTTTTCTTCAACAATAAAATATAATTCAATTATGTTTGAATTTCTATGTATTAAATTGTAACAAATATGTTAATTAATGAGTATAAAAGGTATAAAATTATTTTTTCAATTTATCATTTATTTTATGCGTATTTTTACTGATTTTATACAAAATTTAAAACATAAAAATGGAAGATTTTAATATCATTGAATCTGAACGCAATACTGTAAAAATATTGTATCTTGAAGGTTTTTTGGATGCACATACTTCTTCCGCTCTGGAAAACACTTTAAACAAGCTTTTAGACCGGAACCAGTTCAATATAGTTGTAAATTTCAGGAAACTTTCTTATATAAGCAGTGCCGGTTTAGGTGTATTTATGGCTTACATTGAACAGGCACGAAGTAACGGGGGGGATATAAAATTATGTGAAATGAGTGAGAAAATATTTAACATTTTTGATATGTTAGGTTTCCCGCTGCTTTTTGAAATTTTCAGAGAAGAATCAAAAGCAATTGAAAAATTTTCTGTTTAATTATTTATCACAGTCAGATTGAATTCGAATAATAAAATAGTAATCTTCAGTTCGACCAAGAACTTAGTAACCGTCAGGAAATTTATCGAAACGACTGCAAAGGATTTAGGACTGGACATGAAAATTATAAATCAGATAGTCCTTGCCGTTGATGAAGCTTGTACAAATATCATAAAATATACTCACAAATATGACGATAAAAATACTATTGAGATTACTATATCAAGTGAAAAAGATACAGTAAAAGTTATTATATTTTACAGGGGAGAGGGGTTTGACCCGAATAAGGTAAAGAATCCGGATATGATAGAATATTTTAAAAATTATAAAGTCGGGGGGCTTGGAATTCCTATGATGAGAAAATTTATGAACAAAATTGAATACAAACACCAGAATCCTGATTTGAACACTCTGGTATTAATAAAATCTGTCTAAAGAAAAATCCAGATATGGACGAACTTTCATTTAAAAAAAATTTAGAACTAAATACTTTAATTGAGTTTTCGAATTTAATAAACAGTAATCTTGATTTTAAATTTATACTGGGGAACATTCTTCTCACTATTATGGGCAGGATGTTAATAACAAGGGGAATGATATTAATCAAATCAAATGAAGGTGAAAATTTAAATGAATTTACAGTTGAATCTTCCAAAGGTGTATTGCCCGGTACAAATGGTTCGGTAGTTTATTTTGAACCGCTGAGTGATTCAGTATTTACCTCTGAAGAATTCAAAAACCAGCCTGAAATATTTATTTCAAACAAGATTGAATATTTTTTCAAAATATTTTTCTCAAATAAACTGTTGGGGTTATTATGTCTGGGAGCAAAACCCGGCGGCCAGCAACTTAATAAAAACGATATTATCTTCATAGAAACAATACTCAATATTTCCTCTACGACAATCGAGAATACCATTAAATTCAATGAAATTAAAAAACTGAATTATCAATTAAATGGTAAAATCGGAAATTTAAAGTCATTATTCGAACTCAGTAAAGAATTCAATACAAATTTTCTCGACAGAAATAAAATTGTCCGCCTCTTGAACTACACTATGCTGGGGAATTACGGTGTAAAGGACTTTCTGATAATATCGAAATACAATTCCGATAAATATTATATAATGAGTAAGACATCCAATATCGAAAGTCCGGACTTTAGTGATATGAATTTTTCTTTTTTGAACGACCCGGTAGTTTTAAGTGACTCAGGAATAATTTCTGAACTGAATGAATTTAAGGAACTTGGTTATGAGTTAGTCATACCTATTCACAGTTCCAAGCACAAAGCGGAAACAATTGCATTCCTCGGGAAAAAACTAAATAAACAGTCCTACACACAGGAAGATATAGAATTCATAGAGTCTGTGCTGAATATATCCGTGATTTCTATAGAAAACTCAATATTATTTAAAGAATCAATAGAGAAAAAGATTCTCGAAAACGAACTGAATATTGCTCGCGAAATTCAGTTAGCATTGCTTCCAAAAAATATACCCCAAACCGAAGAATATAAAATTCATGCCGTGAACAGTCCTGCGAGGCAGGTAGGCGGAGATTATTTTGACATAGTTAAATTAAATGAAGATTCACTTGCCCTCGCAATTGCAGATGTTTCAGGAAAAGGCACACCTGCGGCTTTATTAATGTCAAATCTTCAGTCTGCCGTGAGGTCTTATCTGAAAATTTATGACGATAAATTTAACCTGTCGGAAATCACTTTAAGAATCAATAATCTGATTTTCGAGTGCACTACACCTGAAAAGTTCATTACATTTTTCTGGGGAATATTAAATACAAGAGATAATAAATTCTTTTACATAAACGCAGGACATAACCCGGGTTATTTGATTAACAATAACATCATTAAAGAATTGAATGAAGGCGGCTTAATAATAGGAATAACGGATACGGATATTAAATATGATACAGGCTGCGTGGAACTGGATAAAAACGATTTAATTGTGCTTTTTACGGACGGTATCACCGAGGCAAGAAATTCCGACGGTGAAGAATTCGGAACCGGCAGACTTTTAAACTGTATTAAAAATAATATAAAGGAAAAACCCGCTAATATAGTTAACTGCATATTAAATGATGTAAAAAGTTTTTCGGAAGGCATAGAACAATATGACGACCAGACGATTATAATAATAAAAAGATTTATTTAATTTCTATTACCGTCCATATTTGATTCGGGTTTTCAACTATTATCTGATATCTGTCTCTGTATGTTGATAACTTTCCCGATGCAAAAAGAAAAAATTCCTTTAGCATTTCAGTATCATATTCGTCAAGAATCTTTCTGTAGTTATCAAAAAAAACGATGTCAAAATCAACTCCTCTTCTGATATTTGTCCTTATGATTGATGGATTTTTGTCAGTATTTATTTCAGTAATATTCACAAATACAAGTACATTTTTATCTACAAAATTTTTCAGTCTGTCATATTCGCCGTCATTCATTAAATTAAAACTGTTTTCACTGTTTGCATATTGCTTTTCATATTCCTTTATCTGTTCTGCTCTTTTGTTCCACCAAAATATTCTTTTTTCATAATCGGGGTAACACTTTGTCTCAGAATTCCAGATACCCAGTTTATTATCTCTTGCATATTCCTGAGCTTCAAGAAATTCTTTATGAAATCTTTTGCTGTTTCCATATTTATTGTAATAAGGACTGTAACCCTGCCTCACGCATTCGATGTTATAATTAACTTCCGAATCTTCAAATTTTAGAATAACATAAGAGAGATATCTTCCGTACGAATCAATTAGTCTCAGTGTATCCTCTTTTTCAAGTCTTACCGAAATAACATCTTCTACAAAGTCTTTTGTCCATTGCCATGTTTCAAAACCAAATGGTGATTCCGGTTTGATGGGAAAATATGTTTTGCTCTCCGACTGCAGTCTGTAATATTCTTCTGGCCAGATTAAACTCAGTTCGAAACTTTTTTGCTGAGCATAAGTATCTTTAAAAGTTTCTTCTGTATCCACGCCAAGAAGACGTGTTGATCTGTCAAGCCCCTCAAATTTAAATGTGTCTCCGTCAGTAATTTTGGTTATTTTAAAATCACCAATAATGTAGGTTGAATCTAAGGGCTGCGGATATAAAGGCTGAAAAAATAAAAGAAAAACTACCGGTATAATAATTATAAATTTTCTCATCAAGTATTATTATAAAAAAACTCCAGTGTAATTACAATGGAGTTGTAAATAAAAATAAATATTTATTAGTATATTAGTATCTTGAACCTTCACCTACAAATGGTAAAAAAGCGAGATGCCTTGCTCTTTTTACGGCGGTTGTGAGTTTCCTTTGCATTTTTGAAGTTGCACCTGTAATTCTTGCAGGCAATAATTTGCCCTGTTCGTTTAAAAATCTCGTAAGTAACTTAACATCCCTGAAATCAATGAAGTCGTCTACGCCTTTTTCTTTAAAGGGGTCTCTTTTTTTCTGTGTAGATAACTTCTTTGCGGATAACTGCTGAGTTAATTTGTAATTCTGTTTTGTCTTATTTTTCTTCATTTGTTAATTTGTGTTTCAAACATATAAGATATTTATAATTTCCTTATTTTTCAATACATTAATACAGCTATATTTTGAATTTTTTCGTTGAGCATTCAATCCGGTAAATTTGAAATGAAAACATTATATGATTATTAAACGAACCTGATTGATTTCACCGGATCGAATCTCGAGGCAATATATGACGGTATCAGCGTGGCAAGAAAAACCAGTATCAAGGTTATAATTGAAATAACAACTATATATTCAGCCTGTAGAAGAATTGGAACACTTTTCATATAATACTGCTCAGGTAGTGTGAAAAACCTGAAATTCAGTTCGAGAAATGATAATCCCAGTCCGACAATGTTTCCTAATATTATACCGAACACTCCGATAATCAAGCCGTCGAATATAAATATCTTCATTATTTTACCGTTGCTGCAGCCTACCGCTTTTAATATACCGATTGACTGGGTTTTTTCGAGAACCAGCATAAGAAGGGTTCCTATAATATTAAATGTCGCTACGATTATTATTAAACCCAGTATTATTGGAGTCGGTGCTTTCTGCAATTCCACCCATGTAAAAAGTTCCTTGTATAACTGAAACATTGTTCTCGTATAATGAGGATAACGTAGAATATTTTTTAATGTTGCGGCAATTCTTTCAACTTCATTTATATCACTGAGACTTATCTCAATTGCTGAAATCACAGATTCCGAACTGAAGACTTTCTGTGCTGTTTTTAAATCTGTATATACAAGTAAGTCATCGTATTCTCTGAGTCCTGTTTCATAAATTCCGCTAACGTAAAACTGTTTGATATTAGGTTGATTAGCAGGTGACGGTATCCCTCTTAATCCGAATACAATAACTTTACTGCCCGTATCTATTCCCATTTTGCTTGCAAGTTTGTCTCCGATAATTATTCTTGAGTATGTCGAATCAAATGGATTTATATCAGAACTCCCCGAAATAATATTCAGTCTTGTGTGGGATATATCAGAAGCAGGTGGTACTCCTTTTACCATAACACCTTCTATATTTCCTTTATACCTAAAAACTGCTTCTTTCTGAAGATACGGACTAATTTTTGAAATACCGGGAATTGTTTCTTTAATATAAGCTATAGTCGTGTCATATCCTCGCAATCCGTCGTTATGGAATGAACTTATCTGTATGTGAGATACTAAGCCGGCTACTTTTTCCTTAATTTCCTTTTCGAATCCGTTTAGTATTGAAACCGCAATAATTAAAGTTGCAACCCCTAATGCTATACCTAATATAGAAATATAGGTTATAAATGAAATAAACTTTGAATCTTTTTTCGAAAATAAATATCTTTTTGCTATGAAATACTTAAAATTCACTTTGATTAATATTGTTCCTGTAATAAATATGCTCTAATAAATTCATCAATTTCGCCGTCCATTACTGCCTGAGTGTTGCTGGTCTCAAAGTTAGTCCTGTGGTCTTTTACCATATTGTAAGGATGGAAAACATAACTCCTTATCTGACTTCCCCATTCAATTTTTTTCTTGGATTTCTCTATTGCGTCGAGCTTCTCATTTGCTTTCTGTTTTTCAATCATATATAATTTTGATTTCAGCATTTTTATTGCGTTCTGTCTGTTCTGAAGCTGCGATCTTTCATTCTGACATTGTACCACGATTCCCGTAGGGATATGCGTAATTCTTATTGCAGTTTCAACTTTATTAACATTCTGACCTCCTGCTCCGCCTGCTCTGAAAGTATCAACTTTTATATCAGTCGGATTTATTTCTATTTCAATCTCATCATCAATTATTGGAGATACAAATACCGCCGCAAAAGAAGTGTGTCTTTTTTTATTCGCGTCAAATGGAGAAATTCTGACAAGCCTGTGTACTCCGTTTTCGGCTTTAAGATATCCGTATGCAAAAGGACCTTCTATTTCAACCGTTGCACTTTTAATTCCCGCACCATCCCCGTCAAGCCTGTCTGCTAAAGACGCCCTGAATCCCTGCTTCTCGCAATAGCGGAGATACATACGCAGAAGCATTTCAGCCCAGTCTTGAGATTCAGTGCCGCCTGCTCCCGAATTTATCGTTAATATTGCATCGCTGTTATCATCTTTGTCCGATAACATTTTTTTAAATTCCAGTTCTGCAACCATCTTTTCAAAATTCTCGATATCGTTGTTCAGACTTTCTTCCAATGAGTTATCATTCTCCAGTTCCGCAATCTCTATTAATAAATCTATGTCTTTTAATTTATTCTCTACTGTCTCAAATTCTTCCGTAATTTTTTTAAGAAAAGAAATTTCCTGATTTACTTTTTTGGCGTAATTTATATCGCTCCAAAAATCCGCCTGCTGTATGATTTTTTCTAAATTTACTATTTTATTTTTTCTTTCATTAATATCAAAGAAACCCCCTTAAACTATCAAGTTTCTTTCTCGTCTCTTTTAATCTGTATTTTTGCTGTTCAAACATATTTAATTTTTCTGACAAACATACTTAATATTTAAATTTTTAGAAATGAAAATCGTTGTTTAATCTTCCATTCTGAATTATTATATGCATTATAGTATATTATTTCAGATACAGCATTGGAGTATCACTACCATTATAACATATTAAAATATGAAAACTCATACTGATGAAACAAATAAGACTGATTTATAAGCTTATTCCGGTTTGGTTTATTCAATCAGGGTTTCCTGTAAGAATTAGATTACCGGTTATTAATCCCTTGGATGAGTTCTCTTATAAACTTTCTTTAGTTTCTCTAGCGTAACACTTGTGTAAATCTGAGTTGTTGACAAATTCTCGTGTCCGAGAAGGTCTTTTACTGCTCTAATATCCGCTCCTTTATCAAGCATGTGTGTAGCAAATGTATGACGAAGTATATGCGGTGATTTCTTTTTTAAATCAGTAACTAATGATAAATCCGATTTTATTAATCTGTATATTTTCATCGGATATAATTTATTCCCCTTGTTATCAATAAAGAGGTATTCGGATTTTTTTGTATCAGAAATTTCCCTTATCTGGAGATAATTCTTTATCGCATCAGAAGCTTTTGTACCAAAAGGAACTATTCTTTCTTTAGAGCCCTTTCCCATTACTTTTACTAATTTTTTCCTTAAATCAATATTTCGCATTTTCAGACTCACAAGTTCCGATGACCTTATGCCGGTACTGTAAAATAGTTCTATTACCGCTTTATCAAGTAGTCTTAAATCGGAAGAACCCCTTTCTTCGAGAAGTTTATTAATTTCATTATAAGACAAATAGGAAGGCAGTTTTTTTGGTAATCTCGGAAATAATAAATTTGAAGCGGGATTTTTTGTTGTGATTTTCCTTCTCAATAAATATTTAAAAAAAGATTTTAGAACGGATATTTTTCTGGATACCGACTTCTTGGAATATTTTGGAATTCGCTTTACATCAATCTTCTGCTGGTCGTATAAATATATCAAAAAATTTTTCAGAACATTCAAATCTATATCGTCAAAATCAATTTCCAGTTTCTCGGGATTACTTTCAAAATTATAAAACTCGCATAAGAAAAATCCGAATTGTATTAAATCGGTTTTATAAGCAACAACTGTATGACCTGAAAAATTCTTCAGATTCGACAGATATTCCGAGAAATCATCCATCGTATCCATATATTTTGATTTCTTACTCAACTTTCTAAGTCTCTATTTCATATTTCGCCTTGCAGGAAGGGCACTGAAGATAATAATTACCTTCTTTATCTTTTTTCTTTTCAAGATAATTATTCCCGCATTTTTTGCACTCTTTTATAATTGGTTCATAATTCGTTATAAAATTGCAGTCCGGATATTTAGTGCAGCCGTAGAAAATCCTTTTGTTCTTTGTCATCTTGAGACTTATATCACCTTCATTGCATTTTGGACATTTGATTCCGAGAGTAAAAGGTTTGGTACCGCTGCATTTAGGATAATTTGAGCATCCGAAAAATTTTCCGAATCTTCCTATTCTTAAAATCATTCCCGCACCGCATTTATCGCAAATTACGCCTTCGGCTTTTTCCTGTACGGTATTAACATCTTCATCATTCATTGACGCTTTGCATTTCGGATATCTTTCGCAGGTCAGGAAAAGACCGTTTCTTCCCCATTTTTTCAGCATTTTTGCATTTGTTTTGTCTCCGCATTCCGGACATAAAATGTCTGTTTTTTCTATGAGACTCTGCTTAATTTCTTTTACTTTTGATTCCGCTTCCTGATAATCTTTTATGAAAGGTTTATAAAAATTGTCCAGAACCTTTTTATAACTTGAATCACCGTTCGCAATTGTATCAAGTTCTTCTTCCATATTTGCCGTAAATTCAAAATTTATAACATCAGGAAAATATTCGGAAAGAATCTTGTTAACTGCAATTCCTAGTTTTGTTCCAAATAGTTTTCTTTCGTTGAGTTCCACATATTTCCTGTCTATAACGGTGGATACAATCAGGGCATAAGTACTCGGCCGTCCTATCCCGAGTGAATCAAGCTGTTTAATCAAACTGCTTTCCGTGTATCTTGGAGGCGGATTTGTAAAATGCTGGTTTTTGCTCAGGCTTATTGCCTTCAGAAAGTCATCTACCGATAGTTCAGGCAATATATTTTCATTCCCGTTTTCATTGTTTTTATTATTACTGAGGTCTTCAGCCATCTCCCTGTATACCTGCATAAAACCGTGAAACAATATTTCACTGCCCGTTGCTTTAAAAATATAATCAGTTATATTACCCTTCGGACTCAACGCTTTTATAAGAACAGTTTTTTGATTAATTCTTGCTTTCTCCATCTGAGAAGCAATAAATCTGTTCCAGATTAATGTATAAAGAGAATGCAAATTTTTATCAAGTTTTTTGATATCCTCAGGTCTTATATTAATATCTGCAGGTCTTATTGCTTCGTGCGCTTCCTGTGCATTTCTGGATTTTCTGGAGAATATGTTCGGAGTCTCAGGAACATATTCTTCTCCGTAGTTCTTTGCAATAAATTCTCTTGCACTTTTTACTGCTTCAGGACTAATTCGCGTGGAATCAGTTCTCATGTATGTTATCAGTCCGATGTTACCTTCCCCTTTTTTAATTTCTACACCTTCATATAGCTTCTGTGCCAGCATCATCGTCTTTTTGGGTGAAAATCCGAGTCTCGTGGATGCAGCCTGCTGAAGCATGCTTGTTGTAAATGGCGGTTGAGGATTCCTCTTGACCTCACGTGTCTGAATATCAATAATTTTAAACTTGTTGTCTTTTAAATCTTCTAAAATCTTATGTGCTTCTTCAATATTTTTGATTCTTGGGTCTTCTCCGTTATACTTTATTATATCAGCGTTAATTTTATATAATTTGGCTGAGAACTGTTTTGTCCCGCCTGAGGGTTTGGAGAAAATTCCGTCTATTGACCAGTATTCTTTCGGCTCGAAGTTATCTATTTCAGACTCACGCTCACAAATCAGTTTAAGGGCTACTGACTGAACTCTGCCGGCTGATAATCCGTAATAAAATGTCTTCCATAAAAAAGGACTTACTTTATACCCGAGAATTCTGTCCATCACTCTTCTTGCAGTCTGAGAGTTAACAAGATTCTTGTTTATTACGGTAGGTTTTCCCATCGCCCTTTTTACCCCTGACTTTGTTATTTCTTCGAAAAGAATACGCTTAACATCTTTGGTTATATCCTCAATCTCATCAGATATATCTATTGCTATTGCTTCACCTTCACGGTCGGGGTCTGTTGCTATATACACAATTTCGGATTTCTTTGAATGACTTCTGATTTCCTTTATTACTTTATCTTTTCCTTTAATCGTTTCAAAATCCGGTTCATAATCGTTCTCTATATCTACTCCGAATTTCGATTCCGGTAAATTTTTGATGTGTCCAACAGTTGCAAGAACATCGTAATCTTTCCCAAGATATTTGTTTATAGTTTTTGCTTTTGAAGGAGATTCTACTATTACTAAATATTTTGACATATTATTTGTATATCGTTTTCTTGTAATTTAATTTTGCGTACCGTTATTTTCCAGTATCAGTCTTGTTTTTATATCGTTTATATCTTTAATATCTAAAAGATAAATTGCTATTAAAGATTTCAAATCAGTTAATTCAATTTTCGAATATCCGGCAAGAAAAATCCTGTCAATTAATATTTCCCTGTCAGCATCTTCCAGAATTCCTGTCTCGTTGAGCCAGATTAAATATCCCAGTGCCTCCGGAGTAAAAATTTTGCGTTCTTCTTCATTATATATTCTCCTCGAGGTTATATTTTTGAGCGCATTTTTTAGAAAATTACTGTCAGTGTCAATCTTTGAAAAAATCCATGCAAGTGCGGAATTAATTTCCGAACTTGTGTAACCAATCTCTGAAAGTGCATTGTAGTCTATCTCATTTGCCTTCTTGTTTGTTTTCAATTCACTCAGAATTAAAACGATTATTTCAAGTATTTTATTATAAAACATTATTTTATTAACTTTAAATATTTATTCTCTTTTTTTCTCATTTTTATTTTTTCTGACTTTTCTTTGTCATCATAACCGCATAAGTGCAACACACCATGAATTATTACCCTGTATAATTCGCATGTAAAATCGGTTCCGTATTTTTCGGCATTTCTCTTAACTGTATCTATCGATATTATCATGTCCGAATCAATAGTTTCATCCTCATACCTGAATGTTATTACATCCGTTTCATAATCGTGATTTAAATATTTCTTGTTATATTCTATAATTGTATCATCTCCGCAAAATAACAAATTTAAATTATGGCACATACCATTTTCAAGTGAAAAAACATCATTAATTAGTTTAATAGTGTTTTTTTTAAATTTAGTAACTGCCGTTATTTCATCGGATATCTTTTTTCCGAAAATGAATTTAACTGAAGTATCTGCCAAGTTCTTTAATTTGATTCCGCTAATGATAAAGCAACAGCGGCAATAAGTTTTTCGGAGCTCAGATTTGCAAAATCCCCCTTTAAAATATTTTTGCTTACGTTGGAATACAAAGAACAGTCTCCCTGAGAGGAGATTATAAGTCCTGATATCTTGTCTCCGGTCTCAGAAATAAATATAACTTCCGAGAGCATTTCACTTATTAAAAAATAATTGGCATTCTGCAGCTGTAAATGTGCATTTTCTGTATAAACGGAAATTAGTGCATTATCTTCGGATTCAGTTATTATTTCAATTGATATTTCGGTTTTCTTCTGTTTATTGGTTACATTGAATGAAAACGAATTTCCGCTATTTGCAGGTTTAACATTAAATAGATTTTCAAAGTCATTAAATGACTTTTCATTAAAACCGTATTTTTCTGCACCTTTACTCAAAGTACTCCTTTTTATTTAAAAAACCCTAATTGCATTGACAAATTCAATTAGGGCAAGAAATTTTTGTCAAAGTTTCTATTTCTCAATAATCCTTACAAATTCTGCCTTTTTCTCTTTATCATCTTCTCTTAAATTATATTCGACGTTTACTCCGTCGTTCAGCATTTTAAAATGTTTCTCGCTTTCAATAGCAGTATAATGAACGAATACATCATTACCTTCATCATCACGTATAAAACCATAGCCCTTCTTAGTATTGAACCATTTCACCTTTCCTGTTGGCATTTAGCCCCTCCTTTTCTTTAATTAAAATAATATTATCAAAAATATGAATATATTATTAATTTTTCAACTATAAAGAACAAACTTACAATTTCAGACCTCCTGTTTTGTAATTATTAACATACATCTGATAATTTCGTGAATGCTGTTTTATATTTTCAATTTCCTCCTCTGTTAAGTCACGTATTATTTTCCCTGGTACTCCGGCTGCAAGGACTCCTTCGGGAACTGAAAAATTTTCTTTTATGAGAGTTCCCGCCGCAATGAGTGAATTGGAATTCACTGTGCAGTTATCCAGCAAAACGGATGCCATTCCTATTAATACTGAATCCTTAACTATACACCCGTGCAGAATCGCGCCGTGTCCTACAGAAACATCCTTTCCTATTATAAGCGGATATTTCCTGTATGTTACATGAAGAAGTGCTCCGTCCTGAATATTTGTCCTTTCACCTATACGGATATAATTGACGTCGCCTCTTATTACGCAATTGAACCATACATTAACATTCTTATCAAGAACAACATCACCGATTATATGTGAACCTTCACATATAAAAACGCTTTCATCAATTTTCGGATACTTTCCTAAATAAGGTAAAATCATTTTCATTTTCTTTAATTTTTAAAATCAATCTGGATTTCCGGCAGTCTCAAGTCCTGATTACCCACAGGGAACATATTTGCATTTTCCTTTGCCCATTTTGCAGCAACTCCGTTTAGAGGATTGTTTACATTATAATTCTGATATTGAATCATTTCGCCGATTAGATATATAACATCGGTTAAAGTTTCGCCCGGTGCCCAGTAATCTCCGGTACAGATATCATTCGGACTTGATTTTCTCACATTAGGATGAAATATTTCACTTTTCATAAAACATAAAGGTTTCATCCTAGGATAATCAATATGAAGATAAATTTCAACTGCGTGATTGTTTATTTTTTCAACTTTTTTTGTTTTACTGGAAGAGTCTTTATTTAGTTTCAGCCCGTTTACTCTATATTTTATAAAATATCTTTCGGGATAGGAACCTTCGCGTGTTTCATATTCCACTGTAATATAAGGATTATTCAGAAATTCATTTCTTATTCTGTCAAAATCCGATTTTAATCTTCTGTCTCTTGGTGTCATTTGGATTTATTTAAAATGGTATTTCAATTTTTTTACCCGGATATATATCAAATTCATTTTGCAATTTATTGTGTTTAACCAGAGTATCGTACATCTCCGGATTATCGTAAAACCTGATTGCAAGTTTTCTCAGGTCATCACCGGGTCTTATCTCATATTTTATTATATTTGCCTTATCATTTTCTCCTAAATTTCCAAGCGAATTCAACAGTTCAGAAAGTTCGTTGATTTCTGTTTCCAGTTTTTCTGTTTTAACTTTCTGGTTATTGAGTTCGGTGTGTAATGTATTGTATCGGGATTGTGTTCCAATTATTAGTATAATTAAAATAATTGACGCGGGTACCAGTATGAATAACAGTACATCTTTTATTTTAATTTTTTTTCTCACGGTATTTTTTTTTGTGCTTCCCGTTAATTTAACCGGCTGTGGGAATAAGTAATTGCTTTCATTATAAATTCCGTAGGATTTTAATTCAATAATATTGTTGCCGTCAAAACGGAAAAATCCCCTTTCTCTTCTAACAGGGTCATATACGAGTGCAGTCATGCATTCACCGTTGAAAAAATTCTCCTGAATAAATTTGTCATAACCCGACATAAATACTCCGTGCCCGGGATGAGAATGAAACCACCCTACAATTTTTTTCCCGGGATGGTTTTTTTCTAAAATGTTGTTTATATATTCCCACGTTTCGTGAGTGAATGTTAATCTGGATAATGAAGTTTCAGTATATAGTGCGATTATAATATCCTCTATTATTATAACATTTTCACCTGATACGGTACCGCACTCCCCTATTAATACCCCCCCGAGTTCGTTTTTAATATCCGATTCCAGATAGGTCTCGATTTCATCGAGAATTATTTTCCTTATATACAATTTAAAACCGATGCGCTCTTCCTCTTCGCCTGACCATTCGACTGCGTCAGGAATTCTGATTTCTTTTTCTTTTGTCATAGTTGTTAAAATATATATATAAGGTATAACACAAAAGTTAAAATTCTATTCCTTCCCTTGCAGGAATTCCTTTATCGAAATAATGTTTTACTTTTCGCATTTCAGTTATTAAATCAGCATTTTCATCTATATAATCCCATATTTTATGCCCTGTCATTACAAGTTCAAACCGTTTGTTTTTTTTATATATATCTATAAGATTCTCAATTTCTTCCTTTTTTAAAAGATTATACGCAACTGCAGCAATCGCTTCATCCAGTATTAATAAGTTCATATCTCCTTTAATTATCAAATCCTCCGCAAGTTTTAAAGCCCTTTTTGCTTCATCAAAATCACTTTGATTGTTTTTAAATCTGAATGTGCCGTCAGGGTTCATTCTTTCACATCCGGTAGGATGTATTTCAATCGGATATCCAAATTCTTTTAATCGTCTTAAAATATGCCTTTCCGAATAATGTTCGTTTTCGTTTTCATAACCTTTATCAAACTGAATAATTATAACTTTTTTTCCCGCACCGATTGCTCTAACGGCAAGTCCTAATGCACTGGTTGTCTTTCCTTTGCCGTAACCATAATAAATGTGAAGGCAATTTTTATCTTCATCACTGAGATTTTTGTAACTCTCAATTGTCTTTAACATTTTTTTCTTAAAATTATCACTTCCCGATTTCTGCAGGTCATTTATGATTTTGTCGCCGTTGTTATTCATTGCTTACATTAATATTTTATATACAGCAATTTATTAATCCTGAATCAACAAAACAAGACTTCAAAATAAAAATATTTCAGACATTCAAAACTGAAAAGTCCCGTAGTAGAATTATTTTTTATGAATAATTTAAAATATTATTTTTCCTTAATATAATTTTTCCCCCGTACTTTTGCAGTCCTGAATCCTTAAAAAATTATTGTTCGCTTTCTTCTGAATTAATATCCTGTTTGAAATAAAGTTCTATTTTTTTAATTCCGAATGACAGATTCTTATATTCAACCCCTGCAAGTTCGAACATCCTTTTCGATGCTTTCACGCTGTCTGTATCTCTATATTTATCGTTCATGTATAAAACCTGCTTAATCCCTGCCTGTATAATCAACTTTGCACATTCGTTGCAGGGAAATAAATCCACGTAAATTCTCGCTCCGTGTAAATCTTTCGTTGAATTTAGAATTGCATTTGCTTCCGCATGAACTACATAAGGATATTTTGTCAAGTTTATGTTTTCCCCTTCACGTTCCCAAGGCAGTTCATCATCGCTGCAGCCGATTGGAAATCCGTTGTATCCTATACCGACTATTTTATTGTGCATATTTACGATACAGGCACCTACCTGTGTGCTCGGGTCTTTGCTGCGCTTTGCGGATAATAAGGCAATTCCCATAAAATACTCGTCCCAGCTGATGTAATTTTTTGATTTCAAATTAAATTTTTTAATTTTATTCTTAATTCTTCGAGCGTACCGTTGTTAATCACCATAAAATCGGCAAAAGCTATTGGTCCGCCCTTCTCAATATTTTCAATTTCGCTTATGTCCCTTGATATCGCTTCGGATAAAGTTAAAGGTCTGATTTCCCTTTTCATCAGTCTTTCATAACGCAATTTCTTTTCAGTATGAATTGCAAGCAGTTTAAAATTCTCTCCGAATTCTTTGTGAATTATTTTATACTCAGACCAGGAATAAAGACTTTCTATTACAACATTCCCTGTTTTAAAATATTCTCTTATTTTTTGAAGACTTTTTATTGCCATTGCAGACATCCCGAACTGTTTTCTCAAATTCTCTCTGACTGTTCTTTCATTTATCTCGTTCGATTCCAGCCCCTTCTCTCTGAGTTCATTTATTACAACATCTCCGAAATATACTCTTTGATAACCGTGTTCTGTAAAATATTTTACTGCTTCTGACTTCCCCGAACCGCACATACCAATAACTGCAACAATTTTATTCATCGGAAATTGGATATTATTTCGTTAATACTGTCTCTGTCTTCGTAAATTCAATTTCGTCTTTCACCGGATTATAAAACTTCTGAAGAAGTAAACCTTTCGCTGAATCATTTTCTATGTATATCAATAAGTACTGGGATGAAGCAATTTTATCAATTGTCACTTTCGAAGCTTTCGAGATAAGCGGATAAATTTCCTCTTCGAGAAACAATTTCAAATCCTCGTCATCTTCGCCCAGAACATCTTCAGTCAAAGTAAGACTGAATACTTCCTGAGGTAATAATGAAACTGTATCTGTTAAGTCTTCAGAAACAGATTTGTCATTCCCGCATCCGAAAATAAATATATAAGTGAGGAACAACAAAAAAATCGAATATCTCATAATTTTTGAATTAAAATATTTTGATAAAACTATTTAATTACTCCGAGTTCCTTTCCGATATCGCCGAATACTTCAAGAATTTTATTCAGGTGTTTGTCTTCGTGTGTCGCCATATAAGAAGTTCTGAGCATAGCCATTGTAGGTGGTACACCGGGAGACACGAATGCATTAACGAAAACCCCGGCGTCAAAAAGTTTCCGCCAGAAAATAAATGTCTTCATATCATCTCCAAGAATCACGGGGACAATTGGCGTTCTTCCTTCCGTTACATAAAATCCCATATCTTTCAGCCCTTTTCTCATTTTATTCCCGTTGGCAACAAGTTTATCAATCCTTTCCGGTTCTGCTATAATAATATCCAATGCAGTATCTGCAGCCGCAACAGCTGCCGGAGTCGGAGAAGCAGCGAATATCAGTGCCGTTGAAAGATGTTTCAGATAATTAATTACGGGTTTCTCCGAAGCAACAAATCCGCCCAATGAGGCAAGTGTTTTGGAAAATGTCCCAAATGTCATATCAATCTCATTAACAAGTCCGAACTCCGAGGCAGTGCCTCTTCCTCCGACTCCTATAACACCGAGTGCGTGTGCGTCATCTACAAGTGTCCTTGCATTATATTTTTTACATACTGTATAAAAATCTTTTAAATTCACAATTCCGCCTGTTGTTGAAAAAACACCGTCGGTTGCAACTAATTTTCCTGCATCTGCAGGGACTGTACTCAGCACCTTTTCCAGGTCTTCCATATCATTATGCTTGTAGCGTAAATGTTCGGCAAAAATACCTTTCGCCATTATGTTTCCCGCTACTATGCTGGCGTGATTATCCCTGTCTGAAATTATATAGTCTCCTTTATTTACAAGAGTCGGAATTATACCCTGTGCGGTCATATATCCTGTAGAAAATAAAAGAACTGCTTCCTTTCCGAGAAAATCCGCAAGCTTTTCTTCCAGATTAATATGTAAATCAAGCGTGCCGGTTAAATATCTCGAACCTGAGCACCCTGTTCCGTATTTTTTCAGCGCATTTAGTGCACTTTCTACTACCTTAGGATGCGTCGTCAAACCATGATAATTATTCGAACCTGCCATAATAACTTCCCGCCCTTCAATCTTTACAACCGGACCTTCATTTGCTTCTATTGCCCTAAAGTAAGGATAATACCCTGTTTCTTTTACCTCATCAGCTCGGGTAAAATTATAACATTTTGTAAATATGTCCATATTAAGCAAAAATTTATAAATTATTAATATCGGTAAAAATTTATTAATAGAAAATGCATATAATTATTGATAAATTATTATTTAAAAGTACATACATGAAAGCATTCGTAACAGGAGGTACAGGATTTGTAGGCAGTCATCTGATAGATTTACTTCTGGCAAATAATTTTGAAGTTGTTACTCTAAAACGCCCTGCTTCAAATCTGAGATGGCTCGAAGGAAAAAAAGTAAAATTTATCGAAGGGGATTTGTTTTCGAAAGAAATACTGGCAAAAGCAGTAAAAGAAGTTGATTATGTGTTTCACGTTGCCGGTGTGGTAAAATCCAAAAATGAAGAAGGTTTTGAAAAAGGCAATTATATCGCAACAAAGAATCTGCTGGAAACGGTTTATAAAGTCAACAGGAATATAAAAAAATTCGTACATATATCTTCTCAGGCATCGTGCGGCCCGACACCGGGGCCTGAACCTATTGACGAGAGTTATGTTCCGAAACCAATAACCGCATACGGAAGGACAAAATTAAAAGCGGAAAATGAAGTTCTTAAATACAAGGATAAATTCCCTGTTACTATTATCAGACCTCCTGCTGTTTTCGGAGAAAGAGACACGGAAATATTTGTATATTTCAAAACCTATAATATGGGTTTGAATAGTATTATCGGATTTAATAATAAGTTATTAAGTGTCGTTTACGTGAAAGACCTTGTGAAAGGAATTTATCTTGCCGCAATGGATGAAAAAGCAAACGGTAATATATTTTTCATTTGCTTTGACGAACAGTTTTCTTGGAATGAAATCGGTAAAATCGCAGGCAGACTGCTGAATAAAAGAGCATTAAAAATCAGAATTCCGCACTTCATAGTATATATAGCCGGCGGTGTAGCGCATTTTTTTTCTATGTTTTCAAAAAATGCTGCTACTCTAAACATTGAAAAATGCAAAGACCTGACGAGAAAATACTGGACCTGCTCGAATAAAAAAGCAAAAGAAATACTCGGTTTCTCAACCGCATATACACTTGAAGAAGCATTTAAAAATACAATAGACTGGTATAAAAAGAACAAATGGTTATAAAATGAAAATCTATCTTGAAAAAATAATATCGGAATGTATTTTAAAACTCGGATATCCCGCAAAAACTATTCAGATTGAAATCCCGAAAGACAATAAATTCGGGGATTTCACAACGAATACGGCTATGCTTCTTGCAAAGGAATTGAAATCTCATCCGCGTAATATTGCACAGCAAATAACAGAGAACCTTGAATACGACAAAGACCTGATTAACAAAATCGAAATAGCAGGAGCAGGATTTATTAATTTCTATATTTCGGATAACTATTATTTCAGGGAGTTAAGCAAAATACTTTCACTAAAAAATGATTACGGCAAATCAGAAATAAACACAGGCAAAACAGCAAACCTTGAATGGGTAAGTGCTAATCCTACGAAACCCCTGCACGCAGGTCACGGCAGACAGATTTGTCTCGGAAAAGCAATCGCAAATCTTCTGGAATGGTCAGGTTACAAATTAACACGCGAATATTATTATAATGATGCCGGTAATCAGATGAGAATTCTCGGAATGTCGGTACACGCAAGGTACGAGCAAATCTTTAATCCGAATTTTCCATTTCCCGAAGACGGATATCAGGGCGATTATATTAAAGATATTGCTGAAAAAATTTACTCAATACACGGTGATAAATACAGGAATTGCGAAAATATTGATTATTTTATCACGACAGGCGAAGAATATAATTTTCAATCTATAAGAAATACCCTGGAGAAACTTAATATAAAACATGATATATTTTTCAATGAATCTTCATTGTACGAAAATGGTGCCATTGAAAAATTAATGTCGGATTTCAAATCAAAAAAACTCTCCTATCTGAAAGACGGTGCAGTATGGCTGAAAAGTATCGGAGAACACGAGCACGAAAAAGATAAAGTCATACAAAAAGCTACTGGTGAATATACATACAGACTTCCGGATATGGCTTATCACATCGCTAAATTGAACCGTAATTATGATTTGATAATGGACATATTCGGAGCCGACCATGTAGATACATATCGGGAAGTTCTTCACGGTATAGGAATGCTCGGATATGATATTTCAAAAATAAAAGTTATAATACATCAGATGGTGGTTTTCAAAACAGGAAAAGAAAAAGTTAAAATGAGCGGCAGATACGGAACATTTTATTCGCTTGATGACCTGCTCGAAGATATCGGAAAAGATGCCACGCAGTTCTTTTTCATTATGCGGGGTGCTAATTCACAACTGGAATTCGATATAGAACTTGCGAAAGAACAATCCGATAAAAATCCCGTTTATTATCTGCAATATGCACACGCCCGCATATGCGGTATATTGAGACATGCCGGTGAAGTTATACCTGAAATAGATAAATTGCTCGAAACCAGTGTTGACTTCAAAATTTTAAACGATAAGTATGAACTGGAACTGCTTAAACAACTAACAAAATTCCCGGATGAAGTTGAATCTGCATCATTAACTTATGAACCGCATAAAATTATTACATATCTTAATAAAACTGCTGAATGTTTCCACGTATTCTACCGTAACAACAAAGTAATCATTCCTTCCAATATAAATTTAACTCTTGCCAGATTAAAACTCTGCCTCTCGGTCAAGCAGGTTTTGAAAAACGGGTTCAATATTATCGGAATCTCCGCACCCGAAAGAATGGAAAGAACAGAAGAATAGAATAATCTCAGGGACTGTCTTTTTAAAATAATTATTTATTAATAAATTTAAAAAAATCCTTTTAATGAATAAGATGTAACTTCCACTGTGTATAAGCAAAATTAAAAAAAGGCTGTCTTTCGGCAGCCTCTCAAATGTTTGCTTGAAGTAATTATTACTTCTTTTGATCCTCTTTCTTTAAATCCTTCACCGTATCTTATTACGTGTTTTTATCTATAATTGTTATAAAGAAAATTTTGTCTTTTATGTAAATTCATTATCATAACTGAATTTCTAAAACTAACTAATGCAAATATATATATACTCGATATTAAAAAAAATACATTTTTTTATAAATCAAAAAGTGATTTTTCTTTTTAATTACTCCTCATCCAATTAGCGAATCTCACCGGATGAGGAGTAAAGAGAATTAATCTGTAATTTTCATTTTTATTTCTGCAGTGTTTCCGTTTATATCGGGGTAATACATCAGCATCGCTCTCGCAGGATTAACCGTATAATCTCCGGGAATCTGTGCACGCATTATATAACTGAATTCAAACTCATTTCCGTATAAATAGGTTGCAAAGAATGTCACCCTGTTATCCCTTACTTCTTTATCCGCATACCACCATCTCCACCAGTAATACGTATATCCTGTATAATCTTTTTCGTCTTCAATATTGTAAGCCCAGTCATCCTTTACAACTTCGCATCCCGCGGGAAGCGGCTCTTCAAGCATGAAGTAACTCAGGTTTTCTTCTCTTGTAAATACTCTTAACTTTACGAATATTATATCACCTGATTTAACTTCGCCGCTGAAATATTTTTTTCTGTATGTAATCTTTTCGCCTGAATAACTTTCGTACTGCTCGAGTCTGTAATATTCACGTTCGACCCGGAACCAGTTTTCTGCTGCATCTATTTTTCCGGTATTGTCAAAATAAGATGTTACCGATGAGAAATATAATTTCCCTTTTCCTGATTTCTCTATTCTTACTTCGTTATCTCCTGACTTTAAATCTGTACCTTTTATTTTTATAACTGAATCTTTATCGTAAATATTATCCTTTGTATATCGTTTCTCGAATTTAAATTCATTGTTCACATATATTTTTACGCTGAAATCGGGGTCTAATTCCTTTGATATTTTCAGGTAATCAACCATTGAAAAAACTGTTAATGCCGTTTCCTGAGTATTGCGCCAGGATGTACCCTGCCTTTGCATCAGTAACCATCTCACAATTTTTCCTGTCAGCGGAGAATCTTTTTTTACATTTACAAATGCTTTTAAAATCATTGCGGTAGTCTGAACCCTGTCATCCTGCCATCTGTACTTGAATTTCTGTCCTTCCCAGTATGCCATATCGTCACCGGTATATTTGACGGACTTTTCAAGTGCTTCTATTTTTTGCTGCGCATCAATGTCTTTTCCTGTATTATGATAAGCAAGGGCAGTTAATGCAAGTGCAAAATCATTGAGTTCTTCTTTTTCAAGTTTTGATAATTCATTGTATATCAGACTCTGATTTTTTTCGTCCAAAGTTGAGAGCACGTAAAGCATATAAGCCTTTGTTACCGGTTCTTTGTCGGAATTCAGATGGTTCTTAAGTGCCGCTATACCTTTATTTATCACAGTCTGACTTACGTTGTATCCTGATATTTTGGCAATGTTGAGACCATAAAGCACATAAGCGGTCATATACGGTTGGCTTCCGTCATTTGTCCACCATCCCCATCCGCCGTCTGATTGCTGAAATCCATAGAGTTTGTTTATACCCTGACTGACCATATTCGGTAGTTCCTTCTTCGTTTTTTCGGATAACGGAGCATTTAATTCTTTGAAAGCATTTGCCACAATTACAGAAGGTAGAAATCTGCTCATAGTCTGCTCAACACAGCCGTAAGGATATCCTGCAAGGTCGTCGAGTGAAGTTAATAATGCGGAAGCTATTGATGAAGAAGCAGTGAATTTTAAATTAACTGTTCTCAAATCCGCATATTTTGGAATATTAATCGTTTCCGATTCTGTTTTAAATTCATCTGTTATATCGGTAATGTTATTTTGAAACATTTCGAGACCTTTCGGCTGTATCGGTACTTTTATTTCTACTGCGTCGGATTCTTCATTGGTCAGTGCTTCGCAGTATAATTTCGCTTCCCCTGTGGGATTGTTTACTTTTATTTTCCAGTCAATACGTTCATCGGTGTTTGGTTTCAGATTCAGTTCAACCTGATTATTGCCAACCAGTTCGACTCCTTCGGATTTGAAACTAACTTTTGTATATTTTTCAGTGCTCAGGTAATTATGAACTATTGTCGAAATAACAAGTTCATCCTCGCTCTGAAGAAATCTCGGAGTTTCCATCCTAACAAGCAAATCTTTCCTCGTAATTACTCTGCCCGTAACTTGTCCGACTCTGGTATCCTCCGTTATTACTCTCGCCGTAATACGCCATTCGGTTAAATTATCGGGATATTTTACATTAACTTTTGCATAGCCGTTTGCATCGGTTGTAACATAGGGCATCCATATTATTGCATCCTTGAAATCAGATCTTAACTCAGGTTCAACCAGTTTTCCTTCGTCGTCGTCCTTACCCTTACCGTTTTTATATAATTTCTTGCCTGTTTCTTCTTTCGCAATTTCGCTTCTCGGAGCGAGAGTCTGTTCTTCTATTCCTTCATCCTCTCCCATTCCATCCAGCATTTCCCTGTTGTATATTTCGTTCAGTTCTTCATCTGTATACAATTTGATTGTTTTTGTCTCGCCTTTTCTGATTTTTATTTCCATTACATCTTCAATTTCTTCTTTACCCGTGTAAACACTCACGGAATATTTCCCTTCAGGAAGTTTAAATTCGAATTCACCGTCGGGTCCCGTTGTACAGGCGTAATATATCCCGTCTACGACAATAACTGCATTAGCAATTGGTTTATTTCCCTTTGAATAAAGCACACCGTTTATTGTACCTAATTCTGATTCTTTGGCAGATTTAATATTGAATCTCTCAAATATCGTTATCAGTCTGGAATATCCGTAATTCGTGGATACATAATTGAAAGACGTTCCGATAATCGGATAATTTGCAGAATAGAAAAATTTCCTGATATCTTTTGTTTTGTCTTCCTTAATTGCATAAATGCTTTCATCAACAACACCGAGCGATACCTCCGCATTTGAGACGGGATTTCCGTAAAAATCAACAACCCGAATTGTGTATTCACCCTCTTCTTTTGGCTTATATATATTCTTTGAAGGTGTAAGTTCAACAGTCAAAAATTTCTCTTCGGGAATTATTTTTATATTTTCCGTTGCTGTGTTAATCTGCATATCCTTCACGTACGAAGCTGTAATATTAAATGTTGTATTGAATTTATCGTCAAGTATAAATTCTACATAAGCATTTCTTTCGGGAACCATTACGGTTTTGTAATAAAGTATGTTATCGGTCTTGGCAGAAAAAAGTAAGTTAACATTGGAATCGCTTGTTGCAATGAATACTTTGCAGGTATCTCCTTTTTTGTATGAATCTTTATCCAGCATAATCTGTGTTCCTCCCGTTCCGTAATATCCCCACCACCATTTTTCACCGGTGTAAACATAAAAACCTGCAGTCGAAGTTATCTCATTCCCTCTTTCGTCTCTTGCAATCGCTTTCATTTCATAATACCCATCCGAATTCTCTTTATCAATAAAAAATTCAAGATTTGCTTTGCCTTCTTTATTCGTCTTGCCTTCAAGCACTTTTATAAGGTCTTTTTGTTCCCTGTCAGTCCATTTGTACCATTTTGTTTTGTATATTTCGACTTTCAGATTTGTTTCTGTCGGCTTATCGAAAAAGTCCTGTGCATTTATTTTTATATTTACCTTTTCCTCCGGCGTGTAAAAATATTTATTGGCTTTAATATTCATATAGAATCCGCCTCTGGTAACATATACGGTCTTAATGCCTGAAATCTCCCGTCTCGACTTATCTGTTACTCTTGCCTGTACTATATATCTGAAATCCGTGTAATAATCCCTGTACCACCACCAGCCGTTATTCCTTTCGAATTTGAAATCTTCATTTATTGCATAATCAAATTCAAATTTGCCTTCCGAATTCAGTTTACCTTTTCCTGAATAAATAAATACCGCACCGCTGAAATCACCGGTATATTCATCCTCTTCATCTTCAAACCACCAGGCATAATCAGTAAACTTCCACCATGGGGTATAATATCTTACTTTATAAATATTGTATTCGACATCCGCTTCGGAAACGAGACTGCCAAAGTAATATTTTGCCTCGACCGATGCTTGAAGTTCGTCTTTTCCATAATACTGTTTCTTGTCGGTGTTAACGGTAACTTTATATTCCGGCTTTTTATACTGTTCAACCGTAAAGGAATTACTGTATGCCTTGTTTTCACTCAGATAAACGTAAATATAATAATCCCCCAGTTTTCCGTCTTCAGGTATTTCAAATGAACCGTTAATGCTGCCATTTTGATTCGTGGTTAATTTCGTTTCATATACTTTCTGTCCGTACGGGTCGTTGATTTTTACATTTACTTCTCTGTAAGCATAAGATTTGAACTCACTTGTTTCACGCTTTTTTATTACGGACTTGAAATTTACTAAGCTCCCTGTTCTGTAAACAGGCTGCTGCGTGTAAATATATACACTGTAATTTTCCGAAGGATAATTGTAATATGAATAAGGATCTGAAATTATAATCTCATCATCATATTTCCCTATCACGAGTATATCCTTGTCGTATGAATTTTTTTCGTCTACTTCAGGTATATACTCTCCGTAAAGAATTCCTCCGCGTGTTTTTCCTTTCAACCTGCTTTTTCCCTTCTGAAAAAAATTCAGTTCTGCTTCGTCAACGGGGATTCCGGTTTTTCTGTCAACTGCATACAATAAAACTGAATTATTCCCGACTTCAGTTAATATTCCGTATCTCGATATTATAAAACCCGTATAAGCCACATACTGACCTATAGACACTTTTACCACGTATGCACCGTTTTCATTTATATTGAGAGGTATATTCTCGTTAAGGTATAAATAACCGTAATCCTTTTTAACCTTAATTTTCTTACTAAAAGATTTTATTTCATCTGTATAATAGAGAAGATTTGAACTGTCCTTCCCTATTACATTAATATTTCCTCTCGATGTCTGATTCGAGTAAAATCCTTCAATATCTTTAATTTTTAATACAGAAATCTCAAAAGTATATTCTTTCTCTTTGACTTTATCAGAATAACTGTACGCATAAAGATATACAGATACTTTATCTCCCGGATAATAAAGATTATTAGTATTGATGTAATAACTTATTCCCGGACTTACATTCTGCGAAAGTACAAGACCGGGAATGAATAAAAGAAACATTACGGTAAATAAAAGCGGAGTTAATTTATTCTTCATAATTTTTTAATTTATGTTAATTTATAATCTTAATACTAAATTTTATAGTCAATTATAAAAACTATTGTTCCCTGAATTAATAAAAATTTTATTATGTTAAAACTTAAATTTCTAGGGAGAAAAAAAAAATTACTTAAAATCATAGTATTGTTATTCCAAATCCCGTGTCTTTTGGTTTTTCAAGTATCCTTAGGATTAAAATCAGTTATTGTTTCGGTATTCACTTATTTATGAATATCAATTTCAAATAAATATTTTTAGTTTATACAAATTTAAATTTAATATAATATGTCAGAACCGAAAATTACTCAAAAGGCTCCTTATATCCGTGATGAAAAACCCGGAACATACTATTGGTGTGCCTGCGGATTGTCCTCTAATCAACCCTTCTGCAATGGCTCACATAAAACCACTGATATTACTCCGGTTGCCGTTAATATAAATGAAGAAAAAAAAGTTGCCTGGTGCGGATGCAAGCACTCCGGCAACAAACCACACTGCGACGGTACGCATAGGAACATTTAAAATGATATTTCATCCCTTATTACTTTTTAAAATTTATGAATTCTCTGTGGTAAGAGACGGAAATGTAAAATATTACTGAACTTTTTATTTCGAGGTCATCAGTTCAAGAAGCAAACTATTTAAATTAAAAAAATTATTATGAAAGACATAAACATCAACGGTTTATCCGTAACCGACTACAAAGGAAACGGTAAACCTTTAATACTAGTCCACGCTTTCCCTCTTTCTTCAAGGATGTGGGAACCGCAGGTGAAATACCTTCGTAATAAATTCAGAGTAATCACCTATGATGCAAGAGGTCTCGGCAAAAGCAGACAATCCGATAATCAGTTCACAATGGAAAGTTATGTAACTGATTTCTTCTGTATTCTGGATGAACTCGGATTGGATAAAGTCAATGCCTGCGGAGTTTCTATGGGCGGATATATAATTCTCCGTGCTATTACGAGAAATTCTGAAAGGTTCTTATCGGTAATACTTGCAGATACGAGAGCGGAAAGAGATGATGATAAAGGACTTATTTCAAGGTCAAATTCAATTATTGATATTAAATCCGGGAAGAGGAAAGAATTCCTGAATAATTTCCTAACGAAACTGATTAATGATAAAAGTTACGCTAATCCGGAAATACAAAACTTTCTCACGGATATAATGTTTTCTAATTCAGATGACGGTATCTGCGGTGCAATGCTCGCACTCGCTACAAGAACAAATACTCTGGAAAAAATAAAAGATATTGATATCCCTTCACTGATAATTGTTGGAGAAGATGATGTTCTTACACCAAAAAATTTCGCGGAAGCTATGAATAAATCACTAAAAAACTCCGTGCTTGAAGTAGTCCCGAATGCAGGTCATCTGAGCAACATTGAAAATCCGGATTATTTTAATTCCGTTGTTATCAAATTCCTTGACGGATTACAATAAAAATTTTTCTCCGCTCAGCACGCTCAGAGCCAAAGAAAAAAATAAATAATACCGGTTGATATTTTTATTTCCCCTTCATTCTTATATTTATTAAAATTTTTGAATTTTCTTTAATACTTCAAAGGAAAAAAATTATTTTTTCGTACTGCCTGCGTGTTCTCGGTGGTAAAAAAAAATAAGGATATCAGAGTTTCGCACGGAATTCCCTATACCGCGTAATTATCCTGATATTAATTCTGTAATTCTCATCCGAATTTACTGCTCCCCACAAAATAGCCAACTGCTGTAACTGTACATCAGGCTTGAATTTTGCAGAAAGCCCGAGTATAAGTTCCCTTACTTTTAGTATATATGCAGTGTTAATTATAGAATAAAATGCATTATTTGTCGGTACGACAATAGTAATAACCCGCTTCCCTATTCTTTCCGAAACATCCACAACCGCACTGAACAGTTCTTTCTCGTCATCCTGAAGTTCTGAATCCACAATAGTATTCTGTTTGTCCGAAAACACTCTGCCAATCATAACTATTACATCGGTATTTTCGGTTTCAACTTCATTTAATACTTTTTCAAGATGACTTAAATTATTAGGGTCCTTAACAGCAACAAGTATTCTGTCTTCTTTCTCACTTTCAATTGTTACCGCTGATAATTCATCTTCACCTTCTATTTTGAAATGTTCAAGAACCCTTTTCTTCTTCTCTGTTTCAAATTCTTCTTCTGTCAGTTCTTCCTCTTTCATTATCTTCTTCTTATTAATATATTCCGAAACCGCAAAAATGGAAAAGAATACAATTGTAAATGACAATCCCGATACCGTAGCAATGGGTTTTGTAAAGAAATTCGCAATCGCCGAAATAAACAGTATCAGAAAGATTGTAATAATTCCAATCGGGATATGAGTTTTACCGATTTTAATATTAACAGGAACTCTCCATTCACGAGGTCTTTTGTCCCTGTATCTCAGAACAATCATTGCAAAGGCTTTGAAAGTTAGACTCCAGATAACACCGAAAGCATAAGCCTCGCCGAGTATTAATATATTTCCTCCAGATAAAATAATAGTTGCAATCTGTAATCCCGCAATCAACGTCAGTATCCTGTAAGTTGTACCGTATTTCGGATGCGGTTTCCTGAACCAGTCGGTCAATATTTTATCTTCGGACACTCTGTTTAATACACTGTTTGCACCGACAATAGAAGTATTTACAGCACCGGAAAGAATTAAAACACCGACAAGAACAACAAATACTTGAACGACCAGCCTTAACCATACAGGTCCTGCAAGAAACATCGCAATACCGCCGATAATGTTGTCCATGTACTCAGTATGCCTGACACCATCCGGTATTAACATAACTCCGAGAAACGAAATTGAAGGTGTTACTATTAAAGCAAAAGCAAAGATGGTAATGTATGCTTTTCTAAAATTAATAAGTTTTGGATATTCGACTTCCCTGTAAACCTGACCCATAGTTTCAAGCCCGCTTAAAGCAAGCAGCGAATGCCCGAATGCAATAATAACTGCAGCAACCGTGACTGTTTTAATCCAGTCCACACCGCTCAACCAACCGAAAGCATCTTCTCTCAGGTTTAGGTGGAATTCGGGCAGATGAGAAAAGAACGGTTCATCTTTTAGAAGCAATGTAACAATTCCCCATATTATCACAATAAATGCCATAGCGGCAGTTATAATAAAAATTTTTAATGCTTTATCCGAAGATTCTTCAATCCCCTTTACATTTTCACGCCAGAAATATATAATAATAATCACAGCAACGAGCATAGCAATAATATTCCTGTCCAATGCAAAATCGTATCCTAAATGATGAAATGTATCATTGATAAGCCCTGTTAAATACTGACCGCCCGATACACTGCTGATAGGACCTGTCAGAATATAATCAAATACAAGGGCGCTGACTGAAATTTTTGCAAAACGGGCACCAAGTGCAAACTTAACTACTCTGTAAACCCCGCCACGTGTATATAAAGGTGATGATTCGAGATAAAGTGAACCAATTACAAAAGCAAATATCATCACCATTAATATAAAATACGGTGCAACTTCGCCGATGAACTGTTCCGATATCCCTTCGATATAATATGCTGTCGAGCCAAGGTCTCCGATAACAATTGCCGCGGCTCTTAGAAATGAAATAAAAGTAAACATTACCGTAGTTAATACTATGGCTCTGGTTACCTTTATTAAAGATTTTTTCTTTACTAAATATCCAGACTGAGACTCGTCCTCTGACGTCTCCATAATTTTAATATTAATTCAACAAACAGCCCCGGTGTCCTTACATATATAATTCTCTGTTGTCTTCTATGTCAGCATCGTTCTGAAGTTTTGACATATATTCCTGTATTGCTGATTGCTGCTTAGTAGCCATCATTTGTTTTCTTATTTCAATCGATTTTATATTGTAATCCTGCTCGTTGAACGGAGTTATATTCAGCATCTTAACTATATAATATCCGTTGTTTCCTCTTATCGGTTCCGATATTTCTCCGTTTTGCAGTTTGAAAGCCGCATTAAAAAATCCGTAATCAAGTCCGATTATTGAATTTGGTTTTGACACGGACACGCTGTCTGCAGTGTCAAAATTATACATAGTATAAAGCGGTTTAAGACTCATTAAATTACCGCCCTGTATTCTCGCTCTTAATTCAGTCGCTGCCTGTTTTAATCTTTCGTATATCTTTTCCTGAACAACGAGAGGTTTTATCATTGTTGTTTTAATCGAATCGAAATTTTTGTAACCTTCCGGTATTTTCTCTGTTATTTCATAAATTCCGTAACCGCCCTGAACCTTAACCGGCTCTATGAATGAACCGACTTTGTTTTTAAATGCAAAATTAAATAATGCCTTGTTCTGTCCGGCTCCGGGAATCATCCCGCTTGATTTGGTTATTTCCGGTGTCTGTGAAACCTGTAATTTGAAATTATTCGCAACACTGTCAAATTTTATCCCTTCATCAAGGTCCCGCCAGAAATCCCTTGCTTTGTTTCTTAGTGCATTCCTTGTTATTTCACTGACGCTTACAGTTTTCTTTATTTCCGCTACTTTAAACTCTTTCTTCGAACGGTTATTCACTTTAATAATATGATAACCGAATTGAGTTTTAACCGGTCCTACAATGTCTCCTATCCTTGCCCTGAATACAGCATCTTCAAATTCCTTTACCATTTTGCCTTTATTAAACCAGCCGAGATTTCCGCGGTTTTGTTTTGCCGACTGGTCGTCCGACATTGTAAATGCCAATTCGTTAAAATCCTGTCCTGACCTTGCTTTCTTTAATATTTCCTCTGCTTTGAATTTTGCTCCTGCGGAATCCTGTTCTGTCAGGTTAACGAGTATGTGGTCGGCATTAACAAATTCTTCATCTCCTTCTTTGACGTCCAGAAGTCTGACAATCCTGTATGCATCCATATCAGTTATTACTCCTGAGACGCTGTCAATTTTTGCTCCAAATAAAAAATTTAAAGCATTTAACTGAAAATCCGCTGCTTTTCTGAATTCATCATTGAAGCTTTCTTCGGAATTATCGTTTACAAGTTTTATTAATGAAGAGTCTTCAATCTGACCTGCCTTGAGGTCTTCTGTCAGTGTCGCCAGAAGTTTTCCTACAAATGCTGAATCTTCGGGGGAAGGAAATTCCTGAAATATTACGTATTTTAATTTAACTGCTTCTTCCTGCCTGAAATCATTCTTATGTTCTTCGTAATACGCTCTTAGTTCTTCTTCTGAAACGTTGTTTATGTTCGTATCGGTTATCGTATTTGTGCTAAGTAATACGAATTCAAAATCCGCAAATATGTTTTCATCTTTGTATTTCTGCAATACTTCTCCTTCTGTTACAATGACCGAACTGGAAATAATATTCTGAAATTTCTCAAACTCCAACTGTAAATATAATTCCCTTTCAATGTCAGTCCAGGCCTTCGATATTTCAGGTCTTTTGTCCTGTAAAGTCTGATACATCATATCCGTCCTGAATACTCCTGTTGAGTCCGTAAAGAAATTTTTCAGCCATTGAGGAAGGGTTTCCGGTCGCTGATACACCCATTCTTTTACTTCGTCCTTTGTTACACTTATTCCGAGTTTATTTATTTCCTGCTGTATTAATTTACGCTGGACAATACTGTTCCAGACCTGCTCACGGATTTGTATCATCGTTTTATCGTCAATCTCTTTGCCTTCGTTCTGCTGCTGAATTGACTGTATCTGGCTGTTAAGACTTTCTAAATATTCCTGATAAGTAATTTCTTCACCGTTTATCGTGGCAAATGGAACTCTGCCGGTACCGCTTATGCCGAGATAATTCATACCCCATTCAAATATTATCGTTCCAAGAAACGCTACGATGATAAATATGATAATTACAGGCATCTTATCACGCATCTTGTTCATAATGCCCCTTTGCTGAACTTTCGGTTTCGACGGTTTTTCCCTTATTTCATTATTTGCCATTTTTGCTTATAATCTCCTTTATATTTTTCTAAATGCAAAACGTTAAAATTATATCATTTATGTCCTAAAATCAATGAATATATTTAATTTCAATTTTCCATTTTTTTATAATCACGCGCAGAATATTTTAATGTAACAGATTCAGGAACGGGACATTAAGTTGAATCCTGACTTGTCGGAATTAAATCCCGATGAATCGGAAAACAAATCTGGAAAACAACAACAAAGCCTGAGAACTAACCGTTATTCATCTTTCATCTTTTTTTATTATATATAAATATGTATTTTACCTGAAAAATAATACAAATATGAAAAAAATCTATCTGCTTTTTATCCTGATTTTATTATCTGTTTCCATACTTGGATGTCCCTACAAATCTAAAGTTGCAATTGATGACTATGCAAAAGTAAAAATCGAAAAAAAATTGCCCGGTACATGGATATCAAATGACAGTTCCGAAAATAAGAACAAACCTTATTATCTAATAAAAGACAGGGACGGTTTTATGCTCGATATCGATTATTATTCATTCGAAGACACTAATACTTATGAAGAGTATGAAGACGATAATAATTTACCCGATAACGATGAGACAATAACTCTTCCCGAACCTGCTGAAGAATATAAAGAGCCTTCCGGTGTTTATAATGTTACAACAACATACGAAGCATTTCTGTCTGAAGTCGGTACAAATTTATATATGAATATCCGCCAGACTGATGATATGTCGGGATTCGGATACTATATTTACAAAATATATTTTTCAAATAATAATGAGATAATTCTATCACCTGTTACAAATTATATTAAATCAAACTTTTCCACATCGGGAGAATTAAAAGATTATATTAATAAATACCAGAATATTGAATTCTTTTTCGGAGAAGATGAGTATTATATAAGATACGAACTTCCCGAATAATTTCTTTTATAAAAAATAGAGCTCATTTACTTTCTTATTACATATATTTATTTACAATCCGGTCGAGTCGGAAAACCCCATTGATTACTGCGCTCCGGAGTGTGTGTGAAAATCACAAATTCGGTCTTTTGTTATTTCCTTGTATGCGGAAATCTATTTCATAATAAGGATTTTTCCCGGATTTCTGTTTTCATAGGAATGGCAATCAGGAGGTTTTTAAACAGTATATACATCGAAGCAACCAAATTTTTTTGTCATTTAGCATATAATTCCGGAAAAAAGGATTCACTAATCCGTTTCTGCAACTTGCCATCTGTCGGAATATCTTCGTTTCAGTGTCAAAATCTGAAAATTCTGCTTACTGATTTATGTCCTGAACTCCTGAAATTCCTGCATAACAGTTTTAATTCCATCTAACTTGGTACTTTATATGTAAATCCGGACTAATTAAAAGTATTTCTTAAACCAGTCACCGGTTTTTATAATCCCCGCTTTTATTCCCGTCTCCGGTTTCCATAAAAGTTTCTTTCCTGCAAGTTTATTGCTCAGCACACTGCGAACCTGCTCGCCATATATACCGGAGCCGTGAACTTCTTCTGCTCTGTTGTTTAAATTTTTATTTATTAATCTGAAAAGTTGATTCACGCTCGTCTCCCTGCCCGTACAAATATTGAATATACCCGAACCGCGGTAACTTTGTGCAAGCAAATTTGCTTTCACCACATCATCAACAAAAACATAATCCCTCGTCTGGTTTCCGTCTCCGTTTATTACAGGATTTTTTCCTGCAAGTATCTTTTTGTAAAACACCGAAACAACACCCGCTTCACCTTTCATGCTCTGCCTTGGTCCGAACACGTTGCTGTATCTTAAACATACATATTTGATTCCGTAGTAACTTCTGAAAAATTCCAGATATTTCTCAACAGTAAGTTTCGATATTCCGTAAGGCGATAATGGTTCTGTTTTATGTTTTTCGTCTGCGGGAAAATATTCCTGCTCACCGTAAACTGCACCGCCTGATGAAGCAAAAACAACTTTCCTGACTTTGTATTTAACGGCGAGTTTTAAAAGATTGAGCGAGCCTTCGATATTAATTCTCGCGTCAAATATCGGTTCAGTTTGCGATTTACGTAAGTCTATCTGAGCCGCGTGATGATTGATTACATCAATTTTATTATCCCTGAAAATTTTCTCGAGATTATCCTTATAAATATCCTTTTTATAAAATTTTGCACGGGGATTGATGTTACCTTTATCTCCGGAAGATAAATTATCCAGTATAAATACTTTATTCCGGCGTCTTATGTTTGCGTCCGCAATATGTGATGCGATAAACCCCGCTCCGCCCGTTATCAGTATATTCATCTTTAAAAATTATTCATTTTAAAACTCTGTAACCTATGTCCCTCCTGAAATAACAATTTTCAAAATTAATCAATTTAACATTCTCATAGCATTTCCCGATTGCATCTTTATGAGATATTTCGCTTAATGCAGTAACTCCGAGTACCCTGCCGCCTGTTGTGATAACCTGTTTGTCTTCATTAAATTTTGTTCCCGAATGAAATACAAAACAATCGTCGGAAACATTATCCAGACCTGTTATAGTCTTCCCCGTTTCATATCCGTCGGGATATCCTCCTGAAGACAAAATCACACAGCAGGAATATTTGTCGTAGAATTCGAGTTTGTATTTTTCAATCCTGTTTTCGACTGATGCAAGCAGTAAATCAAGAAAATCGGACTTAATAAGCGGTAAAACCGCCTGCGTTTCAGGGTCACCGAACCTGCAGTTGAATTCAATTACATAAGGTTCTTTTCCGCCGTTTTCCTCGGCTATCATCAATCCGCAGTAGAGACATCCTGTATATTTCCTGTCCCTGTTTTTCATTTCTCTTAAAACAGGTTTTATGATTTTGTTCTCGATTTTCTTTGTTAATTCTCCGTCAATCTGCTCTGTTAATAAAGGCGCATAAGCCCCCATACCGCCGGTGTTTTTGCCTGTATCGCCTTCACCTATTCTCTTGTGGTCCTGTGAAGGCGGTAACAGTAAATAATTTTCACCGTCGGTTACTGCGAATAATGATACTTCGTATCCCTGCAGATAACTTTCTATTACAAAACCTGCTCCTGCCTCGCCGAAAATTTTCTCTTTTGTAAAAGAATTTATTGCATTTTCCGCTTCAGATTTACTGTTAACTATAATTACACCTTTACCGGCGGCTAAACCGTCAGCTTTTATTACGGATGGAAATTTTATTTCATTAATATATTCGAACGCTTCCTTAAATTTTTCCGAATTAAAACTTCTGAATTTAGCGGTAGGTATCCCCGCATCGTTCATTAATTCTTTCGCAAATATTTTACTGGACTCTATTTCTGCTGCAAGTTTTCCCGGACCGAAAACTTTAATGCCTGCATCCCTTAATACATCGGCAAGCCCGAGAGATAATGGCAGTTCGGGACCGACAACAACGAAATCTATTTTTTCGGATTCTGCAAAACTTGTTATTCCTTGTATATCGGATGGTTTTATGTTCACAGGTTTAGAAATCAGGTCAAGCCCGGCAGAGCCGCTTGTGCAGTATAGTCTTGAATTTGAACTGCGGAAAGATTCTGAATTTATTATTCCTGTCGCTAATGCGTGTTCCCTGCCGCCGTTGCCGGCAATTAATATATTCATTTTTTTGAAATTATTTTAATCTACGTCAAGCAAATAATTGAATTCTCTTGCTATTGATTCTATGTGCTGATGACTGTCGTATTTTTCGACTGTGTTTTCATTTGGCATAGGCATTCTGCTTTTATTAAACAACATATAATAATCATATATTGCTTCTGCTATTGTAGCAGGATTATAATCTGTTACAATTTTTGACGCGCCGTATTCGGTTAAAATATTTTTTGTTACCCCTTCGGGAACAGCCGCCAGAATATTTTTCCTGCTCCCGATGTAATCGCCCAGAACGCCAGGAAATTCCGCATCGTCGTTTTTGTGCCTTTTAACGTGCAGGAATAATACATCCGATGCAAGAATGTATTTTATTGATTCGTGATGGTTTACGAATCCGGGCATGTAAAATGCTTCAAGAATTCCGAAGTCCTTAGCCCTTTTTAATAACTTTCTCGTAACAACTCCAAGATATAAAAATTCGATTTCCTTTAATAATATCGGAGACGCATTCAGTAATGACCTTACAGATTTAAAAAGTAAATTCAATCCCCGCGAAGTTTTGCTGCCGACATAGGTTATCCTCATTTTAGTAGTGTAAGGAAGATTTTTCCTTCTTGCTTCTTCGAAATCCGATTCATAAAATGAATGAGGAACTAAAATTATATCTTCGTATTTGATATTTCCGTATCTCTTTAGAATTAACTCCTTTATACGACGGTTCGTTGTAATAATTTTGTTGGAATCTTTTACAACCGCTTTTTCCAGTCTGATGTTCATCATTCTGTGAACAGGTGTCGGATAATAATTTATTCTGCTGTTATCAACCCAGGCATTGTGGTACTCTGAAACAAGCGGAACTTTATATCTCTTTTTCAACTCTTGTCCAATTAATAAATCTGTATAAGGCGGTGCGGTAGCCAGAATTAAATCAAAGCCGTTATATTTTTCCCAGATTTCTTCCGCTTTTTTTAGGGCTTTCGCTTTCCAGAAAATTTTTGAATCGGGAATAAAAAATATACTCGAAGCAATTTTATTAAATTTTGTGAATCCCTCTTTAAATACTTTTATCTGAACATTTTTGTTGTCGAAAATATTCTCACCGGTTCTTTCTACTATTATACCTGAATCAATCGCTTCCTTTAATAAGTAGTCATCGAATACAGGAAGTTTGCGCGGGCTGTCGGTCAATATTACCGGCTGCCAGTTGTATTCCAGCAAATGTTTTGCAAATTTCAGCGGTCTTAATATCCCGCCGAGACCCATCGGGGGAAAATAATATGCTATTATCAGAACTTTGTTCATTTAAAATCTTAATTGCATAATTTCAAAATAATATTGCAAAATACTTAAATCGCATTCCTTTTTCAATTGTGTAAATCCGTAAAACTTTTTTCTGTTTTTACCTTTACTCATCATTCATTCCACGCAAAGAGCGCAAAGTTGAAAAGACCGCAAAGAAAAAAAAATATTTTGTGCTCTTCCGAGAGTTTGTATTTCTTCATTGTTTCGGATG
>JAFGII010000101.1 GCA_016929695.1 Ignavibacteria bacterium
AATTCCGAGAGTCCCCTCGTTCGCTAGGGCGAACTCGGGAGACTCTCCGGAACGGAAAGAGTTAATTTAAAATTCTTTTGGTTCCGGCTTGTCAGGGTTATGAATTAAGAATAAAATTAACCGCTAAGGCGCAATTCAATTAAGAATTAAGAATTAAGAATAAAAAATATAAGAGTTACGCATTAGCACACAGATGTCACTGATTAGACTGATTTACACAGATTTTTGGAATTCAGACTCGTCCGATGAACAAGTTCATCGGATGAGTAAATCGGTTCCGGCAATGTTGAATTATGAATGCATAGATGATGCGGGTTTTAACACTAAGGAAACGGAGGAGAGCGTAAGGACACGAAGTAATTAAAAATTAGTTCATTAGTTTCTAAATCTGCTTAAAGGACAAAGAACAAATAAAAAAGAACAAAGAACAAATAGTAAATAACAAAGAACAAATAGTTACCAAATTCTGTGTCTGAGGACTCGGGATCACTTGTTACTATTTCGTAATGACCATTTTGCCGGAATGTTCGGTGGTGATGCCGGTGTGGAGTTGGGTTGTAATAATTTTGTAAAAGTATATACCGGAGTTCAAATCGCCGGAATCAAAACGCACTCTGTGTTCGCCGGGATGTTTCATATCATTTAAAAGCGTGCGGACTTCCCTGCCGAGCACATCATATATTTTAATTGTAACCATAGAGGGACAACTCAACTGAAAACGGAAATTAGTTGAAGAGTTAAACGGGTTTGGATAATTCGGATAACACTTAAACTCACTTATATTAATAAAATTATTTGAAATTCCCGATGGTGCTGCCAAGTATTTTAAAATAGTGCCATTATTTCCAACCGACCAGCCGGTACGCTGATTGGCAAAGTTTAGTCCGTTCAGAGTTGAACTGTCAGGCGAATTAATATCAAACCATGCATCTCCTCCATTAGTGGTATAGACAAGTCTTTGAGAGAAATTCGAAGTAATCCACGCTTCCTGCTCGGTACGGAATCCCATACCTATACCCATACCGAAAATTTCCAGAGTTCTGTAAAACCAGTTTGCGCCCGAGTTAGTTGAATAGGCGGTACTCACGCCGTATTCATAATCACCGCCGCAGACATAAAAGACGGTATCGTTTTTAAAGTCTATATCAAAAAAAGGTTCTGCTCCTACGATATAGGAATTCCAGTTAAAGCCCGCATTAGTAGTCATCCAAACAATACCTGCAATATCGATAAATCCTCCTGCTGCCACACCGGTATTAGCATTTTTAAACTTAATAGCCCTTACGGGGAAGTTCGACACAAAGCCCAATTCAACTCTTGAGGAATCCCAGGTGGCACCCCCGTTTTTTGTTTCGAAAATTGTAACGGGGTTTGCAGTTGCAAGACCAATCCAGCCATTATTCGCATCCCAGAAATAGATACAGTTTGCAAAAATCATTGTATCGGGATGGAAATATCTCGACCAGTACTGACCGCCGTTTGTTGTTTTAAAAAAATGGGTGCCGAAATTCATAAAGTCATAATTCCAGGCGACAGCCCATCCGAGATTTCTGTTAAGAAAATAAATATCATTGAAGAAAATTAATGTATCCCTGTATTGAACAAGCCAGTTTGCACCTCCATTTGTTGTATTTAATACAATACCCGAATCACCCGCAATCCATCCGTAAAGCGAATCCACAAAAACGACCTGTTTCAAATGTGCAAGTACCGGGCTGTTTTGTTTTATCCAGGTACTCTGCGAGTTTGATGATGAAGTGAAAATGACGAATAAAGTAAATGCGATGTAAAGTACTTTTTTCATAATATTAATTTATAAAAAAAAAATTAAAAATACTCTGAAATTAAAACGTTATTATTTCTTTAACTTTTTCACAGAAATAATCTATTTCTTTTTTCTCATTAAATCTTCCGAAGGAAATTCTGACGGAAGACATTGCTTCTTTTTCAGAGTAACCGATTTTCAGCAATGCAGAAGAGGGTTTAAGTGCTCCCGAATGGCAGGCAGAGCCGCCCGAGACCGCTATGCCGAGTAAATCAAATTTTATAATCAGCATTTCCTCATCGAATTTAAGAGAATTATCAAACCTAATATTCACGATGTTTGCGAGGCAGTTTTCAACGGGCGAATTGAAATGAATTTTATCTCCGTACAGATTTTTCATTTCCGAAATAAAATATTTTTTAAGTTCACTGTATTTTTTCTTGTCATCTTCACCTTTATCTATCAGAAGTTCAAAGACCTTTTTCAGACCAGCGATATAAGGAATATTTTCCGTTCCGCCCCGCATATCCCGTTCCTGCCCGCCGCCGTGAATGAATTTTTCGAGTACGGTATTTTCATTTTTATATAAAATTCCGATTCCTTTCGGTCCGTAGATTTTATGGGCAGATACGGAAGCAGCATTAACATTAAGTCCCTTCAGATTAATTTCCGTTTTACCGATGCTCTGAACGGTATCGGAATGGAAATATAATCCGTGCTGTTCAGCAATTGCAGAAATATTTTTTATATCGTTGATTGTGCCGAGTTCATTATGAGAATGCATAATTGAAATCAGAAATGTTTCAGGTCTCACCGCTTCTTCGACTGATTCGAGCGAAATTCTTCCGTATTTATCCGGGTTTACGTGAGTTACTTTAAAACCGAATTGATTTTTAAGATAATCTACGGTTTCGAGCACGGAAGGATGTTCAACGAGTGATGTAATTATATGATTTTTTTTCGTGTCGATAAATTTGCAGGCAATTCCTTTAATCGCGGTGTTATTGGATTCCGTTCCGCAGGATGTGAAGAAAATTTCTTTAGGTTTGCAGAGGAGGTAACCGGCGACGGTTTCCCTTGTTTCTTCGAGGAGGACTTTTGCCTTTTTGCCGAATTGGTGAACGGAGGAGGGATTGCCGAAGTGTTCGGTCATATACGGCAGTATTGCGGCGGCGACCTCAAGGTCGGTTTTTGTGGTTGCGGCGTTGTCGAGGTAGATTTTCATACGAGTTTGTAAAGTTAATATAGTTTGTAAATTTGCGGAAATTAATAATAAAAAGCAACATTACGTATTTCATACAAATGATGATTCATTTAATCCATTAGTATTTTAATTCTGCGTGAACCGGCACCATCATAATGCATTCAGCACACAGATACCGCAGATAAAACAGATTTCCACAGATTTTTGGAATCAGACTCATCCGATGAACAAGTTCATCGGATGAGTAAATAAACTTCTAAAAAAAACATTCCCGGTTGAATGCCCGGGAATGATTGAAATTCGGAGCGGAAAATCTACGTAAGGGTGAGGAAATAACAATTATATTTCTATATATTGCTGTTCTTCATCTTTAAAGAGTTTCAGGATTTCGCTTTTTTTCTTTGCAACGAGCAATTTATCCCTGAATTCATCTTTATTCATTAATCTTGAAATCCTGCTCAACAATTTTATATGGACATTCAGCAGCGCATCTTTTCCGACGAGCAAAAAGACGAAACTCACTTTTTCATTATCTATAGAATCGAAATCAACCGGTTCTTTCAGCGTTGCGAAAGCCGCCACAACATCTTTTATATAATCGGATTTCCCGTGCGGGATGGCAAATCCTTTTCCTACTCCCGTTGATACGAGTCTTTCCCTGTCGAACACGCATTTACGAACTTCATCAATATCAATAATATTCCCCGATTTTTCAGCAAGGTCGACCATCTTGTTAATAACATCAGTTTTGTCTCTTGCTTCCAAATTAACTTCAATAATGTCTTCTTTTAAGATTTCACTGATTTTCATACTTTTTTTAACTTTTTATTTATTTAGAAATATATGATTCAACTTTTAATCTATACCGGTTTAAGATTTGTTCCGATTTTTCCCGGTTATCCGTTTCAACATTCAGATGCACGAAGTCCCGCGCCTTATCCGGCATACACAACACAGTATCGGTTTCATTAAGAAATATTTTAACGCCGTCAATCAACTGTTGTTTATGCATAATAGTTTCTTCCATAAACTTTCTCATCACCATACCCTTATCTTCCTTGAGGCATTCGAGGCTGACCCCTGCACGATAGAGTTTCGGCAGGTTGTTATCGAGTTCAGCCACATCCATATCCGAAAGCGAAATCAGTTCGAGAATTTTTGCAATAGAGTACATACCGTCGGTTGCATTCAGAAATTCCGGGAAGAGGAATCCTCTTCTCGTGCCGCCGGCAAATTTCACTTCCTTATCATCGAGAGCCGCCATCATAGAATAGTGAGTATTTTTAACTCTGATAATTTCGACGCCGTATTCCCTTGCGACAAAATCGACTTCACCCGTTGCCTGAACAGGGATGGCTACTTTTTTTACGCCGTGAGTAACCAGCAAAAACAGTTTAAGCACTATTACGAGGAACCTGTCATCGCTCAGCAATTTTCCTTCTCTTGTAGCGAGCCATATTTTTTCCCCGCCTGCGTCAATCATAAATCCGTAATCAAAATTCAATGATTTAACAACGAAGCAGAAGTTATCAATTGACGATTTGAATTCTCCTGCATCCCGGGTGATTTTATCCTTATCGAGATGAGCGGAGAGTGAAACAACTTCGCATTTAAAATCGCCGAGAATATTCGGGAATATTGTTGAGGCAATTCCGTGCGAATAGTCAATCACGAGTTTAAATTTCTTTTTCTGAATGGCTTTTAGATCGAGACATTTAATAAAATGTTCTTTATATTTTTCATTTTTTCTTTCCGGGAATACAATTTTACCGACCTTTTCATACGCCGCCCTCTGATATTCATCACTGAAAAACAATCTTTCAAAAGATTTAGTTTTACTGCTCGAGAGGTCTCTACCGTCCCTATCGAAAAATATTATATCCGTTATATCTTTGTCGAAGGGTGATTTTCTCACAAATATACCGCCTGCCCCTGCGCCGTTTTTGAGTTCCTGTCTGAGCATCGGAATGGGAATCACCTGAAGGTCGTGCACGTCAAGCCCTGCGGATAAAATTCCGCTTGTAACAGAGCGTTTAATCATATTGGAAATATCATCGCTATCCCTTCCGACGATTACATTTTTATTCGGACCGATAAATACACCGTAAACCGAGCCGAGTTTAGAAGCGAATTCGGGATTGATTTGCAGGTTAGACAGTCCTGAAATTCTCGAATCGGTAAAGAGTTCATTAAAGAAAGTATCTTCATAAATCAGACTGCGAGTAATTTTTGCATTATTGCCGACAGTTTTTTTATTCCATATTTTCAGACTCGAACTCACGAAAACATTTTTCCCGATTTTACAGTCGTCACCGATAAACACATAGTCATTAATTCTTGTATGCTCTCCTATTTCCGTATTTTTTCCTATAACATCGAAGAGAACAGAGGTTTTATCATAAATTTTCACATTATCCCATATAACGGAATTTTTAATCTGCACACCTTTACCGAGATAAACATTTTCACCGATAACACTGTTATCGATAGTAACACCCTGCTCAATAACTGCAGAGGATGCAACGCAATTTCCGTAATAATCCCTTGCTTTAATATGGTCAAGTTTATCCTGCAAAACATCCAGATTTGCACACAGGTATTCTTCAAGATTTCCGACGTCACGCCAGTAGCCCGTACTTTTATATCCGAAAACAGGAATATTATTTTCAAGCAGATGCGGGAAAAGGTCTTTCGAGAAATCAAAATTTTCATTCTCGGGAATATATTCGAATATTTTTTTTTCAAAATAATAGATACCAGTATTTATCGTATCGGAAAACACTTCAGAAGACGAAGGTTTTTCGAGGAAACTGACAATTTTATTATCTTTATCGGTTAGTACAATTCCGTACTGAAGCGGATTTTCGGCATTATAGAGGGCAATAGTCGCAATATTATTTTTACTAATGTGATAATTATAGAATTCGGTCAGGTCAATATCGGTGAGCACATCACCGCTGATAACGAGGAAATTGTCTTTAATATATTTCTCGGATAATTTCACTGCGCCCGCAGTTCCAAAATCCTTATCAGGTGTTATATATTCGATACTGACTCCAAAATTACTTCCGTCTCCGAAGTATTCTTTAATAATATCCGACTGATAATATAAAAGCATAACATAATCTTTTATATTATGTTTCTTCAGTAAACTGATAAGATGTTCAAGTATGGGTTTATTAGTAACCGGGACCATCGGTTTCGGAATATTATTCGTAAGAGGTTTTAATCTCGTTCCGAAACCGCCTGCCATTATTACTGCCTGCACAATACTACCCCTTATTATTTATCATTATTTTTTTTATCGAAATCAAAATTTACATCAGGGACTACATCGCTACCTTCCTTGCCCTTGAAATATGCTTTTTCTTTAAATCCGAAAATCTTCGCGGTAATTAAAGTAGGGAATGAGCGCGCTTCCGAGTTAAACGTCATAACCGCTTCATTGAATTTCATACGTTCAACGGATATTCTGTTTTCCGTTCCCTCTAACTGAACCTGCAAATCCCTGAAGTTCTGAGTTGCTTTTATATCGGGATATCGTTCGACCACTACAAGAAGTCTCGATAGTGCGCCTGACAGCTGGTCCTGCGCTGCCTGAAACTGCCGGAACTTTTCAGGGTCGTTCAGGTCTTCGGGTTTCAACTGGACAGAGCCGACTTTGCTTCTTGCCTCAGTCACTTCAGTAAGTACAGATTTTTCAAAATCCGCAGCTCCCTGAACTGTCTTAACGAGATTGGGAATTAAGTCCATTCTTCTCTGATACTGATTTTCGACCTGCGCCCACGACTGATTTACATTCTCTTCCATAGAGACAAGGGTGTTATATCCGCAGCCGTAGAACATCAGCGATACTGAGAGCAAAATAATTAGATAGATTATTTTTTTCATTATGTGAAATTTTATTCGACCTGTAAAATAGCATTTTAAAATTCTTAAAGAAACTTCATTTGGAGTACCTTTTTTGGTAAGGGAGGAATTCAATCAAGGATGAAGAATTAAGAATACTAATAAGAATTAAGAATGAAGAAGATTTATTCAATCAGGAATTTGGAAAGATATTGCAATTAATTTACCGCAAAGGTACAAAGGACTCCAATAAGCAGAAATTAGTCGTAGAAGGAATAATTAACCACAAAGGCGCTACGGACGCAACGTTTATTCAATAGTTAAAAACAAACGGATTGAAATTATTTTACCAGTAGAGTAGATTCAGGTTGCAGATATACCACAACCTGAACCCCTCGTCAAACCGTGCATGAGGTTTTCCCTCACACGGCTTTCCTGT
>JAFGII010000102.1 GCA_016929695.1 Ignavibacteria bacterium
GATTCCTTTATTACGTGAATTGGAATTTATCCCTATTTATCGTGATATTCCGACTTCGTCCTGTCTTCTGACTTCTGACTTCTGAATTCTGTCTCCTTATATTAAATTTCTTTTCTGGTCCCGATTCACTCGGACATAATTTCTTTTCCTATCCCGGCTTGTAGTGAAATAATTCATAATTGTATCCCTGCTCTTAATGCCCAAGTGGTAAAACAACATTCTGCATTTAATTCAAAATTCATTCCTTATAATCAAGTGTGTTTGAGGAGTCAATAAAAGAGTACTAAAGGTTTTGATTAAGTTAATAATAATTCATATTTTTACAAATATTTTAATACTAATTGGTCTTTCATAATTAAACTCTAACAATATGTTTAAAGGACATCCGAAAGGACTATATGTACTTGCACTGTCCAATATGGGGGAGCGTTTTGGCTACTACACGATGCTTGCAATTTTCACATTATTCATCGAAGCAAAACTGGGATTATCACAATCTGATATTGGTCAGGTCTGGGGGATATTTTTAGCGGCTGTATATGCATTACCGCTTATCGGAGGGTTTCTTGCCGACCGAATGGGGTACGGAAAGGTAGTAATAGCCGGTATAATCGTAATGTTTATCGGTTATATACTGCTCTCATATCCGCCGGCAAGCGTGGCTTTGCTTTTCACATCGCTCTTTATTATCGCGCTCGGAACGGGCTTATTCAAAGGCAATATGGTTGTTCTTCTCGGAAATCTTTACGAAGACCCCCAGTATAATAAACTGCAGGATAATGCTTTTAATATCTACTATATGGGTATTAACGTAGGTGCATTTTTTGCTCCGTTTGCTGCAGTTGGTATGCGGGATTTATTCCTTTCATTCGATAAATTTACATACGATGCAAATATACCGAGAGCGGCACATAATTTTTTAAAAGACCCTGTAAACGGCGTTACGGGTGACGCTCTTGTTAAGTTTAAACAAATCGCTGCTGATATGACGGGTAATGCCGCAGTTGACTTAAAATTATTCAGCGAGCAGTATCTCGAATCCTTGAGTTCCGCGTACAATATGGGCTTTGCGGTTGCCGCCGCCGCAATTATTGTTTCATTTATAATTTTTCTTGTTTTCAAGAAGCATTACAAACATGTAGACGTAATTCACAAGAAATCCGAAAGGGCAAAAACAACTGTTGAATTAACGCCTAAACAAACAAAGGACAGAATAATTGCATTAGTACTCGTTTTCATAACAGTAATTTTCTTCTGGATGGCATTCCATCAGAACGGACTTGTATTAACATACATTGCAAAAAATTACACAGTCGGTGCATTAAGTAAATTAAATTATGTTTTATTTGACCTTCCCGCATTGCTTTCACTAATCGCGGTAATTATGGGAACTATATTTTTGATTTTGAAAAGTTCCACGGCGCTAAGAAGGGGCATCGGAGCCGTTCTGGCAATCGCCGGTGTAATAATATTAGTAATGAGGTACAGCGGCTTCGATGCAATCAATAAAATCGGACCGGAAACATTTCAGGCATTCAATCCGATTTTCGTGGTATTTTTGACACCTATTGTAATCGCATTTTTTGCAATGATGACGAGGAAGGGAAAAGAAATTTCTTCGCCGAGAAAAATCGGATACGGAATGTTCATTGCGGCAATCGCATATATTATTCTTGTAGTTGCGGCATTAATCGGAAAGGACGGCGGAATGCTGGACAGTCCAATGGCGATAGCAAAAACAGGAGGTTCGGTATCGGATGTTCTTCTCTCACCGTACTGGTTGATTTCGACTTATTTCACTTTGACAATCGCAGAGTTATTCCTGTCACCGATGGGACTTTCGTTCGTGGCAAAAGTAGCACCGCCGAAAGTCAAAGGTTTAATGCAGGGCGGATGGCTTTTTGCGACAGCACTTGGAAATTATCTCTCCGGAGTTATTGCATATCCTTATGAGCATCTCGAATTATGGCAGACTTTTCTTATACTTGTGATAACTTCATTAATATCAGGAATATTTATCTTTTCAGTAATCAGACGCCTTGAGGCGGCAACTAAATCATAAATTTTAAAAAGGAGCAAACATTATGTCTCACGAACCAACAGGTGCAGTAAAAGGTTTACCGGAAAATTCTTACCGTGAACTGAAAAAAGGAGAAGTTTATACTCCTATAATGTTACCTGACAAAAAATACCCTGAAATTTCCGCATATTCGGTAATAATGGGACTTGTCATGGCAGTATTATTTTCAGCCGCAGCGGCATACCTCGGATTGAAAATCGGACAGGTATTTGAAGCGGCAATACCGATTGCTATTATTGCGGTAGGTGCATCATTCCTGACGAAAAGGAAAAATGCTCTTGGTGAAAATATTATTATTCAGTCAATCGGAGCGAGTTCCGGACTGGTTGTAGCAGGTGCGATATTTACACTGCCCGCACTTTATATATTAGGACTTGAAGCGGAATACTATCAGGTATTTCTTGCATCATTATTCGGAGCAATACTCGGGATGCTGTTCCTAATACCGTTCAGAAAATATTTCGTAGCGGATATGCACGGCAAGTTACCGTTCCCTGAAGCGACTGCAACAACCGAGGTTCTTATATCAGGAGAAAAAGGCGGCGAGCAGGCAAAACTGCTTCTAATCGCAGGACTAATTGGCGGTATTTATGATTTTGTCATTGCTACATTCGGATGGTGGAGCGAAGTATTCACAACCAGGGTTATACCCTATGGAGAAGTACTTGCTGACAAATTAAAACTTGTATTTAAGATAAACGTTGGCTCGGCAGTTCTCGGATTGGGATATATCGTTGGGTTGAAATACGCAGCAATCATAGCGGCAGGTTCATTTGTAGGATGGTATTTCGTGATTCCGATTGTCAGTCACTTTGCACCCGGATTAACAGCGCCGGTAGGAGCAGGTGTTACGACATTGGTCGGAGCAATGAGCGCAGAAGAAATATTTACAAATTACGTAAGACCAATCGGTATCGGTGGAATTGCGATGGCAGGCATAATCGGAATTATTAAGTCATCGAAAATTATAAAAGAAGCATTCGGACTTGCTATAACCGAAATAGCAGGTAAACGTGAAGTAAACAGGGAAGTAGCAAGAACGCAAAGAGATATTGCAATGAAAATTATTGTAATAGGACTGTTAGTTTGTGCAGTTTTAATATTTGTGTTTTTCCAGTTTGGAGTAGTACATAATTTATTACAGGCATTTGTAGGACTTTTAATTGTATTTATAATTGCATTTTTATTTACAACCGTTGCAGCAAATGCAATTGCAATTGTAGGCACGAATCCCGTATCCGGAATGACATTAATGACACTGATATTAACATCGGTTGTTATGGTATCAATAGGGCTATCGGGAACTACGGGAATGATAGCGGCGCTGATTATCGGCGGAGTTGTCTGCACGGCATTATCAATGGCAGGCGGAGCAATAACGGATTTAAAAATCGGATACTGGCTCGGCTCTACTCCCGCGAAACAGGAATCAATGAAGATGCTCGGAAGCGTGTTATCGGCGGCAACGGTCGGCGGTGTTATTATTATCTTAAATCAGACATACGGATTCACGGGAAAAGATGCGCTTGTAGCGCCTCAGGCAAATGCTATGGCAGCGGTAATAGGACCGATGATGACAGGGCAGGCGGCACCGTGGATGCTTTATCTTGCCGGAGCGCTGATGTCTCTGATTTTGACGATGATTGGAGTGCCGGCACTTGCATTTGCTCTCGGGATGTTTATTCCGCTTCAACTCAACACACCGATTTTAATCGGCGGAATAATTGCAAAAATAGTTGCTACAAGAAGCAAGGATGAAAAGATTAACAATGCAAGGAGAGAAAGAGGAACGTTAATTGCTTCGGGCTTCATTGCAGGCGGTGCGCTGATGGGTGTGCTGAGTGCGTTTTTAAGGTTCGGCGGAATTAATTTCGTGGATGAGCACTGGATAGAGTCGAATGCAGCGGAACTGCTGGCGCTGGTGATGTTTTGTGCGCTGATAGCGTATTTTGTATGGGATTCCCTCCGCGGAAAACCGGATGCAGACTAGTTTTTTGCATCAGATACACGGATGGACACTGACTCGCCACGGCAAGCTGATAAATACTGAAAAAAATTATATTTGTGTTATTCAGTGTTATTCAGTGTAATCAGTGTATCGGATACGTTACGAATGTATAAATATAAAAATAATGATGCAGTTATTACATCAGAAACTGACAGAAAAAATTATAAAGGCGTTTTATGAAGTTCATCGTATTTTAGGATATGGATTTCTTGAGAAGGTTTACAAAAATGCATTATTTTACGAACTTACTTCAAACGGATTAAGTTGTGAAAAAGAGAAACAAATAAACGTATTATATAAAGATATTATTGCAGGAGATTATTTTGCAGATATTGTGGTAGAAAATAAAGTAATACTTGAATTAAAAGTTGGCGATAAAATACTTCCTGAATACGAATATCAGTTAATGAATTATTTGAGAGCAAGCGAAATTGAAGTTGGTTACGTATTGTTATTCGGACAAAAAGCGTTGTATGACAGAAAAATTTATACAAACGATAAAAAAAAGTTTTTTAATAAATAAATAAATAATGCTATGCGGAAAGAAGTATTAGAAAGGTTTCTGAGGTATATAAGCGTGGATACGCAGTCGGATGAGAATTCACCGACAACACCGAGTACATCAAAGCAATTTGATTTAGCGAAGATGCTGGTTAAAGAACTGAAGGAAATCGGTTTAAAAGATGCGGCAGTTGACGAGAACTGTTATGTAATGGCGACACTGCCTGCAAACACTGACAAGAAGGTTCCGGTTATCGGATTCATATCACACATTGATACCAGTCCCGATATGAGCGGAGCAAACGTAAAGCCGCAGATAATCGAGGATTATCAGGGCGGAGATATCTTGTTAAATAAAGAGAACAACATCGTGCTATCACCGAAAGTATTTCCCGAACTCGAGCATCACATTGGTCAGACATTAATCACGACTGATGGAACAACACTGCTCGGTGCAGACGACAAAGCCGGAATTGCTGAAATCATGACTGCAATTTCATATCTTGTAAAACATCCGGAAATCAAGCACGGCACGATTAAGGTCGGATTCACGCCTGACGAAGAAATCGGCAGGGGCGTGGATAAATTCGACGTGAAAAAATTCGGTGCTGATTATGCATACACGATTGACGGCGGTGAATTAGGCGAACTTGAATATGAAAATTTCAATGCAGCGAAGGCAACGATTAAAATTCAAGGCAGAAACGTTCATCCCGGATATGCAAAACACAAAATGCAGAATGCGATTCTTATGGCAATGGAATTCAATGCAATGCTGCCTGTATTTGACAGACCTGAATTCACGCAGGACTACGAAGGATTCTATCATTTAATCAAAATGGAAGGCACGGTGGAGAATTCGATGCTGGTTTATATCGTGCGTGACCACGACAGGAAAATATTTGAACAGCGAAAAATATTAATGGAGAAGACTGCAGAATATATGAATCACAGGTACGGCAAGGGTACATTTGACCTTGAACTTGTTGACCAGTATTTCAATATGCGAGAGATGGTAGAGCCGGTAAAATTCGTAGTTGACATTGCGGAAGAGGCAATGATACAGGCGGGCATAGAGCCGAAAATAATGCCGATTCGCGGTGGAACAGACGGTTCGAGGTTGTCTTATATGGGCTTACCGTGTCCGAATATATTTGCAGGCGGAATAAATTTCCACGGGAAATTTGAATTCACATCGGTAGAGACGATGGAAAAAGCGGCGGAAACGATTGTGAAGATTGCGGAGATATACGGGAAGAGACCGGTAGCGTGAATGATTTAATTATGAATTATGAATTAAAGATATAACCGCAACGGCGCAGCGAGCGCAGCGCATACGGGATGCATAAGGAACGCGGAAAACGCGGAACAGCGGAATATCGCGGAATACAAGTGTTACGCATCAGATACGCGGAACATATTTAATGTTAAATGATAAATTTTAAATGTTAAATGAGAAAATAACCGCAACGACGCAAAGGACGCAACGCATACGGGACGAGGACTTGCCGAGGCTAACGGAAGATTTAAATATTTTATTTTTCGGTGATAATGAGCATTTCGAAATCTTCGGTTGTTAATTTGTCGTTGCGGGAATATGCTCCGAGTTTTGCACCGAATATATCTATTTTTTTAAATCCGAGCGATTTAAGAAGCCAGGTAATTTCGCACGGGACATAATATCTTTCATTACATTCGAGCGACATTTTATTTCCGTCGTCGTCTTCAAATTCCGTGATATTATAGTCACGGAAAGTCATTAAATTAAATTTATTTTGATTACAAATGGAATTACCTTCCTCAGCATTTGATTCGTAAAATTTTTCTACAGAGTGGTATAAAGGAAATAATCCGTTAAGTGTAGTGAAAATAAATTTGCAATGCCCTTTGAGCGATTTTGTAACGCTTTTAAGTATTTCAAAATTCATTTCGTCCGTTTCCATCAGCGGAAATCCGCCTTCACACAGCATCAATGCGGCATCGAATTCATTGTTGAACGGAAGGTCGCGGGCGTCGAGTTTCAGGAAATCGATTTTCAGATTGAGAGCCGCAGCTTTCTCCGATGCTCTTTTTATCTGGGCATCAGATAAATCTACGCCTGTAACATTGTAACTCCGCTTTGAGAGTTCGATTGAATGTCTTCCGGTGCCGCAGCCTACATCGAGTATTCTTAATGATTTATCGTAGTTGAGTTCCTTTTCGATAAAATCGCATTCACCGAGAGTTCCCTGAGTGAAACTCTCGTTATCGTATTTTTGAGCGTAATTCTCAAAAAGTGATTCGTACCATTGTTTTTTGTTCATTATTAATTATTCCTTTAGTTTGTAAATTCTGTATAACATAGAAAAAATTATAAACATCATAACGCATTCGGCACACAGATGACACTGATTAGACAGATTTACACGGATTCGATTAAAAAAGAAAAATTTTAATTTAAAACTATGCATGGCAAACATTATTTTCAATGTTATTAGTTTTTATCCGATACTACGATATTTTATTGCTGACCTGAACAATTTCACGGGCAGATTATCTCTTAACACTAAAGGCACTAAATTATACAATGAAACCACTTAAGGGGTATTAAGATACGGAACTTTCTTAAATTGGAATAGCAAAATTGTGAAATGTTTGATTTATAATTCGGAGGAGTGCTCTATATTAAAGGTAAGGTCTTTTAAAAATCTTACCATAGGTGCACCGTCAATTACGTCGTGGTCAAATAATATTGTCATATTCAGAATTTCCCTGATTTTAATCACGTCGTTAATAACAACGGGTTTTTTGATAACGGAGCCGATTCCGAAACAAACGGGATGAACGGATTTAGGAATGAACAAGCCGTTTATTTTTCCCATCATACCCAACGAAGTGATTACCGCGTTGCCCATATTCCTGAATGCGATTTTCGGATGTTTCAGCATAAATTTCCAGATATATCTGCGAAGGAATCCCGGGAGAATATAATAAAATCTTTCGTAGAATTTCGTTTGCTCATTCAGAACGATACCATCTGCCGACAGAGTCTGATTTTTTGCATTTTCTATTTCCTGTGTGATTTCCGAAACGGTTTTCTCATTTGTTTTTTTCAGCACCAAAGGGATAGGGACTCTTTTATCATCAATTATTTTTTCCACAATAATTGAAATATTAATATCATCAAAAGTTATGAGTTTTTTCTTACTGCAAAGATACGCTGCGGCTTCCGGGTGCAGGCTTAGAGTTTTTCCGATTACTTTAATAATCCATGCATTGAAGGATACTTTATGTCCACTGCTTTTTAATTTTTTTAATTTTATTCTGCTTTCGGTAACGTCAAATTCGAGCAGGGCACTTATATGATGTTTCAGCATTCCGATTGACACAACATCGAAAGTAGCGATTCTCGATTTAGGGATTTTATGATATTTATAATTCGAAGTCATTATTGACGGGTTTAAATTCTTTACAACTTAGTAATTATATAGTAATTATGCAAATATGTTCAATTTATAGATTTTGAAAGAGTGAATTATATTACGTGATGAAATTCCGGAGTAAATAAAATTATATATTATAATAAAAGGATTTATGAAAATGATTTTTTAATCAGACTTTTTAAGTTTCTGAATTTACATAATGGTTTTTCGTGATTGTGAATTCGGCTTTGTTATTCAGCAATAACAGCAGTTGAGGCAGATACTTCTTTTTTTAAAGTTATCAGGCGGAAAATCAGGTCATTAATTTTATCGAGGCGCTCTTTAAGTTTATTTATGTCATTGTCTTTATCGAGGAGACTACGCGTCGGATGAGCGACTCTTATTCTTATTTCATTTATGCTGTTCTGATTTTTCCACTGATTACCTGTGAAATTTAATTTATTATAAAGTTTGAAATCATTTATTAAATTAAAAAAGTCAACCAGATAGAAATGTTCCGTTAACTGATTTTCCAAATCAAGAGACATAAGTTTCCTGAAATTTTTCATCATAATGTAATATTTATCGGTGATAACTTTTGATTTGATTTTTGACTTAACCCAGTTTTCGATTTGACCTGCTGAAAGAAAGGAATTTATAAAGTCGCCGAGTTCTCTTTCAAGTTCACAGATTAAACTGAATATATAGACCTGAACTTTCCTGCAGTTTAGGTTGCTCAGTGTAATTAAACCGGAAATATTTTTATTAAAAGACAGGAAGTAAAATGTTTTTCCGGTTTCCGCAAATTTCTCGATTATGTATTTAATATTTGTGTCAAGAGGAACAACATCATCATATTTTATTTTACAACGCTTAATTTTGCCGTAATCATTCGGGATTACTGTTTGAAAGTATTCGAGAACAAAATTATTTTTAGAAATGATGGGCAGATGGTCGAAGCGATTTGATTTCATTATCCGTACATGCAGATTATTTTTTAAAGCTTTTTCGTTTACGGAAGTCCATCTTTGTCTGCTGATTCCGACCGATGCAGCAGTAATTCCGACAATTCCTTCGTCTAAAAAATATATGTCTTCAGTCATAATTTATATAATTATTTATTCGTTAATATAATAAATTCCGGTTTTTTGTTCAATTTAGTAAGAATATTTATGAGCAATCGAATGTTCAATTAACATCTGATGTAAAATTATAAATGTAAAATGTGCAAAATACTTATCGGAACGCAGAAGACACGGAATAATGGAATCTCGCTGAAATTGCATCAGGCAACAGGTTTACGGATAGAGGCGAAATAACACGGATTACAAAATATAATTTTGAATTATGAATTTAGAATTAATAAAACATAACCCAGACAAACCGGAACCAAACATTTCGAATTTCACGCAAAGAGGCAGAGACCGCAAAGAAATATATTATTTAAAATATTTTATTGTTTTTCTTGTAATATTTTAGAGTTTTTCGAGTTAAAAATGAGTAATGCATATTTTTCTTTGCCGTTTTGCGCAGAATTTGAGAACTAATGGAATAACCGCAGCGACGCTACGGACGCAACTCATATGGACCGCTGAAAACGCGGAGCAACTGAATGTCGCGGAAAACAAACAGGACGCATTCGGAACACTGATTAAACAGATTGAAACAGAATTCGCCGCGGCGAACGGATTACACAATAAAATTTTAATTTTTGTACAGATAAAACGGTATTTAAAAGAAAAAATAAATGAAGGTTATATTAAAACGTTACTGTCAATAAATTTAATCTGATGTGTTATTTACATATTCCCTGAATTCCGAAATAAATTTTCCAAAATCGGTACTATAGATTTTCCGGAAAATTCTGTCGTTATCGGGATTGTCAATAAGTGCTTTCATATATGTCAGGAATTTTTCTAATCCGTATTTTTGAATGAGATAATTCACTATGCAGGCAAATTCTGAATAAACAAATGCAATGCTGTTTTCAATATCGAGATTTATTTTATCTTCGTCATTTGTTCCATAGTATCCGGGGGGCATAAAATATCCTTTTCTGATTAATTCATAAGTTTTTTGTTTTGACGGATAAAAAGAAGTACCCATCTGATTTGAACTATAGACTGCTATGCCTTCGAGAAGCCATTTGGGATATCTATACCCGTTAATAATTCCCGTGTGCTGATAGATTAACGAATGGGATAATTCGTGGCGAATATAGATTTCAAGGGAAATTTTATTTTCCGATGCTTCGCGCAATGCCCAGGGGGAAATAACCAGCCTGCCATTATAGAATACGCAGAATCTTGCTTTTGAGGGTGAACGTTGAATATAACTGCTGCTGTCTTTAAATATGAATATTTCGGGTTTGCGTATGAATTTCAACTGATGAAAATTTTCTACTGCGGGGATTAGGGTGTCTACTCTTTCGAAGTCCGAAAATCCGGTTTCATTTTGTACATAGATAATCGTATTCTGCATTTCATATTTTGAGAAGCCGATTTTCAAGGGCGAATAAGGGAATAATTTTCCGTAAAGAAAAGAATAACTCAAAAGTATAATAATTATAACGAGAATTATAAATATTATCCGCTTAATTAAATTACTTTTGCTCATAAAGTCTGTTTTTTTCTTATTACGTTGAAATCAGAATAATGTTTAATTTTGAATTTTTAATTATAAATAAAAAATGCAGGATTTTTGTGTATTATGTTTAAAGCGGAGTTCAAGACTGATAAATGATTTTGTGGGTTTTGATTTATATATATATTCAATAATTTTTAAAAAAGATTATGAGCGGGAAAGTAAAACTGAAATACCATCATCTTGGGATACCGACAAACGAGCCGAGAGAGGGAGAAGTGTATCTCAAGGATTACAAGGTATATTATTGCGGATATGAGAACAGCGATTACGGTATTGAATGGATGAGATATGAAAAGGATTGTGAATTACCTGAAATTGTAAAAACAAGACCACATCTTGCGTTTGAGGTTGATGATATATATGAAGCAATAAAAGGAAAGAAGGTGATAATAGAACCGAACAGTCCGTCCGAAGGCGTTGTTGTTGCGTTTATTGAGGAGGACGGAATGCCGATAGAGTTTCTGCAGATAGGATAGAAATTTGGATTTTAAAAAATCAACCGTCCGCCACGGCAAACGCAATGGACGCAGCGTATATGGAGGCGATTCAATTAAGAATTAATCCATTAGTTCTCAAATTCTGTGTAAACCGGAAAAAATAATAGATTCAAAATTTATATGCATTACTCATTGATAACACTAAAGTCAAAAAAATTTACATTAAGTCCACGAAAATATTTTAAGAAATATTTTTCTTTTTGGATTTTGCTGTCGGGAGTTTTTGTGTGTTCAGTATTTGTGTTTTTTGTATTTCATAACTTCTTTGACCATTTTGCCAAATTCCTTGTCTTTTTTTCTTTTGTCGGCAACGGTGGATTGGAAACGGATTTTTTCGCGTTCCATTTTCAGGAAATTTTTGTAGGAGGATTCGTCTATAATGCCTTTTCCGACGGCATCAATTACCGCACAGCCTTTCTCGCTTATATGTTTACAATCTGAAAATTTACAGTTTTTTGATATTTGAATTATGGAATCAAATGTGATTTCAAGTCCGTCCGATGTATCTGCAATTCCGACTTCTCTCATTCCCGGATTATCAATTAATATGCTTCCGTTTTCAAGAATAAATAATTCACGACGGCTGGTTGTGTGTTTTCCTTTGCCTGTGCTGCCGCTTATTGAACTTGTCTTAATTATTTCTTTTCCGAGCAGAATATTTATCAGCGTTGATTTCCCGACTCCCGATGAGCCGAGGAAACAATAAGTTTTATCTTTTTCCAGTAATGATTTCAATTCTTCGATTCCGTTATGTGTCTGACTGCTAACAGAAATTATGGGAATATTACTTATTCTTGAATTGAAATCAGTGATTAACGATTCAAGTTCATTATTGTCTATAAGGTCGGTCTTGCTTAGAATTATAAACGGTTTTACATTTGCGGAATTACATATCGTGAGATATCGCTCGATTCTGTTTATGTTGAAATCCCTGTCCACTGCTTGTGTTATAAATGCATAATCAATATTTGCCGCAATGATTTGCATTTCTCCGAATTTTCCGACTGCCTGCCGGCGAAGCACCGATGTTCGTGGGAGAACTTTATGTATTACAGCAAAATCATTATCGTAAATTGCAACCGAGACCCAATCACCTACGGCAGGAAAATCATCCCGGCTGTTCGCGGTATAACGCATATTTCCTGTAATTTCCGCGTCGTAAATTTCGTTATCTGTGCCGACGATATATCTTTTCTTATGCTCGGATATAACTCTTGCAGTTTCAAATTTATCCTGATTATTTTCAGCTTCGGGTTTTTCTATTTCATTTTTTGTCATTTATCTCTGTTCCGATTTAAAATATTTTTATTGTATATTAATATAAGTATTACACAATATTTTTTAAATTCATATAAATAATTATGAAAAATTGAATGAATTTTTTTTTAATTATGTTATAATTTTAAGTAATGGAAGAGTGTAAGAAAAATAACAAGGAAAACCGAAGAATCAGGAGGGAGAGGATAACTGTTGAGAAGATGATAAAATTATATTGCGAAAAAAATCATTACAGAAGTGGTGTTTTATGCGGTGAATGTATGGCGTTGCTGGATTATGCAAGAGAGCGATTGGAGAAGTGTACGTATAAGGATGATAAACCCGTTTGCACGAAATGTACAGTGCATTGTTACAAGCCGGAGATGAGAGATAGGGTGAGGGAAGTGATGAGGTTTTCGGGTCCGAGGATGATGTTCAGGCATCCGTATCTGGCGCTGATGCATTTAATTAATGAAAAAAATAGTATTACCACTAAGTACACTTAGAAATTTTTGAGTCAAATATATAATTTGAAATTATTACCGTCCGCCTGGGCGAATCGCGAAGGACGCAACGCATAATTTAATGATAAGGAAGGCATAGAGAACACGGATTAGACTGATGTACACGGATTTATTTTATTTTTAATTTTTGGGTGTTTGAGTTGAATTGTAATATATGAAAGTGTATCTTATAAAATAAATAATTTTTAGAATTTTAATATAATAAATGTTCGATAAAAATAGATTACATTCGTTTCATATTCCCGTGATGGGGATAGGTTATACAATAGATACTCCAATAAAAGTAGCGCATCTGGGGATATCCTCAACAATTTCACTGGTAGATGATATACTGATAGAAAGAATGAGAGCGTATTATTCCGGTAAATACAATTTTGAATATCAGACAATTCCGAGTTCCGATAAGGACCACAGGGCGAAGAGAATAACAGCATATTTAAATCTGGTAAACGAAATCGTAAAAGCAAAGTTCGAGAATCTCAAATCGCTGAAATATGAAAAGGGAAGCGAACTAAGAAAATATTTCGATATATTACCGAACGGCTCACCTTTAAAGAAAAAATTATTCAATGTTATTAACAACGATTTAGAGAAAGAGGAATTCCGGGAATGGCTTGATAAAAATTTAATTACGGGAAGCGTGGATGTGAATATAATGACGAAACTTGACAGAGAGACATATTATAACGATGAAAAGTTACCCGTCGAATTCAATGATGCACACGCTGCACTCAGGGGATATGCAAACAGCGACCTTGAATCATCAATTGTCTTTTCCGCGGGAATGAATCCGAGATTATACGGTTACATGGAAAATTTTAACGATTTTTATCCCGATGAAACAGGCAGAATAAAAAAGAAAATCATTTTAAAAATCAGTGATTACAGGTCTGCATTGATACAGGGAAAGTTCCTTGCAAAAAAAGGGTTATGGATTTCAGAGTACCGAGTGGAATCGGGGCTCAACTGCGGCGGACATGCATTTGCAACCGACGGGAATCTGATTGGTCCGATACTTGATGTACTGAAAAAAAACAGGGAAGAATTATTACAGACGATGCATAAATTATTTATTCAGGCATTGAAAGATAAGAATCGTTATTATCCCGAAGAGTGTCCTGAAGTTTTATTCACGGTTCAGGGTGGTGTAGGTACGGCGGAAGAACACAATTTTCTTCTCGGATATTATAAACTCGATTCAATAGGCTGGGGCACACCATTTTTGCTCGTACCTGAAGTGACTAATGTTGAGGTTGAAACTTTGAAATTACTCGCGGGTGCGGAAGAAGTTGACCTTTATTTAAGCAATATATCACCGCTTGGGATACCATTTAACAGTCTGAGAAACAATACAATGGACATTGATAAAAACGGGTTAATCGAAATCGGGAATCCCGGAAGTAACTGCACGAAAAAATTTGGTTCACTTAATTCCGAATTCACCGAGAGACCTATTTGTACGGGTTCACGTCAGTATCAGTATTTAAAAATTAAGGAACTGAATGCGAAAGACCTTCCCGAAAAAGAATATAAGAAAGAATATGAAAAAATAGTAGAGAAGGCTTGTATATGTGTCGGGCTGGGAACTTCGGCATTGATGGTAAATAATATTCAAAACGGGACAGACGAAAAGGGTGTTTCGATATGTCCGGGTCCGAATATGGCTTACTTCTCGGAGGTAGTTTCACTGAAGAAAATGATTGACCATATTTATGCAAGGCTGGATTTAATAAAAAGAAAAGACAGGCCGAATATATTTATAAAAGAAATTGGGTTGTATGTGGATTATTTCAAGAAGATGATTGAAACATTTCCCGCAAACTTGTCCGAAATGCAGAATAAACAACTGCAGAGTTTCAGGAAAAATATTAATGAAGGAATTAATTATTATAAAGATTTATTTTCGGAATTGAAATCGGATTTTGTGGAGATTAAGGAAAAAATGATTAGTGAACTTGAGGAATTCGAAAGAGAGATTAATGAACTTAGTCTTAATTTTGTAATTGCGTGATTTATAATGATAGCGGGGGATGTTTTTTTATCGGAACATTGCTGAACAATTACAATGCATCCGAAATACAGGAAAAAAACGGATTAAACACGGAATAACACGGATTATATTTTACTACTTAGTGCACGAAGTACACTTGGACTTTTTATTTTTTGTTTTATCGTTTCGAGAGTTCAGTTTTTGGGGAAAGAACATTCAGGGGAAAATATAATGAATATTTATGAAATAGAAGCAGTTTTAATCTATGAATTTTGGAATTTTATTTATATTTTACTAAAAAATATTTATAAAAAATATGAGTGATTTAACACCAATAACGGTTGCTTATGGTAACGGTATAGGTCCTGAAATTATGGAAGCAACATTGAAAATTATTAAGGCTGCCGGAGCAAAACTTGATATTGAAACGATTGTAATCGGAGAAGAAGTATATTTGAGAGGTAATAATGCAGGTATAGAACCCTCTTCTTGGGATTCTCTGCGCCGTACAAAAGTATTTCTGAAATCACCTGTTACAACTCCGCAGGGCGGCGGATTTAAAAGCATGAATGTAACCATAAGAAAAACACTCGGGCTTTTTGCAAATGTGAGACCGTGTATTTCTTATTATCCGTATATAGAGACAAAACACACTTCTATGAATATGGTAATTATCCGTGAGAATGAAGAAGACCTTTACGGAGGGATTGAACACAGACAAACAATTGAAGTATATCAATGCCTGAAACTTATTACACGCCCGGGAAGCGAAAAAATTATCAGATATGCATTTGAGTTTGCACGTAATAATAACAGGAAAAAAATTTCATGTTTTGTGAAAGATAATATTATGAAAATGACTGACGGTCTTTTTCACAAATTATTCGATGAAATAGGCGAAGAATATCCCGAAATAGAAAAAGAAGTATTGATAGTAGATATTGGTGCAGCGAGAATGGCTACAAGCCCCGAAATTTTTGACGTAATTGTTCTTCAAAATCTGTACGGAGATATTTTATCCGATGTTGCGGCGATGATGACAGGTTCATTAGGGCTTGCGGGTTCGTCCAATATAGGAGATAATTTTGCTATGTTTGAAGCGATTCACGGCTCGGCGAAAGATTTAGCAGGTAAAAACGAAGCAAATCCTTCGGGATTATTGCTCGGTGCCGTTCTTATGCTGAATCACATTAAGCAGTACGACGTTGCAACTAATGTTCATAATGCATTACTGAAAACAATTGAAGACGGTATTCATACGTGTGATATATACAGAGAAGGAACAAGCAAACAAAAAGTTGGAACCAGGGAATATGCGGATGCAATTATAGCAAGATTAGGACAGAAACCTGAGACGTTAAAACCCGTTCTTTATAATGAAAAAATTATTACCATAAAGGAGAAACCCGAACCGAAATCAAAAATAAAATTTGTCAAGGAACTTGTCGGTGTTGATTTATTTATTGACTGGAATAACGGGACTCCAAATGACCTCGGCGATATGCTAAAGAGAATTCAAACTGCAAATCTAAAACTTGAGATGATTAGCAACAGAGGTACAAAAGTCTATCCGAACGGGTTTCCCGAAACTTTCTGCACCGACCACTGGCGATGCAGATATATAAAGAAGAATAAAACAGACAGAATTAAGCATCCTGAAATTATTGAATTGCTTGAAAAGGTATATGACCACGGATTCGATTTTATTAAGATGGAATTGCTGTATTACTTCAACGGTGAGGCGGGATTTACGAAGGCACAGGGACAGTAGTCAATTAAGATTTAAAAATTAATAATTAAGAATACGAACAGGACGCATACGGAACGCGGAATACACGGAACAAAGGAATCTCACGAAATACGAGTATTACGCACCAGAAATACTAATGGAAACAGAACTAATAATAATGAAAAAATAAAAAATGAATAAAGAGAAAATAGAGGAGGAACTTAGAAAACTCAGGGGGTGGAAAAGAAAAGGGGACTCTATTGTAAAGGTGTTTAAGACGAGGGGGTATTCGCATACACTGGCGCTGTCGGTTGCGATTGGTTCCCTTTGCCAGCAATATGACCATCATCCTGATTATATGACTTTAAAATATTCTGAAATAGAAGTTTCATTTTCTACCCATTCTGAAGGCGGTATAACGGAAAAAGATATTAATATTGCTAAAGAAATAGAAACCCTGAATATTGCTTAAAGAAATTTTTAAATATTTTCTTTATCTTGGATTTGCGGGATTCGGGGGACCTCTTGCAATAATTGAAATGATGAGGAAAGACCTTGTCGTTAAAAAGAAATGGATTAAGCCGGATGAATTTGAATCTATACTCGGTTATGTGCAGATAGCCCCGGGACCGTATTCATATCAGGTGGCGATGTACATTGCATTCAGAAAAGGAGGGTATATCGGCTCTCTGATTGCGGCTTTTCTGATTATATTCCCGTCCTTTCTGTTTGTTCTGATATTCTCTGTTTTTTATTCCGAATACAAGGATGTCACATACGTAATATATTCGTTATACGGTATAAGTCCCGTAATTGCCGCATTGATTTTTCAGTCGGGATTCAGTTTGGGTAAATCTATTTTCAAGAAAGATTTATTTCAGTATCTGATATTTTTCCTTTCACTCGGGCTGACGATATTTTCCAGAATCCATATAATATATATTATTATTTCTTCCGCTGTGATTGCATTACTTTATTATTCTGTTACAAATAAGAAAAAATTATTCAGTATAGCAATAACGGTATTTATTCCTTTTTTTCTGCAAATCAGGGAAAACGTTTCAATAAAACTCGAAGAAGTTGGATTATTATTTCTTAAAGTAGGTGCATTAACATACGGAAGCGGATATGTAATCGTCGGGGTGTTGCGTCAGGAAGTGGTTGAAAGGTTACACTGGCTTAACGGACAGGAGTTCATTGACGGATTGGCAATAGGACAAATAACGCCGGGACCTGTTATCATTACATCAACATTCATAGGATATCTAACAAGTGGATTTATGGGGGCTGCTATTGCAACATTCTTCATCCTTTTTCCTTCGACAGTTATTGTCCTGATGCTTGTGAAAAACATTGACAGAATCAGAAACAATTTTTACGTAAAAGCACTTATCAAGGGTGCAAATGCAGCGGCAATAGGTGCGATACTTGCCACGGCTTATTTTATTGCACGGGATGCCGTTGTGGATATTTACACATTGTGTTTTTTTCTGACGGGATTAGCTGTACTGATTTTGACGGATATAAAACCAATTTTCCTGTTGCTCTGTTTTGCAGCACTGGGTATGTTTATTAAATATATTACACTTATATAGAGATTTGTTTAGAACTTATTACTGATATATATTGTTGTGTGTATATGTTAGTAGTTAAATTAAAATTAAACAAAATGAAAAAATTATTTTTTATTGTTATTGCACTTTTTTTATTTTCCACAATTGCAAATGCTCAGTTTGATGATTTACTCAAAGAAGTCACAAAAAAGGTTACTGATGTGGAATTACTCGAAGAAAAAAATGTTACTACTTCTATAGAAGATGCTTTGCCGGTTGCATTCTGGTTGAAGGATTTACCGGAGATGATAGACCCGGTCGAGCCGGAAAGTTATGATTTCAACCTTGAGCCGGGATATTATACTTTTAAATTGCAGTCGTATTGCCTGAAAGCGGGAACTCATGGACCGACTAAGGGATATGGTTATTTGCTTGCACCGTTACTCGGAAAGCGTTCCGACCTTGTTTACAATATTGTTTCGAAGTCTGTGAACCATCCCGAAATTGCTCAGCAGGATATACAGGTCTTATTATGGGGAATTATTTACGGAGCAAAATTCACGGATTACTCACTTGATTTTCAGAACAGGGTAAGACCGCTTTTAACAGCAGCGGAAATAGTGGATTTATCATTAGACCTCAAGAATATTCCTCTCGATATAATGCCGGACGATATTAAAGCAGCCGCACAATATTACAAAGATTTAAGAGGGAGGTTAACAAATCCGTCCTTGACATATGACGATATTTCAAGATATGCGATGGCACAGGGAATTGCCCCGCCGGAAGACCCGTTTTCAAAATATATTGAAAAAGGATTATGGGCTCATATAGGCAACGGATTTTATTCGAGGGCAATACCTGATGGATATCCTACGACAAACCTTGAACTGTACAGACCTGCTTACATATCGACAAAGAAAGACAATATGGGGAGGATAACTTTACTGGAGAACAACGGATACAAAATTGAAATTTCGTACGACGACGAGCCGGGCAGGGATGCGATTACATTTGACAACAATACTTATTATCCTGTATGGAGATACACAAGCATTAAATTATCCGGTGAAGGTGAAGAAATGGTTCTTGATAATCCCGGCTGGATGGTTAAAGGCAACGGCGAAGCTTTGAAAGAGAAACCTCAGATTCTTAACAACGAAGGCGGAGCGGTTAATGACCTGAATTCCGGTACAATAAATGATGACCCTGACTTCGGTGAATACAAAGGAAGAATTGACAGGGGAAAGAAGACATTAAAAGATTTCGATGAATACAGGAAAGAGAAAAAACTTCAGGATTTGAAGAACAAACAATCGGAGTACTGGGCTGATTATCACACAATGGAAGGACTGAAAGCAGCAACAAATCCGCTTAACAAGAAAGGACAGATGAACTGGATACAGAAGACGCTGAATATCGTAACCGACTGGTGGAACAGTTCATCGGGTGCACTTGCGGGAGACGAAGGCAGTATTGACAACGGAAAGAAGAAAGTAATTATTTCGAAGTTCCCTGCAGTACCGGCTACGAACGGGATGCAGAGGATAATTTCATCTGAAAGAAAGAAGTGATTAGTGGTTAGTGGATTAATGATTGAAATATTTTAGTTGTACTTGTTTTTAAACGCGGAGCGTTTATATCTTTGAAGATAAATGGATTTTTCCACCCCTTGGACAATGAAAGATTTCATAGGATGAGGGGCGGGGAAAAAATATGATTTCATTTTGCGGAACAAAAGTGTAATTTTAACTGTATAAAAAGAAAAAATATGAGAAGATACATATTTACACTTTTTTTTCTAATTTTTATCGTATCGGATTCCTATTCCCAGCGTTATAATATAGAGTATTATAATAAATACCCGAGGTTTTATATCGGATTGGGGACAGGCATACAGTCTTATATCGGCGGGGATTTCGGCAATACTTATGCATTAAGATATGAGAGCAATTATTACTACGACGATTACAGATACAACAATAATTATTATTATGATGATTATTACGACGATAACGATGGTGCATTAAGTCCGATAGGAGTTGATGTATATGCGGGACTGCAGCTGAATGATTATCTTTCGGTTGAACTGGAATCATCATTCATCTGGCATTTGATAGGGAGACCTGACAGGCAGTATGAAACTGGATACGAAGGGGAAGAATATTATATTGACAGTTGGGATGATTCGTGGTTGTATGCAAATCCCATATTTCTCGGCTTGAAGTTCTATCCTGCCGGCAGGGAAGGATTACCTTTTTTCATATCCGCAGGTTTCGGTATGCAGTATACGAAGGAATCTATGGAAAGAATTCGTGAATATTACGATTACGGATATAATTACTATTATAACCCTGTTTATATACTTGGTTCATATTCATCTTCGAAATGGATGAAAGGATTCAAAGTCGGAGGCGGTTTTTCATATAATTTCTTTAATCTTTTTACGGCAGAGGCGGAACTGAGGTACACGAGTTTTTATCCTGAGCAGAATCTTAAAAGTCCGTTGCTGATAAACAGGGTACCTCAGATAGGGAATCTGGCATTACTGACCAAGATTTATTTTGTGTTTTAAAATCAGAATCCGATATTTTTTTTAACACCAAGACCACTTAATTATTTTCCGCAAAATCGTTAATAAAAATTCAAGCAATACCACAAAAGTCTTTGCGGGTGTTATTCCGCGGGATTCTGTTATTCAGGACGTTCTGCGTTCTAATTTTCTCGCAGTTGATATTCAATAATAATTTGGATATTTTGTGACAATTGAGGATAGAGATTAATGTATGCTTAAGAAACTGAAGGAAAAAATACCGGAACACAGACTGGGGTTGATTTATATTTCATTTACGGCGTTTTTATGGAGTACAAGCGGATTGTTTATAAAAATACTTTCGACCGAACCGTTTCAGATTGCAATGTACCGTTCTCTGATTGCTTCTGTAACGGTGTTTTTCCTTGTATTGATAAAGGATAAAAAAGTAAAAATTGATACGGATATCATTTCGATATTGAGTTGGATTTCTTATGCGGGAATAATGATATTTTTTGTAGTTGCCAACAGGTTTACAAAAGCGGCGAACGTTATTTTCCTGCAGTTCACTGCTCCTATGTATCTTCTTGTTCTTGAACCGTTGTTTTTAAAAATAAAATTCAGATTAAAAAACCTCATTACGATTTTAGTTACATTTACGGGGATGTCGCTTTTCTTTTTCGGGAAACTTGAACCGGGTGATATGAAAGGAAATATTATTGCAATTATGGCAGGTATTTGTTTTGCTTTCTTTTCACTTTTCATAAAATGGAAAAAGCAACTTCACAAATCCGAGAATACAATAAGCAGTATTATAGCAGGAAATTTTCTCGTTTTTCTTATTTGTTTTCCTTTAGTTTTTAATGAACTGGGTTTGTCTGTCACGGATTTTTTTATCTTGTTATATATGGGTACAATTCAGATTGGAATAAGTTATACGATTTTCAATGCGGGATTGAAATATGTCAGTGCAACGGAGTCAATGATTATAGCGACTTTGGAGGCGGTATTTAATCCAGTATGGGTATTTTTCGGAGTTGGGGAAGTGCCGAATATTTATGCTCTTTTTGGAAGTTTAATTATTGTATCTACAATACTGATTCATAGTTTTACGGGAGACAGGAAACAGGATACAGGGGACAGGAGATAGGAGTAAGCAGTATGTGGGATTTTGTTAGTCGAAGAAGAGGAGGTACATTAGAGCGGCAAATGCTCCCTGCGTGAGGGCAAGGGTTACATAGAAATAAACTTCGTATTTTTTTGATTTGTCGTATTGATATTCGTCATTCGTCATTTTGTAATTATTGTAAGCCTCATTTGATATTTCCCTTAAGCGGAACGTTGAATACGTGCCGAGCAAAGTCAGTCCGCCTGCTATTCCGATTTTCCAGAAATTTCTTTCACTTTTGAAGTTTGTATTTCTGTTTTTATATACTTCAATGGGACTTTCGATAGTATCTTTTATGGAAAGCAGAAACGGGAATGCAAAAAGTTTATTAAAGACGGGATTGCCTGTTTCGCAGGGGTTACATTCATATGTTATTAGTGCGGAGTCGGAATGATTTACAAAATTACTATCCCGGGAAAAGCAATCCGAAAGAAAAATCAAGAACACAAGAAATGTAATATTTATGATTAATTTATTCATAACTATTGAAAACAATATATATATCTGTCTTCGCATGGAATAAGCAGATAATTTTCCCAGACGACTGCTGATGAACCTATTCTTCCGTCAAATTTTTTCCGCCAAAGCAAATCTCCCGTAGCCGCATCGAAGCAATAAAAATATTTATCATAAGAGCCAATGTAAATTTTACCGTTATGCAGAAGAGGGGGTGCCTTGATAGTTCCCGCTGTTGAAAGTTCCTTCTCAACTTTTCCGTCCATAATATTAACCATTAATAATTTACCTTCGACTGTGGGGACAAAAATTGTTTCATTGTAGTTTGTAAAAGATGATAAAACTTTATAGCCTGTTACTGACCTCCAGATAATATCAAGCGTTGTATCGGTACAATACAGTTCTCCATTATTATTTGAAAATATAACACGGTTATTGAAAATGGATATATCTGAATTTATTTTCGAATCGGTTTTAATTTTATTTATTATGTTTCCCGTTCTTATGTCGAATCCGTACAAACAGCCGTTATCATTCCCGATAAATATTTTGTCCCCCGACAGTGCAGGTGAGGAATAATAAGCGTTGAAAATTTCATTCCTATTATTTTTTTTTGAGTTCCAGATAAACGTTGAATCGTTTGTATTAACGCAAATCAGTTCCCCTTCAACTGTTGCTAAATATATTCGTCCTTCTTTAAATACAGGTGCTGTCTCTGAACGATTAATGGGCAGCATCCAGTTTTCTTCTCCTTTAATCATGTTGAAACTGTATAGATAATTATTTTCAGGCCCGTTAGTTGAAAACAGCAGTTCATTGCCATTTATTATGGGAGCCGATGAAAGTGACTTTGCCTTTACTGATATTGAACCTGCTTTTGTCCCGTTCAAAATATCAAATGCATAAATCTTTCCTTCCAGTGTGGAAACGAAAGCGAGATAATCGCTTACCGTTACTGAATATACGGGGAATCCGGCATCTGTATTATAATTCCACAACTCATTAAGTTTGACTCGTAATTCTTGATTTGAAAGAGATATATTATTCCTTTCGGGAGTTCCGCCGGGAACGAGCCAGTCTCCGGATTGAGGTTTCAGAGGGGAAGAACTGAATTTAATTGTGGCGCACGAGGAAATGATGAGAGACAGAGATGCTATCAGAATAATATTTGTTAAATTTATTTTACGCATTACTGAGTAATATATAACTTTAATGTCAATTCCGAAATGAAATAATTAATTTACAACAGTTCGATTTATAATTAATCATTTAGTTCTGAAATTCCGTGTAAAATGGTGAAAAATTATAAACCGGCATTACGAACTCGGAACACTGATAACACTGATTAGACTGATTTTAACGGATTTTTTTTAAAAATTTTAAAAACACTTTAATTCGGGTTTGAACGGGTTATGAATTAAGAATATTGAGGGAAGGTATTTCAGAGCGCGGAAAACGCATAGAAGCGGAATCTCGCTGAATACTATAATTGCGATATTGGGAACAGTGAAAACGCTAACTGACTTGGAATTACACAGATTATTTTTTTTGAAAAAATTAATCATACTTTGGTTCAGGTTTGAAATAGATGTGAATTTGGATAAAATGTTAATTCGTGAATATATAATAATAAAGTCAATAACGAAATGGAATAATTTATTTAACTTTTTGCGGGAATTATTTTTGCATAATATTTTACTTGACTTATAAAAAGTTTTTAGATAAATTTTTAAAGAATAAAAAATGAAAAATGCCAATAGATGATATAGAACAATTTAATTCTGAAGGTTTGACATCCGGCGACGGAGATACCAAGGATAAATATAGTTTTGAAAAATTTATAAATCAGCTCGGTAATTCAGGAACTGAAATTAATTATGATTACGTAGAGGATTTAATTAATTTATTCCTTGATGAAGGCAGTTACGAAAAAGCACTCAAGTTATCAAATATACTCATCGATAATTTTCCTTATACATCGGAAGCATATCACCAGAAAGCGATTGCGCTCGACGGACTTTCAAATTATCAGGAAGCAGTAGATTATTTTGAAAAAGCACTTTTATTCGACCCGACGAATGTCGAAATCTATATTAACAAGGGAATTACTTTTGATGCTATGAATTTATACAGGGACTCGTATAACAGTTTCAGAAAAGCCCTTGAAATCGAGCCCGACAGCATTGATGCGTTATTCAATCTCGGACTTACACTCGAAAAGCAGGATAAATATCAGGAAGCAATTGACTGTTTTCTGCAGGTAACGGAACTTGATGAATTTCATTCCGATTCTTATTATGAACTCGGATATTGTTATGATTTTTTGGAGGAAGGCAGGATTTCCGAGATGTATTACAGAATGCATCTTGACCTGAATCCCAATAATTTCAATGCGTGGTATAATCTTGGTATTGTTCTCAATAGACAGGGGAAATATTTAAAATCAATTGAGGCTTACGATATATGTCTTGCAATCAGGAATGCATTTGCACCTGCATGGTACAATTGCGGTAATTCCTACGCTTCTCTCGGAAGGCTGATTAAAGCGATTGAATGTTACGAAAAGTCGCTGTCCATAAGAAATGACGATGCGAATACGTATCATAATTTAGGAAATGTTTATTCCGAACTCGGGGATTATAAAAATGCAATCAGGAATTTTGATAATGCGATTAAATATGACCCCAACAACTGGGATTCATTTTATTCGAGGGGTAACTGCAGTTTATGTCTGGAAAATTTTGAAGAAGCGTTATCAGATTTTAAATCTGCTGTAATTCTTCAGCAGGATTTACCGGAAATCTGGCTCTCAAAAGCGGAAGCGGAAAAAAGCCTTGAAAAATTTTCCGATGCAGCAGAAAGTATGGAAAGAGTATTGCAGTTAGATTCGAAGGATGAAAATAACTGGTTTGATTATACCGAAATATTATTTGCCCTGCGGGATTACAAAAAAGTAATAGCGGCATTCGATAACATTATAAAAATTTCATCGCGGCTGGCGGAGTCGTATTACGGCAAGGCGAAAGCATATTTCCTGATGAGGGATATAGAAAGAGGAATTGAAATGATTAAAAAGGGATTTGAAGTAAATCCCGAAGATGCATTTGAATTTGATTTCAGAAAAGACTGGAAAGAAGTAATAAATTTTCTTTGCATCCGTTGATTGTTGAGGCTCAAATTTTGTAAAAACCAAAATCGTCAACGAATGTTAAAAGACCCCCCAAACCGGAGTTTGGGAATGAGTATCTTAAAACCCTTTACGAACCGAAGCTAAGGAAAATACAATTTAATTTTTAACACGGACATCGACTAGGGAGTGTTCTTTTATTTGGATTATTCTTCTGTTCTGGAATTTTTTTACAATTTCGAAGTTGTGTGTTGCAACTATGACTGTTGTTCCTTTCGTATTGACTTTCATCAGAAGTTTAATAATGTCCATAGCAATAAACGGGTCTAAATTTCCCGTGGGTTCATCTGCAATCAGGAATAGGGGGTCGTTAACTATGGCGCGTGCTATGGCGACTCTTTGCTGTTCGCCGCCGGAAATATCGTAAGGCATTTCATTTAACCTGTTCATCAAACCCACGAGTGAACCTACATCAAATACTTTCCGTCTGACGGCTTCACTTTTTTCTCCCAGTATGTAAAGAGGCAGTGCAATATTCTCAAATACGTTTCTGTCGTTCAGTAATTTAAAATCCTGAAACACAATTCCGATTTTCTGTCTGACTAAAGGAATATCAGTTCTGTCGAGAGTAACGGAATCAAACCTGTCGAATTTTACAGTGCCGTTAACCGGAAATAAATCGAAATAAATCAGTTTTAACAGCGTTGTTTTCCCCACACCGCTTTCCCCGACCAGAAATATAAACTCGCCTTCTTTGATTTCGAGATTTGTTTTCTTGAAAATATTTTTTGCGTTGTAGTTGAAATCTACTTCCTTTAATTGTAAAATTGTATTATACATAAAAATAGTTATAAGTTTAATTATGTTTCGCCATTTTAACTGCAAGTTTCAGTGCCTCAATCGTGCTGTCTGTTTTAGCCATATTCATTCCCGCAATATCAAAAGCCGTTCCGTGTGCAGGGGAAGTTCTTATCAAGTCAATACCTGCCGTGTAATTAACGCCTTTGCCTCCAGATATAAGTTTGAACGGAATCATTATCTGGTCGTGATACATCCCGATAACTCCGTCGAATTTCTTATAAAGTTTGTTTCCGAAAAAGCCGTCGGAGGGGAAAGCACCTTTGATATTATAACTTTTCTTTTTCAAATTATTTATTACGGGATTTATTAAAACATTTTCCTCACATCCAATTTCGCCCTCTTCGCCCGCATGGGGATTTAAAGATAAAACGGCAAGTCGGGGTTTCCTTATTTTCTTCAGACTTTTTATAAATTCATTTAAATAATTTATCTTTGTAATCAGTAATTTCGTGTTAATAATTTTACTGACTTTTTTCAGGGGGATGTGAGTTGTGACCGGCAGGCATATCAAATCCCTGTGATACATTATCATAGCATTATTTTTTTTATGCATTAAATATTCCAGGAATTCCGTATGCCCATGAAAATTATAGCCACCGAGTATTAACGATTTTTTTGATATCGGCAGCGTGACAATTCCACTGCATAAATTATTCTTGTACATCTCAACCGATTTTGTAATTGCATCACCGGAAATTTTTCCTGCGGTTTTATTTATCTTTCCGGGTTGAATTTTAAAACCGGTAGGGCAGGGGAGTTCAATCAGATATTCAGGCGGAACGGGTTTTAACTTCAGTAAATCTGCATAAAAGTCTGTTACCTTAACCGGAGTGATTAATTTTAAATTGTACTTTGAAAAATAATTTGTTTGGTTGTAAATTTTGAGTATAATTTCCGGTCCTATACCGTTTGCATCCCCGATTGTAAATATAATTCCGGATTTCATAACTTTTAATCTTCTATTGCCAATATTTTTGCGTCTGCCCAGAGTCCCTCAAGATTATAAAACTTCCTTGTCTCCTGTAGGAATATATGCACAACCACGTCAACATAATCAAGCAGAACCCAGCTTAAGTTGCTGTAACCTTCATTATGCCACGGTTTGATTCCTTTCTTCTTAGATTCTAGAATGAGATTATCCGCAATTGCTTTTGCGTGAATACCGGAAGAAGCTGTGCAGATTATGAAAAAGTCCGATATCGAAGTTATTTCCCTTAAATCAAAAATCTTTATATCAATACCTTTTTTCTTTAAAATTAAATTTGCGAGAAAATCAGAAAGTGATTTTGGCTCGTCAAGATTCATTTTTCTCGGCATGTTGTGTTTTTAATTTTATAAATCCATTTTAAGTCTCCGGAAATCCTTTCCGACAATTATTCTTACTTCCGCTTCCAGTTCATTGCCTTTAACAATATTGACCCTGCTTTCCTCAACCCCGATGATTTTTGCGATTTTATGTGCTTTCTGAATATCTCCGTCCCGGGACTGAACTATCGTTTGCTGTATATCATCCGTTCTGAAGTTGTCATATTTCAGTACGTCAACTCCTGTTTGTCTTTTTAAAAATTCCGAAACCCTGTATGCAAGTTTGCTTTCGCCTGCACCGTTGAGGACTTCGACCGTAATGAATTTTGCTACTGTGGTATCTTGTGATGTTGTAACAGAAGTATCTTTCGAAGTTTTAATTGTGATTTTTTCTTGTGAGTCTTTTTCTTTTGATGAAAACATTGAAAACAGGAAGTATGCAATAATAAAGACTAAAATTATGATGAGAGTATTCAGTGCATAATTTAAAATTACTTTTGACTTATTTTTTTTATCCATAAAACAAAAACCGAAAGTCATTTAACTTCCGGTTGATAAATTTTAATATAATTAAAATAATAAATTTGAATCATTCCGTTTTTAACGCCAGTTGTCATAAAACCCGCTGTTGTTCATAAAATAATTGCCGTTATAATACGGGTCGTAATACGGATTATTTATATTTCTGTATTCCACTTTGAAAAATGCGTCGTCTGAAATTTTATAGTCAACTGAGAATCTTGAAAGGGAAATTCCGCTGTAATCGTTCTGAAGCCCCAGTGCGTAACTCCTGCCGAATACCGAAGAAGCATAGGGTGAATACGACAGGGATATATCCGCCGAAACATTGAGTTTATCGGAAAACTTATAACTCAGTGAATTTACATAGGAGGTTACGGATATATTACCGTAACGGCTGCCCAGATATGAAACCTGAAAAGAATGCTTCATTGAGAAATTGGCAGGATTGATAAATCCGAGAATCAAGTTTGTATTCTTATTCAAAGGATTATCTTTACCTGTTTTATACTGAGCAAATGTAATATCGCCGAATGAAAATATTATAGTTATTATAAATATTGTTATTAGCAGTTTTTTCATATACCTGATTTTATTCAATATAAATATTTTAATTAAAAACAACAATGAAAACAATGCTCGGTGTTCAATGTGTAATGTACGAAATTAGAACACTGAAGATGCAGTATAGTTCTGTGTCCAAGAAACGAAATGACACGGTTTATATTTTACCTCTTGGGGCACCGAGGACACTTAGATTTTATATTATTTGCTTTTAATATATAACTCGGTGAAGCCGGAACTAAAAAATAATATATTTCATCCCGCGTCCAAGGGACAAAGAGTCAAAGACTGCAAAGAAAAATATTATTTTAAATATTTTTATGGACTTTGAAAATTTTAGTGTCTATACTGAAAAAAAGAGTAATGCGGGTCTATTTAATAATTTAATTCTCTTGCTCCCGTGGGCACGGAATGCAGAATTTTGAGAGTAAATGAATATCCCTGACAATCCGGGACCAATTTTTTTAATCCGTGTTTTTATGTGTCATTCCGCGTTCATCCGTGAATCTGATAGGTAATCATATTTTCCGTATGACTCCGCTATTCCGCCTCATTAGTGGATTGATAGTAAAATAATGTCGTTTTTCTCAGAATTTGCGGATTAATGAAATAAGTGTTCTTTGCGGTCTTTGCTCCTTTGCGGTTTTAGCGTGAAAAGAGTTAATGTTCAAGAAATAAGTATATATTTTTTCCGTTTGAAAAAAGTTAATTTTGTTAAAAAAAGCGGATATTGAAAAAGAAAATTGCATACTTGTGTTTATCGAAAAGTTTGGGAGGGCTGGAATATCATTCTGTGAATCTTGTGAAATGGCTGAATGCAAGAGAGTGGGATATTACATTGATTATATCCGTAGAGTCAAGTGTGAAGTTAAAAATTGTTGAGTATTCGCTGCCTTATGTAGAAATTGAGAACCCGAAAAAATATTATGACATTTTCAAAGCGAAGAAAATAGCGAATTTTATACTGAAAAATAATATCGGAATTCTGATTTGCGGGGATAATAATGATTTGAATTTTGCGTCGCTGGTGAGAATGTTTTGCGGAAATAAAATCAAACTGATTTATCTTCAACAGATGCAAATCGGAATTAAGAAAAAAGATTTGTTCCATAATATTACTCACTCGAAAGTTGATGAATGGGTAACTCCGCTTGAATATCTGAAAAAACAGGCACTGGAAAGAACAAATGTAAAATCGGAAAAAATTCATATAATAAGATACGGTATTGAATTTGAAAAATTTTTAGATATGAAGGACAAGACGGAAGCAAGGAAAATAATGAAATTACCGGAGAAAAGTTTTATCATCGGAATGCTGGGAAGGATTGACAGATTGAAAGGACAGGGGTTTTTAATCGAGTATATGAATAATAAGGGGAGAAAAACCGGCGACGGATTATATCTTGTTATTTCCGGTGAACCGACAAAAAATGAACCGGAAACATATTTTAACGAGTTAAAAGAGAAAGTTTCAAAATATAATTTAACGGACAGCATTATTTTTACGGGAAATTTGGATAATGTAACAGATTTTTTCTCGGCAATAGATTTATTTGTTATGGCTTCTGAGTCAGAAACTTACGGACTGGTTACAATTGAAGCAATGATGTCGGGAACACCTGTTATAGGAACAAATGCGGGCGGAACTCCGGAATTACTTAAATTCGGAGAGTACGGAATTTTATATGAACCGGGGAATATGGAGGATTTTTCCGTTAAGATCCTGAATATTCTAAATGATTATAATTTTTATCTGGATAGGGCTGGAGAAGTGAGGGAGAAAGTTTTGGCTGAGTATTCATATCATCCTGAGTGTGAGAAACTGGAGAAATTGTTTTGATTTTTTCCTTTTTTTTAAAATGCAAGTGTCGTAAATCCTGAGAAAATATTTGGCAAAAAATATGTATCCACTTTATAAATTCCCTCGTAAAATATTCCTTAACAGTTATTTCTAATGAATTTGTCTTTTTTCGTATCCTCTTAAAATACTAATCATATTTATTATCGCTTCGTTGAAGATATCTGCGGGCAGAAGAAGGGAGAGGACGATTCTTGGAGAATTATCGAAATTATAAAAGTAGCCGGGATGGACAAAAATTTTATGCGTGCGTAAAAGATTTTCAGTGAAGTATTCTTCATCAACTTGTGAAGTGAGTTCCGGTATGGCATTCCAGCCTCCTTCGATATTGTATACCTGCGGATATTTCGTGTATAAATAATTATAATTATTCACTGTCCTTAGTTTTATCTGACTCTGAATTTCATTACGGAAATTCATTACTTTCTCGAATGAATTTTGGATAATCGAGTTAACTGACAGGTAAGTATCGCAGACAATTTCGAGACTATCGTTAATTTTTTTTAAATATTTATCGGGTGAATTTACAAGAATCCAGCCGAGTTTAAACTGCGGTGTCGCGGATATTTTTGACAATCCGTTGAGTATGAAAACGGGAAAATCAAATTCCGTATTAACGAAATCCGCTTTGCCGTTAAGCGTTATTAGATTATAATCGTAGAAGACTTCATCGCATATAACGGGTATTCCTTTCTGCGAACATATTAGGGATAGTTTTTGCAGTTCCTGCAGGGTCAAATAATTTCCTGTGGGATTGTTCGGATTCACGATTATTATTGCTTTGACTTTGTCCGTGATAACGTTTTCAAGTGAATCAAAATCAATTCTCCAGTTCCCGTCATATTTTAATCCGTAATATTTGTATTTAAGATAATTAATCCCTGCAAGCATTTCGAACAGGGGATATCCGGGTTTGGGAATAAGTATTTCATCTCCCGGATTGCATAATATTTTGAATATATGGGAATAAGATTCACTTGTACCGGATGTCAGAAATATATTTTCCGGGTTTATTTCCTGAGAAGGGAATCTGTTTTTCCTCCGGTTGTAATATTCCGCAATTTTTTCCCTTACTGCAAATAAACCTTTCGGCTCGGGCTGATACAGTAAATTATTTCCTGAGCGGAAGATATTATCTATATCGAGAGCCGAATAATCAAATCCGCATTTGGTAGGATTTGATTCCGATAAATCAAGAATCTCAAATTGCTGCTTCTGAAGTTCGTCTTTCATTAAAACCAGACGGTTCTGTCCGAATTTCTTGTTAAAATATTCAGAAAACATATAAATAAATATACGAATTATATTTAATTTATAAACTTTAAACTTTCATACCTTTTAATTAAATTTATATATGAGGACTCTTTGTATTGCTATATTATCGTTACTATTCGTTTCCTGTTCTTTCTCACAGCCTAAGTGGTGGACGGATAAGAAATATAGAACTGAAAAGCAAAAGATAATTTATACAGATTGCAAAATTACTTTTGAATCTGTTGCTGACGGATTTAACAGGGAAGATTTATCCAGAATAACAAAATATTTTGATGCTCAGGTTTATCTCGATTTATTGAATATTGATAAAGGTTATTACAGTGCCAATCAGGCAGAGCTGATTCTGCTCGACTTCTTGGATTATTATTCAGTTGATAATTTTTATTATACGGGTTCTCACGCAAAATCCGATTATGCTTTTGCAATCGGCTATTACATTTATTACAAAGGAAGTTCAAGAGTTAAACTCAATGCGTCGGTGAGTCTTTTCTATAAAGATGAATCGTGGTATATTGACCAAATTTCACTTCAATAAAAATTGTCTGTGGTAAAATATTTTGACAGGAAATCAGGAATATTAGTTATTGCGGTTTTTTTAATTATTATCTGGTTTATTGCTGTCCAAATAATTTCAAATTACGTTGCAGGGAATACGGATGATAACTGGGATGAAATTCTCGAAAATAATATCAGGTCATCTTCAGAAACCTGTATTTCTGTTTTTGAAAGGTATCAGAATAAACTGTCAGAAATATCTTCACGAATATCGGAAAATCCCGATGTGACGGCTCGTACTGAAAATGGAGACGGAACGGGTTTATATGAAATAATAAGAAAAATGCATCTCGACGATGACGTTCCGTACGAGATATATGATAAAAGATTAAACCTTCTGGCGTTCAGAGGGAAACAGCTTAATCCTGATAATCTCCGTCTTCAAAAAGTAATAAGCGGGAACAAATTTTCGGTCATTAAGGAAACAGGGTTCTATACGTATCTGATGATTTACTCGCCGGTATATCATCCGCAGAATATTGGCGAAGTATCGGGTGTAGCGGTTACTGCAAGTCTGATTGATGTCAAATCTGAAATAAGGAATAAATTCTTTTCGGGCTTTGGATTTACTGAAGAAGTCAGAAATAAAATTGATGCTAATATTGATTTAATTTCTACAGACGGCTATTTCTCTTCGATAGCAGGGCAGAGTGATGTTCTTCAGTATAATTATTCGGTTGATTTAACGGGTATTGATAATACCGTTATTGGAAGAATTGATGTTAAGGGATTTGACAGGGAAAGTTACAGATTAAAACTCGGTGAATTTACCTCAAAAATCAATGCTTCACTGTCTTTTCTGTTTGCCCTTTGTATTCTGGGTTTGTTCTTTTCTTTCAGCAGGAAAACCAAAGATAAGTATCTCTTTGTTAATGTAATTGTTTTTTCTGTGATTTTGTTTTTAATCAGAATTCTTTGGCTTAAATTGTATTTTCCCTCAGGTTTGTTCGCAACTAATCTGTTCTCGCCAAAGCATTTTGCCTCTTCGGGTTTTCTGGGATTCGGGAAATCCGTTGGTGATTTATTCGTTTCGCTTATCCTCCTGCTTTTTATTATTATTTATTCCGCAAATATCTATTCGTCTAAAGAATTTATATTCAATCCAAGAAGAATGGAAAAGACATATCAATCTGTGTCTTATATCGTTTCTTATCTTCTTATTGCTCTTGTTTTATTCTTTGCTGTTTTCCACGTTACGGGGACATTGTATGAAGGAATTATATCTGATTCGAATATTAACTTCCTTGACAAAACAAGCCTGCTTTCTTCGGAAGTTCTCTTCGTCATATTTGCCATTTTGCTTATAATTTCTTTTGCCTCACTTTTTTTCAATTGTTCGGTTTTAATTATTCTAATTTCTAAAATAAAAAATAAACTGACGAATTCTGCTCTGAAAAGATTTTCAATATTATTCCTTTTTATTATATTCACGGTTGTTAATTTTTCTCTGGATTATATTGCGGATTTTGAACTGTCTGTATTAACGAGGGAAATTTTCATAATTTTCGTTTTTCTTTTTGCATATTACATCCACAGATTTTCGTTCCTGAAAAGAAATTTCAGATTGTTTACTTTCAGAAATTTTATGTTGATTGCACTGATAAGTGTTTTTATTTCGCCTTTACTGATGCTTGAGAAATTATATGATAAAGAACCGGAGTTTCTTGAATTGCTCGGTAAAACATTGACAAATCAGGAAGAGGACAGAGCGGTCTTTCTTATATCTAATGAACTGATAAATAACAGTCAGAATAAAAATTTGGAAGCGCTTATTAAGGATAAGAACAGCCTTCCGAAACTTGCATATCATTTATGGAGTGAGAGCAGAATAAGTTCGGAAAACTTTAATTCACTGTTTATTATTATTGATTCAAATAAAAAGGTATTATCGGATTTTAATATAAATCCTTCAATGCTTTATACCGATAGTATCGTAAATTTTGTAACCGGGAAAATACTTAATAAACCTTATGATTTTGACATTTCAATTGAATCTACCGATACACTTTATACGAATGAAAATTATGAAACTGAAGGTGATTTTGAATATTATCCGATTGCGTTTGAGAATGTCAGGATAATTAAAAATTCCAGAGATAAATATTATGTCGGCATTACTGCAATTGAAGGCAGCAGGTTAAAAGGAGGAATATCACATAGCCCCCTCGGTTTTGTTATGATTGTACTTCAGTCGGATATAAAAAATATTGTCCGGCAGTCTTCACAGCAGTTTTTTAAACCATACTCACAGGATAATTTGCTGACAAAGATTATTTCCAGACCGATATTAACGGAATTTATAAATAATGAAGTTGAATCCGCTTCTGAAGATGAAATTTCCAAGGAAGTTAAATTATATTTGAATGGATTTCTGCAGTACGTTGATTCAACCGGTAACCGCAGGATGTGGAAAGATATGGAATATGAAAATAAAAGATATAAAACTTTTTTTATCCTGTCTGAACCGGAAAATATTGAAGGCGATGCTTTTGAAAAAGGATTAAAAAGAATATACACTATCAGTGTGAAAAAATTTGATTTTTCCGTAGTCTCGTTTTTCTATCTTAAATATATATTACTTGGAATTCTGATTCTGTTCTTATTATATCTTATTTACGGTATTATCTTCGCTTATAAAATCAAAAACATTAAAATTAATTTCAGAAGCAAATTGCTGATTTCATTTCTGGCTATTTCAGTTATACCAATTTTGATTCTTGGAGTTTATTCAAGGGCGTTTCTGATTAATAAAAACGACCAGAATACACGGGACCTTATTCATTCTGATTTGAATTTAGTCAGCGAGCTTCTGAGAACTGCGGGAAAAACAGATGTGTCAAAACAGCAGACCTACAGTTTAAATGCAGGTTATGAAGTCCTTCTCGGTAAATATTTCCTTAAAACAGATAAAAATTTCAACATATTTGTCAATAATAAACTTGTAACGACTACTAATGATGAATTATATACTTCCGATTTGCTCGATACAAGAATTGATGCGGATGCCGAATACAATATTCTGAATTTACGGAAGGAGTATTTTATAAAAAACCAGTCTGCAGGAGACCTCACTTTTATAGAAGGATATAAACCGGTTCTTGACAATGAAAATAAAATAAAAGGCATTATATCCTCTCTGTCAGTGTACAGGGAAAATGAAATAAGTGAGGAACTGACGGAAACTTTAACGTACATTTTCAGTTCGTATATACTGGTGATTTTCTTTATACTCGGACTTGTCACTTTCTTTACGGAACGTTTGTCAAAACCCGTTCTTGAATTAAAAGAAGCCGCAGACAGGGTATCACGGGGAGAAAGCGACGTGGAAATAAAGATTAAGAACAGAACCGACGAAATCGGGAGTCTTGTTGATTCTTTCAATGATATGACCAAGAAACTTGAAAAGTCAAAAGAAGAGTTAAAACGGGCGGAGAGGGAAGCCGCCTGGCGGGATATTGCCAGAAGAGTTGCACACGAAATAAAAAATCCCCTGACTCCGATGAAATTATCAATTCAGCATCTGAAGAAATCCTATAGAACAAAATCCCGCGAAGATTTTAACTCAATTCTCGATAAAACTGAACGGCTGATTACAAATGAAATAGATAAACTCAACAGGATTGCAACTGAATTCTCAAATTTTGCAAAACTTCCTTCGAGAGATTATGAGCCGCTCAATGTAAATGAAATTCTTGAAGAAGTTATTTCTTTATATACCTCACATAAAAATATTGAATTCAAAAAAGAATTATCCGGTATAGAATTATCTGTTATGGCGGACAGGCAGGAAATAAACCGCGTATTCCATAACCTTCTTAAAAACTCCATACAGGCAATAGACGATAAAGGAATAATAATTGTTAAATCTTATGAAATGGGTGAATTCGCAATTGTAGAAATTTCTGATAACGGAGAAGGTATTGAGCCCGATATGTTAAAAAAACTTTTCGAACCCAATTTTTCGATTAAATCAAAAGGGATGGGTTTAGGTCTGGCGATAACAAAAAAATCACTTGATGATATGAAGGCTGAGATTCAGATACAGAGCAAATCCGGCAAAGGAACTAAAGTTTCCATCAGGTTTAATTTATATAAGAGAGAAGATGAAGAATAAATTTATTTGTATAACTTATTTCCTTGTGCTTCTATTTGTGATGATTAATTCCTGTGCCGTGCAGCAGCCGCCCTCAGGAGGCGAGGATGATAAGATTCCTCCTGAAATTATAAAATTTTCACCGGCGAATAATACTTTGAATTTTAAAGGAAGAACAATTGAAATTGAATTTGATGAATATGTAGATAGAAGGTCTTTTAGGGATGCACTTGTTATTACTCCTAAACCGAAAGGGGAAGTTATATTCGGCTGGAGCGGAAAATCAGTTGAAATATCTATCGTTGGAGGATTTGAACCGAACAGGACTTACGTTATTACTGTAGGAAAAAGTTTTAAAGACCTCAGAGGCGGGAATCAGATTACTGAACCTTTTTCTTTCGCTTTTGCAACCGGCTCCAAAATTGATAAGGGAAAACTTTCGGGAAAAGTATTTGACTTCAATAGAGCAGGTGAAATCGAAAATCCCTTCAGAGATGTTGTAATGACTGCGTATAAAGTTTATGACGAAGGAGATGTAAATCCTGAAACCGATGACCCGGATTTCATTCTGCCCGTGAACAGCGACGGTTCATTTGAATTTTTAAGTTTACCGGAAGGCAAATATATTGTTTTTGCACTGCTCGATGCAGACCGAAATTTTAAATACGATAAGACCTTTGAGTTTATATCATCATTCGACAGTATTGTTACGATAATCGAAAATGAACCTCCTGCTTATGTGCAGTTTCTTATGGATATTAACCCTGACTATATCACACGTAATATTTACACCGTAGTTGATACACAAAAAGTTAAGTACAGAAGTTCAAACTCAGGATTCGATTATTTATTAAAAAAATTAAAAACGGACACAGTTGATTATTTGTATTCATCACTTGCGGAAAATGAATCATCTGTAAATCTGAATCCCTGTATTATGTTTTATTTTAAAAATAATACTGTCCCTTTATTCGATATAGTTAATTCCATATCCCTTAGTCTTAAAGAAAGCAGGGAGAAAAGTTATTTAAATTTCAATTGGTATAATGATTCCTTGCTGGGAGTTACGGTTCAGAATTTTCTTCTTCCCGATAGGTCTTATATCCTGACAGTTGATGTTAAATCTCAGTCGAAGGATTACTTTAAGGAAATTGAATTTAAAACTCAGGCGGAAAGGAAATTTGGAAATTTAAAAACCATACTTACCGGAACGGAAGAGGAAAAAAAATATATTATTCTGCTTATAAATAAAACTGACGAATTTGCATTTTTGAAAAGGGAACTCATAAATGAAAACAAATGTGATTTTTTGAATTTATCTGAAGGTGATTATACTTTGTTCGCCTTTAAAGATGCTGATGAAGACGGTTATTATGATTTTGGTGCATATTCACCTTTTTCACCTTCCGAAAAATTTTTCTTCTATACTGATGACATTAAAATTAAGGGCGGCTGGACTGTAGAAAATTTCGGAATCACTTTCTGAAAATATTCCAACCTCATCCGGTAAGCTAAGTTCATCGGAGGAGAATTATGAATAACGTTGAGTAATTTACTGCGCTGCGATAAATGATAAACCGCAAAGACGCTATGGACGCAAAGAATTTTTCTTAGTCTGCGGTGTTGCTGTAAATTTGTTTTTTTTCCTCGTCCAATGAACGAATCATATCAAATGAGGTTTTCAAAAATTGTTTTGTTAAAATTTTATTCGTGTGTATTTTTCTTTCTGGATAATAAGGTTTACATCCTATGGACTTGGTTTTTTGAATGCAATAAATTTTTATTATATTCATTAAATTAAACGTTGTTTTTTTAAATTCAATGATTTATTTTAAAATTACGATTGAATTTATTGAGAATAGACTTTTTTAATTTAAGTTTACATTCCTATACAGGTATAAGATGATTTTTTAAAACTCAATTAACAGGTTTTATAAATATCTTCCTGACCGCTGCACTTACTGTACAGGGAGTAAAAAAAGAAAGTTATGAATATTTTTTCATAACGCAATCGAAGGACGGGTTTTAAATGAGGAAATTGCTACTCCTTTCATTTTTCATTTTATTTATATCGGTTGAATCACCTGCTCAATTAAAATTCCGGAGCGGAAGATTTTTTCATCATTCGACCGGCGAATGCATCTGGGGTCCGAACGGCAGCAGTACGAGCGTGCCGCAGCAGATGACCATCTATAACAATTCACACGGATATACGGGAACAAATGCGGTAACGATGAATGAAATGTGGTTTCCGGTTAATTACGATAACGAATGGCATCAATGGCATCAGATATTTGAAACAAACACTCCCGAAAATATTTCGAGTTACTTCAGCGGAAACAGAATAATTATGATTAAATCCTGCTTCCCCTCTTCCGCACTTGAGGGAGTCGGCGAGCCAGCGGATACATTATATCCGGATTACAAAACCATTTATAATTACAAATGGCACTGGCGGCATATAATCAATAAAATGAAATTATATCCGCAGAATTTTTTTGTAATATGGACAAATGCTCCGCTTGTTCCTCTGGAAACAAATGCGAATGCCGCAATGTGGTCAAAGCGATTCTGCAAATGGGCTAAGGATACACTTGCGGCAGGACTTGACCCTGTATTCGGCGTCTTTCCGGCAAATGTATATGTCTTTGATTTCTTTTCGAAACTGACGGATGCAAACGGTTATATGCTCCTTATGTATGCTTCAGACCCCCACGACAGCCATCCGAATGCGGCGGCAACAACACTCGTGGCTCCACAGTTTGTGAATGAAACATTTAATCATTCGATTGCCTATGAGACAATTTACGGGATAAAGAAGATAAGCACTGAAATTCCTGATAAGTTTGCGCTTGAGCAGAATTACCCGAATCCCTTTAATCAATCTACAATGTTCAATGTGCAATGTTCAATGGCAGGGATGGTGAAGTTAAGTGTTTATGATATTACAGGGAAAGAAGTTGCGGTTCTTGTGAATGAATATCTGCAGGCGGGAACGTATGTGGTTTCATTTAACGGAAGCGGATTAAATTCGGGAGTATATTTTTACAGGATGACAACTGACGGATTTAGTGATACTAAAAAATTTGTTCTTACCAAATGACAAGTTTGTAAAGTATAAAGGATTGGATGATTGGATGAATGGTGATTAGTGATTGAATGATTGGGTGTGAATAAAAAGTACTGTTCTTTGAAATTTGAAAACTGAATTATATTGTTTCATAAACTTAAAATAAAAACTTATGAAAAAAGTAAATTACATTTTATTGGGTCTTTTCATTTTTTTATTTAGGGTTTACTGAAAAAGTAGGGATATATTTGCTTTTGAAAAAATTATATTTTCAAACACAGAGATTTTTTTCAATAATTTTACTA
>JAFGII010000103.1 GCA_016929695.1 Ignavibacteria bacterium
AATATATTTCTTTGCGGTCTTTGCCTCTTTGCGTCTTTGCGGGAAATTCGAAATGTTTGGTTCCGGTTTGACCGGGTTATTCCATTAGTTTTTAAATTCTGTGCAAAATGGCAAAGAATTGGTTCCAACGCCGGAGCATTGGAACCAAAAGTGAGCCCTGCTCTCGTTACTACGCTCCAGCGTAGTAACGGTTATTGGTTCCGGTTTGACCGGGTTATGAATTAGAAATAATAACCGCAAAGGCGCCAAGGACGCAACGATGAATTTTGAATTTTGAATGAAGAAATAAACGCGAAGGCGGGATTCGATTGAAGATTTAATTTTCCATATTAATTTAGTATTTGATTGATTAATTTCAAAAATAAAATTTGTAAACTAAATCATTTAAATCTGTTTGTGTTAAATGAATCTCACCGGTGATAAAAAGAAAATCCTTGTTGTAGAAGACGATATAACCCTGAGGGATAACATTTGCGAATATCTTGAAGAATGTGACTTTGATGTAACTTCTGCCGGTGACGGACTGGAGGGACTGGAGAAATTCAGAGAATCGTTACCTGACCTTGTTTTATGCGATATAGCAATGCCAAAACTCGACGGATTTCAGTTGTTTCAGGAAATCCGCTCCATACCCGAATATTCACAAACCCCGTTTATCTTTCTAACTGCTAAAATCGGACTGGAGGATTTTCAGAAAGGAATGAATCTCGGCGCAGACGATTATATAATAAAGCCTTTTAATTTTGAGCAGTTGATTTCAATAATAAAAAACAGGATAATTAAAAAAGATGAACGGTTAAAATTCAACAGAGAAAAATACCGGTCGTTAATCGAAAATTCACTTACAGGCGTCTTCATTCATCAGGGCAGCAGGATAATATATTTTAATTCAAGATTCAGGGATATTTTCGGTTTGCCGGAAAGTACAGAAGAAACGGAATTCAAGGACATAATTGATTCTTTTTATCTCAAAGAGTTAAACCGGAAAATTGATGAATGTTACAACGGCATTATTCAGAATTTCAGTATCGAACTCAAAGGAAGAAAAGATGACGGCTCTGAAATATTTATTGAAATGTTCGCGGGTTTCAGCATTTTTAACGATAAGAAAGCACTGCTGGGAAATATACTTGATATCACATACCGGCACAAAATTGAACAGAAACTTAAAAGAAGCGAGAAACGTTACAAAGACCTCCTGAACCTTTCTCCCATTTCAATACACGAAGTTGATTTGAACGGTAAAATCCTTTTCGTAAATGAAGCCGTTTTAAAGTCTTCGGGATATTCACTGAATGAAATCATCAATAAATATATATGGGATTTTACATCTGATAAAAGCAAAGCGGGCATAACAAAAGAAGTATTTCTGGATATAATAAAAAAATTACCTGACCCAAAACCTTTAATATTAAATTTTGATAACAAGGCAGGTAAGGAAATAACGGCGGAAGTTCACTGGGGTTATACATATAACGAAGAAGGAAAAATCAAAGGACTAATAATAATCCTGTATGATATTACGGAAATGGAAAAAAGCAGAATAGCATTATCAGAAAGCGAACAGAAATTCAGGAGTCTGACCGAAATCGCTTCCGACTGGATATGGGAAATTGATGAAAAAGAATGTTTCACTTACACCTCACAAAAAGTATTCGACGTCCTTGGATATATGCCTGAAGAATTATACGGCAAAAAGCCACGAGAGATTATGCCGAAATTTGAAATTAACAGAGCGATTCCATATCTCGAAGACATATCGAAAAACAGAAAGGTCTTCAGATTATATGAATGCGAATTTCTGCATAAAAACGGCAGACAGATTACTCTCGAAATCAGCGGAATACCCTATTATGATAATAACGGTGAATATAAAGGTTACATAGGCATTTCATCCGATGTATCACGGAGGAAAAAATCACAGACGGAATTACAGTCCGTGAATTCCAAACTTTCATCTATTTTACACAATATAAACAGCATTGTTCTTTACGAAACCGGTGCTGAAAGTAATTTTTATTCTGAAAACATAAAAAACCTAACCGGCATTGCCGCAAAACAATTTCTTTCAAAAAAAGTTACACCGGAAAATCTAATCCACCCGGAAGATGTTTCCGTTTATAAAAAGAAGGTCTCGGAATGGGAAAAATCAAAGGAACAAAATCTTAAACTTCAATACAGGTTAAAAAAAAGCAATGACAGATATATATTAGTTGAAGATTATAAATCCAAGTTTTTTACCGATGAAAATAAATACTATACATCAGGAATATTAGTTGATGTAACCGAAAGGAAACAAACTGAAGAAGACATTCAAAGGCTGAATTATATACTGGACAGCGTTCCCGTTGCAGTATTAATTCTCGATGATAAATTCCGCATAATCTATACAAATAAAACTTACAGTGAAATAACGGGTTACACAAAAAACGAATTACAAAATAATACGGATATAAACTTACTGATTAACCGTGACGATTTTTTAAAGGGGGAATTTAAAAAAACTCTGATAAGAGACGGCAGGTTCGAAGGCAAACGGAAACACAAAAAAAAGAACGGAGAAGAATATTACGAATACTTCATAGTTTCGTCTGTTAAAAACAACCGCAACGAGATAACGCATTATATAATTCTTAAACAGGATATAACAGGATTTGAAAAAATGCAGAAGGAGTTATCAAAAGCATACATTCTGATTGAAGAAACTAATCAGTTGAAAAATCATATTCTCTCAAACTTAAGCCTTGAATTCAGAACTCCTTTAAATGCAATATTCGGATATTCGGAAATATTAAGTGAAGAAATAACCGCTATCAGTCATAAAAATATGATTGCCGGAATACGAGATGCCGCAGACAAATTGCATCAGACACTCGAGTTCATAATAAAATTAATGCAATTTTCTTATATTGACGACAAAGAGGAAAAAAAGGAAATTGACATTATTAAAGAGATTAATAAAACCATAGAAAAATTCAGGGAAGTAATATTATCAAAAAATCTGTACCTGAATATAAATATTAAACCCGATTCGATAAAAATAAACGGAAATGCGGGAATGATTAGACAGATATTTTTCAATTTAATTGACAATGCCGTAAAACATACTAACAGAGGAGGTATAACAGTAAATATCGAAAAATTTGACGATACAGTTCAGAAAATGTGCACTATCAGAATATCCGATACAGGTACCGGAATTCCCGAAGAGAAAATTAATAATCTCTTCAAAGATTTCGGCAGATTAACCGAAGAATTAGACAGTAATGTTCCAAAAATCGGTTTAGGACTTACAATTGTTAAAAAAATGGTAGAATTTCACAACGGTTCTGTTTCGGCTGAAAGCATTCCGGGAGAATGCACAACATTCACAGTAGTATTACCCGCAATTTAAAAACAGAAATTAATTTTCCGGATATGGATTATAGTAACCTAAAAAAAACAGAATTATTAAAGGAAATTAAATCACTGAAAGTGAATTTATCGTCTCTCCAGGATTCTGAAAGAATATTTTTTGAAATATATGATTCACTTTCTGATGCGATTGTTGAGGTTGATAATAAAGGTAACATTCATAATGCTAACGGGAGATTTAAAAAATTATTCGGAATTAACGATAATAAACTAAAATTTTTTAATCTGCGGAATTTTAAAACCGCAGAAGGAACAGACCTGAAAAAAATCTTCAACAAATTGCTTTCGAAAAATAAAGCAATAAAAATTACGTTAAATACAGACAATGAAATAACGGAAGCGGATATATCAGTCCATCAAAAGACTAAGAAAGAATATTTTTTAATCTTAAAACTTACCGAATTATTTAATACAGACGAAGTCGAACTTGCGCTGGATAATCCAGTCGTTTACCAGTTCATAAACGGGCTCGATATCGGAATGGCGGTTATAAATTCAAGAATGGAAATTATCCGAACAAACAAGAAAATGAAGGAATATTTTCCGAAACTGGAAGACGATAAAATATACACCTGCTATGAACTATACAATAATCCTCCGAGAACCAAACCCTGCGATTATTGCCCGGTTCTAAAAACATTCAAAGACGGGAAAAATTATGAAACAATAACCGAGACTCCCTCCTGCGAAGGTACAATAAATTTCAGATTAATCTCAATTCCTTTAAAAGATAAAAAAGGCAAGGTGAAATATGTTATCGAGATGGCGGAGGATATAACCGATAAAATTCAAACAGGAAATTTATTAAAAGAACAAAGTCGTTTTACCGAGTACCTGACAGATTCAATTCCGATTCCCGTATTTTATAAAGATACAGCGGGGAAATATGTAAATTGCAATACTGCCTGTTCTGAATACTACGGCTGCGAGAAAAAAGACATAATCGGAAAAACCGTATTCGATATTCACAAAAATGAAAATGCCGTTACATTTAATAAAATGGATTTAGACATAATTAAAACAGGAAAGACTAAAAATTACGAATACAGCACATATAACAGGAAGAAAAAGGAAGAAACTGATTTAATTTTAACTAAAGCACCTTTTTATGATTTTGAGGGAAATATAGCGGGCATCATCGGAGTAATTACGGACATTTCAGACAGGAAGAGAAATGAAAGAGCACTGCAGGAACACAAGGAATACATCAGCAATCTAATAGACACTGCGAATATAATGATTATAAATCTGGATGTTAAAGGCAAGATAATATTGTTCAATAAAAAAGCAGAAGAAATAACAGGATATAAATCCAAAGAAGTTATCGGGAAAAATTACTTTGATACTATCGTCCCCAGAAAGAAATATCCGAATGTTTACGAACGATTCAATGCTTTTCTTTCAAAAGAAGGTATGTCAATCGATTATATGGAAAGTAAAATCCTTACAAAAAAAGGGAATGAGAAATTAGTATCCTGGCGCAACAGTGAAGTAAAAAGGAACGGTGAATTACTTGGAATACTCGCATTCGGCATTGATATTACCGAAATGAAGGAAAACGAATCCGTAATAAATAAATTTACGAGAGTAGCAGAACAAACATCCGATTTAATATTCATAACAGATACAAAGGGAAGAATCGAATACACAAATCCCGCATTCACTTCCGTCACAGGTTATACTAAAGAAGAAGTAATCGGGAAAAATCCAAATATTTTAAAAGCCAGCGATGAATATGACGCTGTTTACGAAGACTTGTGGAAAACCATTACTTCGGGAAAAAACTGGTACGGTGAATTTCTCAATAAGAAAAAAAACGGTGAACTGTTTTATTTATACGGCTCCGTATCTCCCATAAAAGATGATACAGGCAACATTACAAACTACATTGCAATTAGTTCCGATATCAGCAGGATAAAAAGTGCGTACGAAGAGTTAAAATTAATGAAAGAAAAAGTTGAAGAATCGGACAGGCTGAGATATTCACTTCTTTCAAATCTGCATTCTGAATTCAGGACACCGCTGATAAGCATTCTCGGCTTTACCGAAATTCTGAATAATGAAATTAAAGACGAATGGCAGAAAGAAATTTTAAAAGACATAAGAAAGCAGAGCAAAATATTATTAAGGACACTAAGTCTCATCCTGAAACTCGCACAACTTGAATTAAATGAAGTAAAACCGAATATTCAGAAGATTAATTTTATTCCGCTGGTTGAAGAAATCATTAATGAATATCAGACTCAGGCAGAAGAAAAAGGACTGAAATTTCTTAGAAAAGAAATTTCCGGCGATATAATCGTACAGTGTGACCCTTTAATGCTTATAGAAATTATCGAAAATCTTCTTGATAATGCAGTCAAGTTCACGGATAAAGGATATATAAAAACTGAATTTGAAAAAGTGAAGGAAGATGAGAAACTTTATGCACTGCTTAATATTAAATATTCAGGTAAAGGGATACATAAAGATAAACCGGATTTGATTTTTAGTGAATCCGGGTCTGATATTGAAGAAGGGATTAGAAAAAAAGAAGGTGCCGAACTTGGCTTAACTGTTTCTTCTTATATGGCAAAACTGATGGACGGAAAAATTGCAATTGAAAGCACACCGTTCAAAGGTTCGGAGTTCATACTATACATACCCCTGCTGACCGATAAAAATCTGAAATATTATAAATCCCGTGACGAAGAAATAATCAGGAAAATGAAAAAGACAGACGGTTATAAACCAGAAAGAAAAAAACCGCAATTGCTTCTTGTCGAAGATAATTTATCAAACATAAACATAGTCGAAATATTTCTAAATGATATATGTTCGATAGACAGCGTTACATCCGGTGAAGAGGCACTGAAACTGATTCTTAAAAAAAGTTACGACATAATAGTAATGGACATTAATCTCGGACAGGGAATGAACGGAATTATAGCCGCTAAAGAAATTTTCAAGACAAAAAAATACGGTAATATCCCGATTATAGCTGTAACGGGTTATGCAATGTACAACGACAGGGAAAAACTTTTATCCGAGGGATTCACCGATTACCTCGCAAAACCATTTACAAAACAGCAGTTGATAAATTTAATCCTGAAATATGTTAAAAAATGAAGAAAAAATAAGATTAACACAAATGGTAACTTCTGCGGGCTGTGCCGCTAAATTATTCCCTTATCTGCTTTCTGATGCTTTAAAGGATATATGCTGGTACAGCAATGAAAGAGTTTTAGTCGGATTTGACAGAAGCGATGATGCGGGAGTATATAAAATGAATGACGATTACGCATTAATACATACAACAGATTTTTTTACACCCGTTGTTGATGACCCTTTTACGTTCGGTATGATAGCGGCTGCAAATTCGCTCAGCGACGTCTATGCCATGGGCGGTATCCCGATGAATGCTTTGAATATAGTGATATTCCCGCAAAAAGAAAACCTTGACATACTGAAAGAAATTTTGAAAGGCGGAAATGAAAAGGCAAAAGAAGCAGGATGCGTGATTATCGGCGGACATACAGTTGATAATCCTAATATCGTCTACGGTCTTGCAGTTACAGGATACATACATCCGGAAAATATTAAAGGCAATCATACAGTTAAACCCGGCGACAGACTGATTCTTACAAAAGGTCTGGGGACAGGAATATTAAATAACTGCATCAAGTATGACAAACTCGATGAAGAAGTATATAAAGGTCTGATTAATTCAATGACAAGACTGAACAAATATGCTGCGGAAGCGATGATAAAGTTCGATGCTAACGGCTGTACTGATATTACCGGATTCGGTCTAGCAGGGCATTCAATGCAAATGGCGAAGGCATCAGGCGTTGTGTTACATATTGAAGTTGAAAAACTGCCACTGCTTGAGGGCACAATGCACGCTATAGAAAAAAACATGCTGACACGCGGAGATAAGTCTAACAGAATCTACACGCAGGACTATGTTGTTAACGAAGGAAAAATAAATTTAAAAACCGAACATTTACTATATGACCCTCAGACATCAGGAGGTCTTCTGATATCCTTGGACAGTAATGATGCTTTGAATCTGCTGGAAATGTTGCACAAAACCGGGGATACCGAATCACGGATTGTCGGTTATGCGGAAGAACCGAAAACAGGAATAAAAGCAGGGACAATAATATTTCATTTCTGAAATGGAATTTAAAACCGATAAAGACCTTTTTAATTATGTCAGGAGTTTCCCGCCTGATTCAGTTCAATCTTTGAAAGATATTTTTTCAAGATATATTTTAAGAGAAGTTGATATCACATATCTACTTGAGGTCATATATAAAAAAGATAACATACTGCTCATAGACTCACGCACCGAAAAAGAATATGAAGAAACTTCAATTCCGTCCTCTTTAAATTTTCCGGTGCTTAATAACAATGAAAGGCATAATGTCGGGCTTGTATTCAGGAAATATTCTTCAACTGCCGCGGTTAAACTTGCAATTGAATATGCAGAGCCCAAGACGGAAAAATTAAAAGATTTTCTTTCCTCAAACAAAGCAGGGAAAAAGGAAATATTTGTTTACTGCTGGAGAGGGGGCGGCAGAAGCAAGTATCTTTCTAAATTAATATACGACCTTGGATATGAATGCAAAACACTGGCAGGAGGTATTAAATCATACAGAAGAGCCGTGAATAAGTTCTGGAATAAAAACGTATTCCCTTACAGTCTTACCGAAATTACAGGATTAACGGGTTCCGGAAAAACCGAAATAATAAGGTTAATCTCGAAATCATACCCGACAATAGACCTTGAACTTGCAGCAAGACACTACTCTTCACTTTTCGGTTACGTCCCCTACCTCATACAAGATGTGCCCGCAGTTAAAAATCAATCGGCATTTGAAAATAATATTTACGCTCAAATAATTTCCGGCATTAATTCACATAATTTTAAAAATTTATTTTTCATTGAAAGTGAAAGTAAAAAAGTAGGTGATTTTTTAATTCCCGCAATATTGTTCAATAAGTTAAATTCTTCACACTGCATTCTGGTTGAATCATCATTTGAATCAAGGGTAGAAAGAATTGTAAATGACTATTTTGGTAATGACCTCAGAGGACTTGAACCTATGCTGACTGTTTTCAGGGAAAAGGAAAAGTTTTTCAGGAAAGAACTAAGCAATAAAATTTATGAAATAACATTATTTCATCTGACTAATGCAAATGTCAGCGAATTTACAGAAATTATGCTCAAAGAATATTACGACAAAAAATACAAGGTGAAACCGAAAACTCCGCTGTTTAAAATAAATACAGATAACACCTCCGAATCATTAAACCAAATAAAAAATTATTACGAAAATATTAACGGCAAGGAATAATGTAAGGTATCAGGATTATTCATTCTCCCATCCACCCAATCACCCATTCACCCAATCATCCAATCATCCAATCATCCAATCATTCAATCATTCAATCAACCAATCATTCAATCTGATAATCTGATAATCAAAACGGATTATGCCCCAGGTTGTAGAAGAGAAATGAAATAATATCCGTCATTTCATTAATAATTTTAGTTGTCGGTTTACCTGCACTGTGTCCCGCGTCAGTTTCTACTCTAATAAGAACCGGATTTTCTCCTTTATACAATTCCTGAAGGCGTGCTATATATTTAAATGAATGTAACGGAACAACTCTGTCATCGTGGTCCGAAGTAGTTACGAGAACCGCAGGATAATTCACACCGCTTTTTAAATTATGATAAGGGGAATATGAATACAAATTAATGAAATTTTCCATATCATCACTCGAACCATATTCGGTAACCCAAGCCCAGCCGATAGTAAATTTATGAAATCTCAGCATATCCATAACCCCGACGGCAGGCAGTGCAACTCGAAATAAATCCGGTCTCTGATTAATGACAACACCAACAAGCAAACCGCCATTTGAGCCTCCCTGGGCAGCAAGTTTCGAAGGTGAAGTATAATTATTTTCAATTAAATACTCGGCTGCAGAAATAAAATCATCGAATACATTTTGCCTGTTAAGCAGCAGACCTGCTTCATGCCATTTTTTCCCGTATTCACCTCCTCCTCTAATATTGGCAAGCGCAAAAACAGCACCGCATTCAAGCATTACAAGTCTTGATATGCTGAATGTCGGTAACTGACTGATATTAAAACCTCCATAGGCATATAAAACCGTAGGGTTACAGCCGTTTTTCACCATACCTTTTTTATATACTATAAACATCGGAATTCTTGTTCCGTCTTTCGAATCGTAAAAAATCTGTTCCGTAACAAAATCCTCCGAACTGAATTTAACATCCGGTTTAAATAATAATGTTGATTTTCCCCCTTCTATATCATATCTGTATATTTCCGTCGGATAAGTAAATGAAGCAAATGAATAAAACGTTTCTTTATCCTGTTTTTTACCTCCTAAACCTGAAACGGAACCTAAAGCGGGTAAGCCGATTTCTTTGACAAAATCACCTTTAAGATTGTAAATATATATTCTTTCGGTTGCATCCTTTATGTATTCGGTAAATAATTTTCCTCCAATCAGATTTGCGTTAGTCAGTACAATTTCTTTTTCTTTAATTATTTCTTTATAAGCATCGCCCATCATAAAGGGATTATGCAGTACAAGTTTATTTTTAGGAGCTTCGAAATTAGTAATTAAATAAATCGAGTCCCCCGTATTATCAATCACAGAAAACTTTGAGTTGAAATCTTCAGAGAAAGGAAACGCCGTAAAATCAATATCGGAAGATGATATTTTATAGTATAATGCATTTCCCGTGGAACCTTTTTGCGATATGCTTAGATATAAAAATCGTTCATCTTCAGATGAAAACAGGGAAAATGTCCTTTCAGGATGTTCTTTATCTTCATAAATTAAAATATCCTCGCTTTGGCGGGTACCGATTTTATGATAATATACTTTCTGATTCTGGTTTTTATTTGATAATTCTTCACCCTGCAGTGGTTCGTCATATCTATTATAATAAAATCCGTCTTTAAACCAGTTTGCTCCCGAAAACTTTATCCATTTAAGATTATCCGTTAACTTCTCTTTTGTCTCAATATCCATAACGAAAAATTCATTCCAGTCGGAGCCGGATTCCGAGATACCGAGAACCATATATTTCCCGTCCCGCGACGGGGAGACTGTCGTAAGTGCCACAGTACCGTCTTTGGAAAATTTGTTTGGGTCCAAGAAAATTTCCGGTTCAGAATAAAGTGAATCCAATCTGTACAATACACTCTGGTTCTGAAGTCCGTCATTTTTAAAATAGAAATAATAATTCCCTGCTTTGAACGGAACACCGTACTTTTCGAAATTATAAAGTTCGGTAATCCTGTTTTTTATTTCTTGCCTGAACGGAATTTTATCAAGATAGTCAAATGTGATTTTATTTTCTTCACTTATCCAGTTTCTGAGTTCCGGGGAGTTCAGGTCCTCCATCCATCTGTACGGGTCTTCTACGATTGTTCCGAAATAATTATCCGACTGTTCAACTTTTCTGGCAGCAGGATATTCAATTTGCGAATATAACGTCTCAGCCATTAAAAATAATATTAGTATAAATGAAATAAAATTTCTTGTATTCATAGAACAGATTTATAGCCTGAATTCATAAAGAATTTCTCCGTATGTATTTCAAAGAAAATATTTTAACCCGTTTTTGCTTTATACTTTTTTCTGAATTAAACGATATCTTACATTATGCAAAATCGCATTTAAGAAATACGAAAGCAAGGAAATATTATGTCTCTGTTTTCCCTTCCGTAATGAAAGGTTATGTGCTTTTTGTTTAATTTAATTTAAAACTTAAATGCATCCTCTATTACTTCTTTCTGTGTCCTGGCAAAGATTTTATACGAACCGGGTGCGGGACTTGCACTTTCTTTCCTTGATGTATATGATATCCTACCCGAAATAAAATCGTCTTTACTGAACCTGCAGGCAAGAAAATTCAATGCACCCATATTCTCGGGTTCTTCCTGAACATATCTGATGTTTTTAATTCTTTTATAAGATTTCAATATATCTTCAAGCATTTTGCAGGGATACGGGTAATACTGTTCAATCCTTATAATTGCTGTTCCGGAAATTTCATTCTCATTCTTATATTTCATCAGGTCGTAATAAACTTTTCCATTTGTCAATATTATATTTTCAGTATTATTTTTGCCGGCAGCCGTGTCATCTATGACTTCCATAAATGTGCCGTTAACAAATTCCGGCTTTTCAGACCTTGCTTCAGAATGACGCAGCAGACTTTTGGGAGTAAATATAATCAACGGTCTTCTTTCTTTTGATTTTGCCTGACGTCTCAGCAGATGAAAATATTGTGCTGGAGTGGTAGGATTGGTAACAATCATATTATCGTTTGCGCACAGAGTTAAAAACCGTTCTATTCTTGCACTCGAATGCTCTGAGCCCTGTCCTTCCTGACCGTGAGGGAGCAGCATTGTAAGATGCGTCGGCAGACCCCATTTCGTACCCGAACTGACGATAAAATTATCTATGATAACCTGTGCGGCATTTGCAAAATCCCCGAACTGTGCCTCCCAAATTACAAGAGTTACCGGGTCTGATGTGCTGTATCCATATTCAAATCCGAGGACTGCTGCTTCCGAGAGGAGGCTGTCCAGAGGTTCAATTTTTGCCTGACCATTTTTTATAAAGTTAAGAGGAATGAATTCTTTCCCGGTATCAGTATCCACAAGAACCAGATGCCGCTGTGAAAATGTTCCTCTTGAACTATCCTGACCGCTTAATCTCACGGAAATATTTTCCGTCAGCAATGAACCGAACGCAAGAGCTTCTGCAAACGCCCAGTCAATTTTTTCTTCTTTTGCAAGAAAATCTTTTCTGTATTCAATAAATTTCTTCAATTTGGGATGCAAATTAAAATCATCGGGTATATTGGAAATTTTCTCGGCAATAAGATTCATCTGAGCTTCGGATATTTTTGTTCCCGAATTGTTTCTTAACTCATTTACTTTGTCAACCGAAACTGATAAAGGTATATGAGTTTTAAATTCATATTTCTGCTGATGAAGTTTACCGTAACCTGATTCCATATCCTTAGAAATATTATCATTAATCTGTTTTAACTCATCTGCATCAATAATTTTCTCTTTAATTAATTTTTCCTGATAGATTTCTTTAACCGAATTGTGACTTCTGATTTTTCTGTACATAACGGGATGAGTAAAGCCCGGCTCATCGGTTTCATTATGCCCGAGTCTTCTGTATGCGTACATATCAATAACAACATCCTTGTGAAATTTCATTCTGTACTCATAAGCAAGTTTTATAACCCACATTGCTGCTTCGGGGTCGTCCCCGTTAACGTGAAATATCGGAGCCTGCACCATCTTCGCCACATCAGTCGCATACTGTGATGACCTTGCATCTGCCGGTGAAGTTGTAAATCCTATCTGGTTATTAATAATTATATGTATTGTTCCGCCTGTCCTGTATCCTTTCAGTTGAGAAAGATTCAGAGTTTCCGCTACAATTCCCTCTCCGGCAAATGCCGCATCACCGTGAAGCAATAAAGGAATAAATTTATTCCTTTCAGAATCGCTGTTGTTTGTTTGTTTCGCTCTTACAATACCTTCTACAACAGAATTGACAAACTCGAGATGTGAGGGGTTGGAAGCCACGGTAACCCGGATTTTATTTCCGTCCATTGTTTCATAAATTCCCGACGCACCGAGGTGATACTTCACATCGCCCGAGCCCTGAACCGAATCGAGATTAACTATATCCTCAAATTCAGAGAAAATTGAATCGAGGGGTTTCCCTATTATATTTGCAAGAACGTTCAGTCTTCCTCTGTGTGCCATTCCCATTATCACTTCTTCAACTTCTTCTTCCGCTGCGTTTTCTAAAATATAGTCAATCACGGGAATTAACGTCTCTGAACCCTCGAGTGAAAATCTTTTATGTCCCAAATATTTCCTGTCAATAAACTTTTCAAAATATTCTGCCCGGGCTAATTTATAAAGTATTCTTTTTTTAACGTGTGAATTGAAACTCGGACTATTCCTGACTGATTCCATATTTTTCTGAAGCCACAGTTTTTCTTCCGGTTCCTGTATATGCATATATTCGACACCAATTTTATTGCAGTATGTCTGCTGAAGCATATCCAGGATATCCCGTAATTTTGCAATCCTGTGTCCTCCGAGTTCGTCTGCTGAAAATTCCCTTTCGTAATCCCAGATTGTAAATCCGTAATTTGCAGGGTCAAGTTCAGGATGGTACTGACCTCTCGGATACAACGGGTCAAGGTTTGAAATTAAATGCCCGCGTACACGATACATATTAATTAATTTAATAACTCGTGTTTGCTTTTCAATTTCATCTAGATTCCTTATTCCGCCAAAATCGTTAATACTTACATCAGGACTCCATTTTACCGGTTTAGCGGGAATCTCAAGGTCTGCAAAAATATTATCATAGAAATCATCCGCTCCTTCAAGCAGTTCACTCATTCTTTTCAAAAACAATCCTGATTCCGCGCCCTGAATGATTCTGTGGTCATAAGTGCTTGTAATATTCATAATCTTGCTGATTCCGAGTTTAGAAATAACCTCGGGTGAAGCTGCCTGAAATCCCGGAGGATAATCAATGTTACCCGCAGCAACGATTGTACCCTGCCCCGTCATTAATCTTGGATTTGAAAAATTCGTACCTATCGTTCCCGGATTTGTTAACGATATTGTCGTTCCCTGAAAATCAGATACTTCGATTTTATTTGTTCTCGCTCTCAGAATTATATCATTATATTTTTCGTAATACTCCTTGAAATTCAACGAATCGGATTTTTTAATATTGGGAACAATTAAAGTCCTGCTACCGTCCTTTTTTATTAAATCTATAGCAAGTCCTATATTAATATCCCTGCGTTTAATCATTACAGGTTCATTTTCCACTATTGTAAATGCGTTGTTCATAACAGGAATATCTTTGACAGCCTGTACAATAGCCCATCCTATAATGTGTGTATAGGATAATTTTCCTCTGCCTTCCTGCTTCATATATTTGTTAAGTATTCTCCTGTTCTCTTCCAGTACGCGTGCAGACATTGTCCTCATTGATGTTGCTGTAGGTATTGACAGACTGCTATCCATATTTTCTATAATTCTCGCAGCTGCTCCTCTTATCGGTACTGCATCTTCGCCTGCCAATATATTCGGTGCACTAACCTGTTTTTCGGATTGCGGTTCTGTTTGTGTCCTCCCGGCTTTTTTAATGCCGGAATCCGAAGGTGAGGTTTCTATATTAATAGACTGAAAAAAATCTTTCCATTCATCATTCACCGAATCAGGATTATCGACATATGATTTCAATAATTCCATTACATACCACTTATTAACACCAAATTCCAGAATTCTGTCCTGCTGCTCTTTCGTTAAACTTTCAATGTTCATTTTATAAATTTATTTTTCCTTATATTATAAATTTAAACTTTTTTAATCTAATTTAGAATATATTTAATTATCTTAATAACTGCATAGAGTAATTGATAAAATATTCTTATTTTTAATTTCAGATATCTTATATTATAACAAATTATTAATATAAATAATTTACAGGGTTAAAATGAAATCACTATTCGACAAGATAATACTGCTCGGCAGACCTGCATCCGGCAAATCGGAAATTATCCATTACTTAAAAAATACACCGATTGATGAAAGGGAAAAGAGATTTCACATTGGAGAATTAATTGAAATTGACGACTTTCCGATGCTCTGGACGTGGTTTGAAGAGGATGCAATTCTCGAGAAAATATTCAAAAAGCCGAGATTACATTCAGATTCAGCAGGCTACTTCCTTGAGGAATATTTATGGCATCTTTTAATTGAGAGAATATCTCTGGATTATCAGAAAAGCGTCAGAGATTTGAAGGACACTAAAGAAAAGATAACACATTTAATTGAATTCTCCAGGGGCACTGAACACGGCGGATATAAAGAAGCATTTAAACATTTGTCAAAAGAGTTACTTGAAAATTCCGCCATACTATATGTAAATGTTACATTTGAAGAGTCACTGAGGAAAAATAGAAAAAGATTCAATCCCGATAAACCCGACAGCATTCTCGAACACGGACTCCCGGATGCAAAACTTGAACGCTTGTACAAAAACGTTGACTGGGAAGAAGTCACAGCCGGAACAAAAACTCATCTTAATATAAACGGTATTGAAGTCCCTTATATTGGTTTTGAAAATATACCGTCAAAGACAGATGACCCTGAACTGCTCGGTCCCGCCCTGGATGAAGTTATAACAAAACTCTGGAATCTTTACAACAACTAAAAACTAATAACTAACAAATGTTTAACGAAATCAAACTTGGAATTATCGGAGCAGGTAAATGGGGAATAAACCACATCAGGACTGCAAATAAATTGCTCGGACAGAATTTAAAAATCGTTGCCGATTTAAATCCTCTCCGCGAACTGGAGGTAACAAAAATCAATCCCGAGATTAATTTTTCGACGGATATAAGTTCGATTTTAGATTCTTCCGAAATAAATTGCGTAATAATCTCCACGCCGGCGGAACTGCATTTCGAGTTATCGAAACTCTGTCTTGAGAATAATAAAAATATTCTGGTCGAGAAACCGATAACACTGAATTCAGCCGAGGCAAAGGAACTGATAAATATTTCCGAAATAAACAATCTGAAGTTAATGGTAGGACACGTACTGCTTTTCCATCCCGCCGTAAGAAAAATGAAAGAGTTAATAAGAAATGTAAAAATCGGAAATATTCAGTATATTTACAGCAACAGACTTAACTTAGGAGCAATCCGCAGTGAAGAAAATATATTATGGAGTTTTGCTCCTCACGATATATCCGTAATCCAGTATTTAATTGAACAGTCACCGGTATTTATCTACGCCGCAGGTTCCTCGTTTGTCCAGAGAAACATTGAAGATACTACTCTGACTTATTTAAAATTCCCAAGCAACGTTCACGCACACATTTTTGTCAGCTGGCTGCATCCGTTCAAAGAGCAGAGAATGGTAGTTATCGGCAATAAAGGTATGCTGGTTTTCGAAGATTCACTTAAAACGGAAAAACTGAAATTTTATCCGAAAGGATTTACATCAGAAAACGGAGTCCTGAAAAAATTCGAAGGAGATTATGAAGTAATAGACTTCCCGGTTGAACAGCCGCTCGAAGAAGAACAGAAACATTTTTTTGACTGCGTCATCAACGACAAAACTCCTTTAACAAACGGAATACACGCGCTCGAAGTTTTACAAATACTTGAAGAAGCATCTAAAAACTTAAAAGAAAATTAATATGGAAAACAAAGAAAAAAATTTTTACGTAAATCAGTTCGCCGTAGTTGACGAAAATGTTGAAATCGGCGAAGGTACAAAAATCTGGCATTTTTCTCACGTCCAGTCCGGTTCAAAAATCGGAAAAAAATGCGTTCTCGGACAAAATGTCAATGTGGGAAACAATGTTACAATAGGCAATTTTGTTAAAATCCAGAACAATGTATCGGTTTACGAAGGCGTTACACTGGAAGATTACGTTTTCTGCGGACCCTCGATGGTCTTTACAAACATCATTGACCCGAGAAGCAAATATCCACAGGTAGGTGCAGAATTTTATATAAACACATTAGTGAAAGAAGGCGCTTCGCTGGGAGCAAATTCAACAGTCGTATGCGGTCATACAATCGGAAAATATGCTTTCGTTGGTGCCGGAGCCGTAGTAACGAAAGACATACCCGACTACGCACTCGTAGTAGGCAATCCCGCAAAAATCGTCGGATGGCTGAGCGAAGCTGGCAAGAAACTTAAATTCGATAAAGACGGTTATGCATATTGTGATAAGTCGAAGAAGAAATATAAATTTGAAAACGACAGAGTATTTGAAGCCGAATAATATTCTGATTTTATTATTTATATTCTTTTTCACTTCAAATTTTCAATGTTCAAATTCACAAAATCAGATGACAGAAAATAATCAGGAAAATAAATATAATAAACTCACGGAAGAAGAAGAGAAAGTAATACTGCAGAAAGGAACGGAGATGCCTTTCACGGGTATGTATTACAAGCACAACGACAAAGGTACATACATCTGCAAAAGATGTAATGCACCTTTATATAAATCCGATGACAAATTTGATTCAGGATGCGGCTGGCCCGGTTTTGACGATGAAATTCCCGGTGCTGTGAAGAAAATTCCGGATGCCGACGGATTAAGAACAGAAATACTCTGTGCCAACTGCGGCGGACACCTTGGACACGTATTCGAAGGCGAGAGATTTACTGAAAAAAATACACGGCACTGCGTGAATTCAATTTCCCTGAATTTCATCCCCGATATTGATTCAATTAAAACCAAAAATGCAATCTTTGCGGCAGGATGTTTCTGGGGAGTTGAATATTATTTTAAAAAATTGAACGGGGTTATTTCTACAACCGTGGGTTACACCGGCGGAAATAAGGAAAACCCGACTTATAATGAAGTTTGCTCGGACAATACAGGTCACGCAGAAGCGATTGAAATTGAATATAATCCCGATGTCGTTAGTTATGAAAAACTCGCAAAATATTTCTTTGAGATTCACGATTTCACGCAGATTGACAGGCAGGGTCCCGATATCGGTGAACAGTACCGAACTGCGATATTTTATTCAGATAATGAGCAGAAAAAAATTGCCGACAGTCTGATATCTGTATTAAACGGGAAAGGATATCAGGTTGCGACAACAGTCGAGAAAGCCTCAACATTCTGGTCCGCTGAAGATTACCATCAGGATTACTACGATGTTAAAGGCAGTACCCCGTACTGCCACGTTTATAGAAAAATTTTTGATTAAATTCGGCTCATATAATATTTACTGCTTGCCAAGCTCCGGCTTGGGAAGATTTCATCTAACAAATTAATTTTATAGTACCGATAAATTACCCTTACCTGAAATTGTACAATATCTTTAATTCTTCATAGACATTAAAAACAATCGGACACACCGAATAATTTTCAATTACTCCGAGCAATCTCGAAGAAAAACCCTTTTTGTGTAAATAAGGATATTCGGCACACTCAGTTGGCCTGATTTCATAAACAGAACATATTTTGTCCTTTAAAAAAATACACGGTATTTTTGAAAGACACTTGCAATTCTCTTCGTCAAGTTCAATATAAGTATCTTCAAATTCTTTACTTGATATGTTCAAATGACGGGAAAGTATGTCAATTTCTTTATTCGTTAACGGAGGAGACAGATTAATACAGCAATTACCACAACGAGTACAATCTATTTGCTCCGATATTTTTTCATATAGTTTATGCACATTTTCATCTAAACTTTTACCGTCTCTGCTCTTTAAAAACATACGGAATTTAATATTTTTGTCCCGGTTCAATTCTCCAAGTTTCTTCAGTTCTGCTAAATCAATTACAATTTTTCTCATTTTATCTGTTGTTTTTTTTATTAAAATATATATGATATTATGATATATTAAATTATTATAAGAAAGGAAAAATTTTTTCCCTGCTAATATATTTGGCACCAAATTATTTATGCGGTTATTATAAATAAAAAAAGACAGGTAGAACCTGTCTTTATCAATATTTGAATATATTATTAACTAATATTTACTTATTCTCTTCTGCTTTTTTCTTCTCATAATCCGCGATTACTTTCTGTTCGACTTCTTTAGGAACGTCTTCATAATGGGAATATTTTCTGGAGTATGTTCCCCTTCCCTGAGTAAGTGAACGCAGTTTTGAAGAATAGCCGCTCATTTCGGAAAGCGGCATCTGGCATTTAATCACCTGCAGTCTTCCTTCCGATTCCATACCGAGAATTTTTCCTCTGCGCGATGACACATCACCCGAAACGGCGCCCATAAATTCTTCCGGAAATTTTATATCAAGATTATAAATCGGTTCGAGTAATACGGGATTGGCATCTTTAAATCCTTTTTTGAATGCCTGTTTGGCGGCAAGTTTGAATGACAATTCGTCTGAGTCAACATTATGATAAGAACCGAAAGTCAGTCTTACCCTGATATCTATTACTTTCGAACCGATTAAAACACCCTCGCTCATAATTTCAATAATGCCTTTTTCAACAGCAGGTATAAATCTGCCCGGAATAACGCCTCCGACAATCTCATTAACAAATTCGAATCCTTCTCCTCTTGGCTTCGGCTCCAGAGTTATAACAACGTGACCATATTGTCCTCTGCCCCCCGTTTGCTTTTTATGCTTGTATTCAACTTCCTGAACTGATTTACGGATTGTCTCTCTGTACGGTATTCTAGGTTCCTGAACATCCACTTCCAGATTATATTTAGATTTCATCCTGTTGATAATAGTATTCAAATGAATTTCACCCTGACCGTAAATTAGAGTTTGAGCAATATCCGGGTCATATTTTGCTATGAAAGTCGGGTCTTCCTCGTGGAATGAGTGTAATGAAGTAGCCATTTTATCTTCATCCCCTTTTCGTCTGGGATAAATCGCCAGCGTCATATTCGGTTCCGGGAATTGAATCGGGTTCAACTCTACCGACAAATTTTTTGAGCATAACGTATTATTTGTATGAGTATCCTTTAATTTGACAACAGCAGCCAGGTCCCCGCAAATTGCTTCCGTCATTTCCTTTCTGTCTTTACCGTTCATCGAAAATATCTGAGATAACCTTTCGGATTTACCTGTGGCAACGTTCAATAAATCCATACCTGCGGAAACTTTCCCGGAATAAACCCTGAAGAAAGAAAATTCACCTACATTTCTTTCTGACATAGTTTTGAATACAAATAATAAAGGTTCACCGTTTACATCAGGAATGATATCAATTTCACCACCTTGTTTTTTTCCCTTTGCAGGTCCTGCATCAACAGGAGATTCACAAAAATCACATATAAATTCCAGTAAAGGTCTTACACCTACATTATTAATGGAAGAAGTACAAAATACCGGGAATAATTTTCTTACTTTCAATCCATTCTTCAGACCCTGAAGGATATCATCTTCGTTCAATCCGCCTTCAAAAAACTTTTCCATTAATACATCGTCCTCAGCAGCGATTGCTTCAATAAGATTTTGTCTGTAATCTTCTGCTTTTTTCTGCATTTCTGCAGGTATATCCTCAATTTTATATTCACCTTTTCCGCTCGTATCGAATTTATACATTTTCATTTTGACAACGTCAATTATATTGTGAAAACCAAGTCCATGGTCAACGGGAAACTGAGCAACAGCAACTTCGGGTCCGAAACTTTCTTTAATTTGAGAAACAGTTTCCTCAAAATTTGCATTCTCGGTATCCAGTTTATTTACAACAAATACAATATTGTTATTATATTCTTTTGTATATCTGAAGCATATTTCCGTTCCGACCTCAATACCTTTAAATGCATCAACAAGAACAACAGCGGTATCAGTTACCCTTAATGCGGCTTTAACCTCACCAAGAAAATCCATATATCCGGGTGTGTCAAGTATATTTAACTTACATAATTCACCTTTTGAGCCTTTCCAGGTCGTATTTACAAGCGAAGAATTAATTGATAACTGTTTCTCAATTTCATCTTTGTTGAAATCACTGACGGTATTTCCTTCGTCAATTTTACCGAAACGGTTGATTGCCCCAGTAGTATACAAAATACCCTCAGTAAGTATGGTCTTTCCGCTTCCTCCGTGTCCTATTAGAGTTATGTTTCTGATTTGTCCCGGCTTGATTTCTGCCATTGTTCGTTCTCCTTATTTGTTGTGTGTAAAATTTAGATGTTTTTATAATAAACAAATAATTTAATATTATTTTCCCTTAATTTAAAGGAAATTACCGAGCCTGTTTTTATCGAAATAAACCGGATTACCACTCAAATTAAGGCTTATATTCAACTTTGTAATCCTTTATCAGAATATCCGCCGGAATATATAAATTTTCACTCAGATTTCGTATTACCGGTAAACTTAATTTTCGTTTACGATTTCACTAACCTTGCTTTTCGAACCAATAAATTTAACAAGGTCTTTTTGCGAATATCCGAGTTGTTCCATTCTGAATTTAATAGCTTCAATCGGTTCAGGTGTATCAATCGGAAATTTCTTATTTTCGTAGTTATCTATTAAAATGCTTAATATTTCCAGTTCATTCCCTTCATCGGTGTCAGGTTTCGCATTGAATATTTTTTCGAGCCTTTTTAAAGATGCTTTGTAATCTTTGGTCGTTTTAATAAGTGAAATTTTCATTATATTTTTTCTGCATTAATTTTATCATATTCTTTATGAGTCCCTATAAATCTTATCCATAATAACTTGAAATCATAATTAACCTTCACAACTAATCTGTAATTATTTCCTTTTATGTTAAATACTACTCTGTTATCGGCTATTATGCTTGCACCAGGATAAATCCTTTTTACATATGCCGGATTCTTCCATTCTGATTTACGTGTTTCACGATACCAGGATTTTAATGATTGTTCAACATCACCGAGTTTCTTCCAAAAATCCCGTAATATTTTCTTCGCTATAATTCTCAAACCGTAAAATCAATATGTTTAGCGATAAGTTCCCATAGACAGAACTTTATAAAATGAAGATTTTTATTTCAACATTCAACATACTTTTAAAATATTGCTTTCGAACCATATATCAAAATCCGAAAATAGTATCAGTATTAAACTATAAAATTTATATAATTGCCGGCATAGGTCACATATTTATCGGTTTAATTTAAATTCTATTTATGCGATATTTATGTAAATAATTCGACAGAAACTTTATAAGATTATTCTACGTTTGAATTTATAAATAAAGCAACTCATATGCAAAAACAACTGCCGATTACAACATACGGAATGGATATTTTAAGAAAGGTTACAAAACCCGTCAAGGAAATTGACGGAGAAATATTTGAACTCGTCAATAATATGTTATATACATTAAGAAATGCCGATGGTATCGGTCTTGCCGCTCCACAGGTAAATAAAAATGTTTCTGTTGCGGTCATAGATATTTCACCGGTCGAAGAATATAAAAATTATGACCCTGTAATACTGATAAATCCGGTTGTTCTTGAAAATCACGGAGAAGTAGTGCTGAATGAAGGGTGCTTAAGCATTCCCGAGGTCAGAGGCGATGTATTAAGACCGGAAAAAATTCTCCTCAAATATTTTGATATGAATATGAAGGAACATACCGGAGAATTCGAAGGGTTGCCGGCAAGGGTTATGCAGCACGAAATAGACCACCTCAACGGAAAGTTATTTATTGATTATCTGAATGAAGATGATATAAAGAGAAACAAGGACCTGTTGAAGAAAATTCGCAAAGGAAAAATTGAGACTGATTATCCGTTATATGACCCGAAAGAAAATATACTGAATTAATGAAAATAATATTTATGGGGACACCTGCCTTTGCAGTACCCTCAATTGATATATTATTACAAAATAATTATAATATTTCCGCATTAGTTACGGTTCCCGATAAAAGAAAAGGCAGGGGTTTAAAAATCCAGTATTCAGAAGTAAAAAAATTTGCTCTTGCCAATAATTTAAACGTTATTCAACCCGATAACCTGAAAGATGAACTATTCATTTCCGAAATCAAAAGATTGAATCCCGATTTAATTATTGTTGTTGCTTTTAAAATACTTCCCGAATCTGTTTTTACAATTCCGAAATCAGGCACTTTTAATCTTCACGCTTCATTGCTTCCAAAGTACAGGGGAGCAGCACCCATAAACAGAGCAATTATGAACGGCGAAAAAAAAACGGGAGTTACGACTTTCTTCCTAGAGAAATCCGTTGACACGGGAAATATCATACTTCAGAAAGAAATAGAAATCGACAATTCAGATAATGCAGGAACACTGCACGGCAAACTTTCATTGCTCGGAGCGGAGACAGTTCTCGAAACTGTGAAAATTATCGAATCCGGAAATGTGATTACTGTAACACAGGATGAATCTCTGGCAACAGGGGCTCCTAAAATATTTAAAGAAGATTGCAGAATAAACTGGCACCGGCATCCGGAAATAATAAGAAACCTTATAAGAGGATTATCACCTTATCCGGCTGCATTTACCTTTTTGGAAAATAATATTCTGAAAATATTTTCTTCAGAATTAACAAATTATCCTTCCGATTCGGAACCGGGAATGTTATCAGTTAGGGATAAAAAACTGTTTGTAAATACTTCCGGTAATCTGCTTGAACTTACGGAAGTCCAGCCCGAAGGGAAAAGGAGAATGACCTCCCACGAATTCATTAACGGACTTGACAAAAATAAAGTATATAAACTGGGGTGATTTTTTTGGATTTTTCTTTAATGATTAATTCAGATTTATGACAGTTATGCACTCGAGTCAGGAAAAATTGTTACCTCTATTAATTCCCTAACAGAAAAAAAAGTCTCTGAACTTCGTTCATAGGATAAGAAATTAAATTCTGAATTTTTTATTTTTAATTCTGAATTTCTTATTGTTAATTGTTAATTGTTAAATGTATCCCCTATCCCTCATACTCAGATAATCGGATTTAGAAATAATTATATGGTCGAGCAAATCAATACCGAGTATTTTTCCCGCCTCGAATAATCTCTTTGTGATATTTATATCCTCACTTGACGGGTCGCAGTCTCCGGAGGGATGATTATGAAATACAATTATACCCGCAGCGTGTTTTCTGATTGCAGTCTCGAATGTCTCACGGGGATGTACAACACTTGCGGTTAAAGAACCTGTTGATACTTCCGATATATCGGTAATCCTGTTCCTGGTATCAAGACACACAACAATAAAATGTTCTTTTGTAAAATCTGTAATGAATTTTCTCACCGCTTCTACAGCAACGGAAGGAGAAGTTATGCTGCTTTGTTCCATCAGTTTTTTCTTCTCATTTTCAAAAATTTCTTTTGTATATCTCTTTGCAAGTTCAAAACAGGCTTCCAATTCCGATGCTTTCGCAAGACCTATACCGATTTTTTTGTTATTCTTAGCTAATAAATCCTGAACAGTAACATCGAACAGGTATTCGAGTTTTCTGTATTTCTCCAGTAAATGTTTTGATAATTCCCTTACGTCCATACCCTTTTTACCCGTTCTAAGTAAAATTGCAATAAGTTCATGAGTCTCCAAAGATTCAGCACCATATTTCATCAATTTTTCTCTTGGTCTTAAATCTTTGGGCATATCTTTAACCGACAGGTATTTGATTTCAGATGATTCAGATTTATCTTTTTGTTCCACGCTTATATTATTTAATTAAAATCCTAAGTAAAATATTTATTATTATATTTATATTCAATTTACTGTGAAATACATAGAAAACAAAAGACAAATTTCATAAATTACGGTTTAAAATAACAACGATGGATAAAAGCAAAATTAACCCAACTGAGATTAGATTACAGGAAATTGAGAAAGAAATTTCGGAATTAAAAGCCGACCGTGATAAACTTGCGGCACACTGGAATCTTGAAAAAGAGCTCATTAAAACCATCAGTGAAGCAAAAGAACAGGTAGAATCTGCAAGGATTTCAGCCGAGAAATATGAACGTGACGGTGACCTCGCAAAAGTAGCTGAACTCAGGTACGGTAGAATTCTCGAACTTGAAAAACTAATACAAGCAAAGACAGAGGAATTAAATAATATACAGAAAGACAAAAAGATGCTAAAAGAAGAGGTTGATGCCGAAGATATTGCAGAAATCGTATCAAAATGGACAGGGATTCCGGTGTCCAAAATGCTTGAAAGCGAACGGGCAAAACTTCTTAAAATGGAAGAGAATCTTAAAAAGCGGGTAGTCGGACAGGATGAAGCCGTAGAAGCGGTATCGAACGCAATCAGAAGGACGCGTGCAGGACTTCAGGACGAAAACCGCCCGATTGGTTCATTTATTTTTCTCGGTACTACAGGTGTAGGGAAAACCGAACTTGCAAGAGCACTCGCGGAATTTCTTTTTGATGATGAGAAAGCCATGATAAGAATTGACATGAGTGAATATATGGAAAAATTTTCCGTTTCAAGGTTAATCGGAGCTCCTCCGGGATATGTCGGATATGAAGAAGGCGGGCAGTTAACGGAAGCCGTCCGAAGAAGACAATACTGCGTGGTTCTTCTGGATGAAATCGAGAAAGCACATCCGGACGTATTTAACGTATTACTGCAGGTTCTTGACGAGGGCAGGTTAACCGATTCGAAAGGAAAGACCGTGAACTTCAAAAACACAATAATTATAATGACCTCGAATATCGGCTCGATGCTCATACAGGAACAACTGCAGTTTTTAAATGACGAGAACAGGAATGAAATAATAGGCAACCTGAGAATTAAACTTCTGGATTTACTCAAATCTACAATCCGTCCCGAATTTCTGAACAGGATTGATGAAATAATACTTTTCAATCCTCTGACACAGAATGAAATAAGAAAAATAGTTGACATTCAAATCGAATTTCTGCGTTCGCGAATGAAAAGAAACAATTTTGATATATCAGTATCCGATGAGGCAAAAGACTGGCTGGGCAAAGCCGGCTTCGACATTACATACGGTGCCAGACCTCTCAAAAGAGTCATACAGAAATACATTACAAATCCCCTTTCGGAAAAAATCTTAGCGGGGGAATACATTCCCGGCGACACCATAAAAATTAGTACAGACAGGAAAGGAATGGTAATCTTCACAAAATGATAAATTTTACAGAGAAATTTTTTGACCTGAAATTACTAAAAATAAGCAACATAAAACTGCACGAAACAACCGAAACAAAAAGGCTTAGGAACATTTATGACAGAATCGCAAATGACAGATTTCTGTTCAATCCCGTCATTGTCGGCTTGCACGGAAATGATTTAATATTAATAGACGGTGCCAACAGATTAAGTACTCTAAGGGATATAGGCTGTAAACTTTCGATTGCGCAGGTTATTGATTATGACAATAAAAAAATTAAACTGAAGAACTGGAATCATCTTGTTTACAACATTGACTTAGATTCTTTCATAAAATATTTCGACAAGAACAAAATAAAATACAGATTTGTAAAGTACAGCGAGGGTTCAAAAATCCGGAACTCCAAACTCTATTACATGCTTATTTCCAATATCAATTCCGACGAAACGATTCTCGCATATCTGCCAAAAAGTTTTCAGGACGTCGTAACGGAACTCAATAAACTTACAAAATTATATTTCGGTAAATATCCCTTTGACAGGTCAGAAGAAGAAATCAGATATCAGGACTTAAGGAAATACACCCGAAAGAAAGGAATTTTAATCGAATTCCCGAAGTTTAAAAAACATCACGTAATTAATGCGGCTAAGAACGGATATAAAATTCCTGCGGGCATTACAAGGCACATACTGATTAACAGGGTTCTGCACGTAATGTATGAAATCTCGAAACTGAAAAACGATAAAAACATAGAGGAAAAGACAAAAGAACTCGAAAAATATTTAATCAATAAAATTGACAACAATAAAGTACGCCAGTACAGAGAATCGGTAATCGTATTTGATGAATAAAATTAATCATACTTGAAAGCGGAATTTTTCATAGCAAGAAGATATTTATTTTCAAAACGGAAAATTAATCTCATAACAATTATTTCCGCAATATCAATTATAGGAGTTACTATCGGCGTTGCCGCAATGATAATAGTTTTATCCGTATTCAACGGATTTAATTCCAAGGTAACATCAATATTAATAGGTTTTGACCCTCATATCAGAATTGAACCTTTAAAATCCGGAAAACTCGAAAATTACCGTAATCTGCTGTCATCTATTGATAATTCAAAGATTAAATATGCAGCACCTTTTACACTTAACAAGGGAATGGTCGCCACAAATGACTTCAATAAAGTATTGTTCATAAAAGGCGTTGAGCGTGATTTAATCGACAAAGTATCGGGACTGAAAGAGACAATCAGATTCGGTGAATTTGATTTAAATGACAGGGCAGAGTTCGGGGGGCTTGTCGTGGGGATTTCTGTTGCTTACAGACTGAAAATTGCGGTCGGAGATACTGTTACTATCATAAGTCCCGCAGGTCTTGAATCCGCACTGACACAGTTTATTGAGCCTGTTACGAGACAGTTTATCGTCAGCGGAATATTTCTTTCGGAAAATAAGGAATATGATTCAAAATATGCATATATTTCATTTGATAACGCAAGCGCACTTTTCAAAATGGGAGAGGCGGCAAGCGGAATTGAAATGAGACTTGACAATATAGATAATTCCGAATCTGTTAAACAATATCTTGTAAATAAATTCGGCGATAAATTCAATATACTCACCTGGTATGACCTGCACAAAGATTTTTATTCGATTCTGAAAGTTGAAAGATGGGTTGCATTTATCATTTTAAGTCTGATTATTGCAGTCGCATCCTTTAACATACTTGCATCACTAACAATGACGGTAATCGAGAAAAAAAGGGATATAGGAATATTGAAATCAATGGGTGCATCGGAAAAAATGATTACAAAAATATTTATGTTCGAGGGTATCGTAGTCGGACTGATTGGTATGTTTGCAGGTTCATTTTTAGGTCTGGTTTTGACGTTAATCCAGAAATATTTCGAAATATACACACTCGATACTTCGGTATATATGATAAATGCATTACCGGTAGAACTCAGATTTTCGGATTTCATATTTGTACCGCTGGCTGCATTTGTTTTGTGTTTTCTTGCATCACTTTATCCTGCATTGCGCGCATCAAACTTAAATCCCGTTGAATCAATCAGATGGGAATAATTTAACCGTAAAAAAGAATGACAAAAGGAACATTATTACTAAAAGCAACAGACATTAAAAAATCATACAGAATAACAAAAGAAAATACTCTAAGAGTTCTCAAGGGTATAGAACTGGAAATATATAAAGGCGAAATCGTCGCAATAATAGGAAAATCAGGCGCCGGGAAAAGCACATTACTTCATATTATGGGAGCGCTTGATAAGCCCGATTCGGGTGAAATTGAATTCGAGGGCAGGAATATATTTGCATACAACAATAAACAACTTGCTGAATTCAGGAACAAAGAAATCGGATTCATATTCCAGTTTCATCATCTGCTGCCCGAGTTCACAATACTCGAGAATGTATTAATACCTAATTACATAAAGGGAGTCGACGAAAAGAATCGTGCCGAGCAACTGCTGAAAATAGTAGGGATAGAAGACAGGAAAAATCACAAACCCTCGGAAATATCAGGCGGAGAAGCACAGAGAGCAGCAATAGCACGTGCACTGATAAATTCTCCGGGTATCATACTTGCCGATGAACCTACAGGAAATCTCGATACTGAAAATGCAGATTCCGTTATCAATCTGATTTTTGATTTGCGCAAGAAATTCAATCAGACTTTTGTTATAGTAACGCACAATGAAGAGTTTGCAAATAAATGCGACAGAATAATAAAAATCACAGACGGCATAATATAATAATTATTTAACATAAATTTTATCATACATAAATATTGAAGCATAACATTATAGAAATCCGAATTGAAAAATATCAAGATATCCGCAAAAAATTTAAACAGTTATTACGGTAAAGTACAGGCGTTATTTAATGTCTCATTTGATATATATGCAAATAAAATAACAGCCCTGATCGGACCTTCCGGCTGCGGTAAATCAACATTCCTCCGTACTCTTAACAGAATGAACGACCTGATTGACAGTTACCGCATTACGGGAGATATAGAAATTGACGGCGTGAATATATATAAAAATAAAATTGACGTGGTCTCGTTAAGAAGGAATGTCGGAATGGTATTCCAAAAATCCAATCCATTCCCAAAATCAATATATGAAAACGTAGCATACGGTCCGAGAATAAACGGAGTAAAAAACAGGAAAATTCTCGATGAAATAGTTGAGGACAGCCTTATAAAAGCCGCATTATGGGATGAAGTAAAAGACAGGTTGAATGAAATGGCGACGGGTTTATCGGGCGGTCAGCAGCAGAGAGTATGCATAGCACGTGCACTTGCAGTTAATCCCGAAATAATACTTATGGATGAACCCGCAAGTGCTTTAGACCCAATATCGACATCAAAAATCGAAGAACTGATATTTAATCTGAAAGAAAATATCACAATCGTAATAGTAACACATAATTTGCAGCAGGCAGCACGTGTCAGCGATTACTGTGCTTTCTTTTATAACGGTGTTTTAATTGAATATGATAATACGAGAAAAATATTTACAAATCCCGCGATGCAGGAAACCCAGAATTACGTAACAGGTAAATTCGGATAAATATTAATATTTATATTATCATATACAATAATTAAATTCAAAAAACAAAAAAATGTATCATTATTTAGAAGAGGAATTTGAACATTTAAAAACGAAACTGATAAAAATGGGAAGTCTCGTAGAGGAACAAATCAATTTTTCACTTCGTGCTGTTTTTGAAAATAATCCCGAACTCGCAAAGACTGTTCTCGAAAGAGACGAGAAAGTTGATAAATTTGACATAAAAATAGATAAACTGTGCCAGAAAATTTTCGCTTTAACACAACCCGTAGCCGTTGATTTAAGACTCGGGATGGCAGCACTGAGCATAAACAAAGACCTTGAGCGAATCGGGGATATTGCCGTTAATATTGCGGAGAAAACTGAATTCCTCAGCGGATACAAAGATTTATTATCAGATTCAGGTATTGTTGATATGGCTTCAAAATCTAAAATTATACTCAAAAACACACTTGATTCACTCGTCAATAACGACCATGAACTTGCTTACGATGTAATTAAATCTGATAATATTATTGATGAACTTGACAGAACAGTCTTTAGAAACATTATTGAACTGATGACTCAGAACAGGAATTTAATTAAACCCGGGAGTTATGCCATATTAATATCGAAAAATCTCGAACGGCTCTCAGACCACTGCACTAACATAGCTGAAGAGGTTGTTTTCCTGACTGAATCAAAAATAATCAAACACAAAAAAGATTTAAATAAAGGACAATCCGAACAAGATACAAATGTTTAAATTTGAAAAACTTATATTTTAAGATTGCCGGT
>JAFGII010000104.1 GCA_016929695.1 Ignavibacteria bacterium
CGCAGATTAGGCAGATAGGCGCAGATTTAAAAAGATTAAGGAATTTATACTCATCCGATGAACAAGTTCATCGGATGAGAAAAAAAAATGAGAACTGAACGGGGATTACAGAGTATAGGTAAGGAATAAGCGGTGTTCGTCTGTTCTGTGGTTATAATCGTATAAATTTTTGTATGTGCCGGATTTGCTGTAAATTAAGTATTCAACGCCTAAGCCAAGCCCATTATATATATCAATATACAATTTAGGATTAAAGAAACTAATGTTTGAATGACCAGGAGCTCCTTCGATAGTTTTCAAATAGTAATATTCGGATTCAAGCATAAGCATTAAGGGACCGTAGGACAGTGATGCTTCGAGCATTGTTTTATTTCCGATTACGAAATCATAATCCCTGTTCGGTCCTCTACGAAAAATCGAATTAACCGCACCAAGCGGAACAAAATTTGAATGCAGGATAACATTTGCTTTCAAATTGTTCTTTACAGGGGAAACATAAATAAATCCCAGACCTAAACTCTGGGTACTAAGTCTGTAAATATAATTATAAAAATAATCTATACCGTGAAATGCGCCCAGAACAAATCTGCTGTCGGAACGATTAATGATATTTTTACCATACAATAATCCGTAAATATTATTCCAGAAAAACGCCTGCTCATTTTTTTTAAAATCAAAGCCAACCCGAACCCTGAAGAAATCAAAGGGATTGAACGTATTTTTTTCAAATGTACTACCGTATGTTACCGAATATTCAAACAATAAATGTTTTTTTTCGCTTTTAGCATCATCGTTCCCGTTATTCCCCGCATATCCAAAATTTAATCTATTATAAATCGGGAAAACGTCGTTTACATTAAACGGAGTTTTTCTTGACACCTCGCCTCTGATAATCCTGTTAACGCCTCTGACAGGATTAACACAGAAAGCGAACAGTTCACGGAAGACTCTATTAAATCCAGAAGTGCTTTCATCAAGAATAAGCGAAGAAAGTCTGTGAGCCATTTCGCCTACCGAGACACCTCCGATTGTAGAAGTTATCATATCATTAGTCTGGGGCGGGTCTTTTTCCATCAGAATTTCCCACACTGCAGAGCCCCAAAAAACAAACGGTATAGATTCCCAGAAGCCATACCCGGCAGACCTTGCAGCATTAAACTGCAATGAAGCGTGAACGGGATGCCTTAACTGATTAGTATGAAATACATCTTCATCCCACACAAAACCCGTATCCAAATTATGCACAACCGTTTTAAAAGAGATTTTAACATAATCCTGTTTCAATACATACTTATTATAATAGAAAAGAAAGAAATTAACTCCCATTACACCCGCTATAGGTATAAATACATTGCTTTTCGGATAATATTCAGGCAGGTATGAATGATATTTCCCCGTATCATTTAATGAAAGAGAACTTTTTTGAAAATTTTTATTTTTGAAAATTGAAGGTGACCGTTTATTCCGAAATCCGTTTATTTCAAGGTTTTCATTCAGTTCAAAAATAAAATCATCACATTCTCTGAGGTTTAAAGGTTTATAGAATTCAGATTTAATTTCCGTACCTGTTGTTTCAGCCGGAGAAGTTTCCGAATAAATAATACCGGCAGTATCAGTCTGCTGTGCATAAGAAAATCCGAAAGCAAGAAAAATTAAACCCGTTAATAGTAATTTATATTTCAAAGTATAAATATATTTTAAAATTTTACTTTAATATTCATTCAGAATCTTGCTGCTGCATTTAATTCGAATCCCTGAATACCGGCGTTATAACGAAAATTATCCAAGCCGTAATTCACATCGAGATAATTATAGCCAAGACACAGGGAAAAATTTTTATAAAATTCAATTCCCGTAAAAAGGTACGACCGTGACGAAAGAAAAGAGACCAGACCAAAACCTCCTATATCAAAATAACCTTTGAGGAATATTTTACCGAGGATTTTGCTTTTAAACGGTTTATAAAGAAATCTACCTCCCGTAACAGGGTCAATGAATCCCCTGTCTTCTTTTTCTTTTTGCGAGCCTCCCGATACAAAATATGTTTCAATTTCATTTCTTATGTAATTCAGGCGTGCACCTCCGAACAATTCAAGTTTTAGTCCTCCTTCATTGTAGCAATCGAATGCGAGCCCTGCAGTAACAAATACAGGTCTTACCACAGACCTTGAATGAGAATACTGACTATTAATAAAAGTGCCTTCACCCGTCTGATTCATTGAGACAAACTCTGTAATAAGAGCAAGTTTATTTTTTCTCGCCTCAAAGCCGGCAATAAAAGAAAAATCAGGATTTTTGAATCTATCGTTCAATGAAACATTAATATATCCGGGCAGGCTATTAGCGGTCAGGTCTCCTCTGACAGCGGTATTCCAGATTCCCAAGGCAAGTTCGAAATTCCATTGATTACAGGAAGAGTCATCATGCTGGGCGTGAACATTAGAAATCAAGAGCACGACAATTGTTAAGAGGCAAATTTGTTTCATCAGGTCAGTATTAGAATAAACATTATTAATGCGAAAATATAAAATATAGTTTTGATATTATAGATAAAAAACTCATCCGGTGAATTAGTAAATTAGGAGATAGATAACCGCAAAGGTGAAAAGGACGCGACGAAAACGGGATGCAGTTTTACCACTAAGAACAGGGAAAAAAGACTAAGGGCACTAAATAATTATTCCATTAGTTTTCAAATTGTGCGTAAACCGGCAAGAAAAAAGTTACAAGTAATAAAGCAGGTATTACGAATTTGGCACGCAGATTCACACAGATTAAACAGATAGGCGCAGATTTAAAAAGATTAAGGAATTTATACTCATCCGATGAACAAGTTCATCGGATGAGTTTCAATATGAATTTAAATATTCTAAATTTATAATTAATTACATATCGTTTTCGAGAGTAGAGATATCGCCGATTTCTTCGCCCCATTCCTGCGCACGGAGGACGCGTCTCATAATTTTTCCGCTTCGCGTTTTTGGAAGCGTTTCGACGAATTCGACTTCCTGCGGCATAGCGAGTGCAGATAACTTTTTCCTGACGAAATTCATAATTTTTAATTCAAGGTCTTTGCTCGGCTCAAATCCTTTTTTCAATGTAATAAATGCTTTTACGACTTCCATATTAACCGGGTCAGGTTTGCCAACTGCCGCAGATTCAGCGACGGCGGGATGTTCGATTAATGCCGATTCAATTTCAAACGGACCTACAAGGTGTCCTGCCGTGTTAATTACATCGTCATCTCTTCCGACAAACCAGAAATAACCGTCGTCATCAATGCTTCCCCTGTCTCCGCAGAGATACCATCCGTTTTTAAATTTCCCCTGATAAATAACTTCATTATTCCAGTAACTTCTAATCATAGAGGGCCAGCCGGGTTTAAGTGCAATCATACCAACTACACCGGTTTTATTAAGCGGCAGAAAAGTCTTCAAGTCAACAATAGTTGCTTCAATGCCCGGGAAAGGTTTGCCCATCGAGCCGGGTTTGATTTTCATTCCGGGATAATTGCTGACGACGATACAGCCGGTCTCAGTCTGCCAGTAAGTATCGTGAAACATTTTTCCGAAAACTTCCTGAGACCAGAGAACTGCTTCGGCATTCAGAGGTTCGCCAACGCTTGCGAGATGCCTTAAAGATGACAGGTCGTGCTTTTTAACAATTTCATTTCCTTCTTTCATCAATGAGCGGATTGCTGTCGGAGCGGAATACCATACGGTTACTTTATGCCTTTCCATAAATTTATACCAGCTTTCCGCCATAAATCCCATTTCAGAAACGCACTGCGTCATACCGTTTGACCAGGGACCGATAATACCGTAAGATGTACCTGTTACCCAGCCCGGGTCGGCTGTGCACCAGTAAATATCGTCTTCTTTTAAATCGAGAACATATTTTGAAGTTATATACTGGGAAATCAGCGAATAATGAACGTGCTGGGCACCCTTAGGTTTTCCGGTTGTTCCCGAAGTATAATGCAGAACCGAAGGTGTTTCCGCTTTTGACGGATAAATTTCGAATTCTTCTATGCGTTCTTCCTGAGCCATATGGAATGCATATTCTTTTTCGCGAAGAGGTTTCGAGCCGTCATCGTCAACTACAATCACATATTGAAGTGAGGGAAGTTGTTCCAGAATATTTCTAACTTTCGGCAGATGTTTTTTCTGTGTAATTATTGCCGTTGTCTGTGCGTCATCGAGTCTTGTAAAAAGCGATTCCGAGCCGAAAGCGGAAAACAGGGGCTGAACAATTGCACCCATTTTTAATCCGCCAAGAAATCCGAAATACAATTCGGGAATCTTGTCCATAAACAGGCATACACGTTCACCGGGTTTAATACCGAGTTTCCGGAGATAAACAGCGATTGAGTTCGTAAGCACGCGCATATCATTAAACGTATAACGCTTTTCTTCACCCTTAAAACTTTCCCATATCAAGGCAAGTTTCTCACCCTTACCCATATTACAAATCCTGTCAGAGCAATACCATCCGATATTGATTAAATCTCCGTCTTTGTAACCGAGTTCCTTTTTGGAAATTTCCCAGGAAAAACTTTTAAGTTCCTCCTCATACGATTTCATATTAAATGCAGTATCCGGCATTAGTTTATTTTCCTCCAATATTGTTTAAATTTTTCAAAAATAATCTATAAAATTACATTAATTTGGGTTAAAAAAATATAGATTTAGTAATACAAAAAATACAGATTTGGTAGGAGAATGATAACCGTCCGCCGCGGTGGATAGCTACGGACGCAAGGGGAATTTTTAAAAAAACTCATCTAATGAATCCTCCAGAGGCGTATTTTCGACAAGTTCATGGGGTGAGGAATTCAGGTTTATTTCAAAATTTTCTCAATCAACATTTCCTGCCAATTACTATCCTCAAGAAATAAAACATTATTTTCATTATAATCATTTTTTAAGGGGGGAGTGGTAAGGCCGGCAATTAAATTCTGATATGATGTATCGGATAATATAAAAGAATGCAGAAACTGATTTTCTTTATTTTCCCTTTTTTCTATATCTTTGATATTTATATGTAACTGAATTTTTTCACCGTTAATTTCTCTTGACATTCTCAATCCTTTGGGGTCAATGAATACGATATGCTGAATGTCTTTGCCTTTTATCCATAAAATAAAATCGGGATAAAAACCCTGTGAGATGAAAAATCCAACTCCCGATTTCGGTAAATTTCTTAATAAAAAGATTTCATAATCTTTATATTTGTTACCGCTATCCTTTAAATAATCCCGCAATTCTTTCACAAATTTAATTTCACTTTCTACAAGTGCAGGCGGAGAATATTTATCTATCTCTTTATCAGAAATCAACAAAGGTAAAAAGAAATGCTTATCAAAATGAACTCTCGGCAATATTTTATCTTCTTCTTTCAATAATTTATTCAAATCCTTAATTAAATCATTAATCTCTTTAATTTTTTTCTTCTTCTTTTTATCAATAAATATTTTGTATTCAGTTTTATTTTTACCTTTTTCAAATATAAACAAGGGTAACTGTTCTTCAAGTTTTTTATACATCAAATTATCAGATTCGTATCTTTTCAACCCGTCTTTATAGATTTTCTCGAGCAACTTTTTTAATAAACTTAGTACAATATTGTTTACTCTATCCACATCACTTTCCGAATTTATAATTAAATCTTCCTGATTCACAATAATTGTGTATTTGTCAGACAGAAGGTAATATATAAAATATTCTTTGGAAAAAATCAAATTCCAGTAATTGCGAAGCATTTTAAATTCATACAGTTCCTTCATAATATAATCCCAGTCAAGAATACCTATTACATTACCGGGTAACCTCAATCCCTTATTATCCGTCATTGCAGTTTTAATATTAATCCCGTTTGCAGTTCTGTTTGAAGCATCATAAACCGATACTTTAGGCGTTAAATCAAGGACAATAAACGGATTTTCCGCACCAAGTCTCAAAATCATATCCTCTTCGAATTTTTTATTTTCATCTTTTCCAAGCGTATCGAGTTTTTTCCATTTTCCTTTATGCTGTAATTCAACCGGAATTTCAATTTCTTCCAAATCTAAGTCTTCTTTTTTGATAGCCTTTAAGAATGTCTCAAGATAATTTGCTTTAATACCGAAAATATTCAGCGTTTCCAATGCCTTTATTTCTTCTTTTGCCGCGCTCCTTTTTAAAGATATATTTTTTCCTTTGAGCCTGATTCCCCTTCCAAATAACTGTATAATCTGCGGACCTTCGCTCGAACCAATATTCAGCAGTCCCATACTTGATACTCTCCAGGTATCCCAGCCCTCTATGAATTTTTTTGAACCGATAAGAATATTTATAGATGAATTATCGGTTTTTATTTTGTCAAAAAGCGAAGTCGTGAATGAATCCGGTTTAACTTCGATATTTAATTTTTCAAGTTCTTTCTTAAATCCCGGTACATCACCAATATTAATTACGCCAAAATAATCATTTTCACCTGTTTTCAATCCAAGTTCACCATCGGCATTTTTTATTTCATAAATTTCGAAATCCCCTTTTCCTCCCGAGATTTCTTTTATTAATTTTTTGACGGTTGTATTTTTCTTTTTTATATACTTTAGTCTGTCGCTGAAAATATCTTTTCCGTTTTCATCTTTAAGACCTGTGCTTTTATCCAATATTTTTTCAATAGTATCTTTCAGCCATTCTTCGTCATTAAACATTTTAAAAATCAGGTTGACAATTTGCAGTACATCGGAATCCGCCTGTTTTCCCGTAACCGTTGTTCCTACAAAAATCCATAAAGGTTTTTCGAGATTTAATTCACGTGCTTTGTGATTGAAATCATTAAATATTATAAGTTGTTCGTAAAATGACAAAAAGTTTGCAACAAACATCGTCTCTCTGAATTTTGTATCCGATACCTTATTTACAGGCATATTCATAACGGAAAAATCTTTCCCGTAATTGTCCAGATAAAAATATTTATAAGAATAATCGAAGATTATTGATTTTGCATACTCTTTCAGAATATCTTTCTTTTTTGCATTTTCGCTTAATATTTGCCCGAACGTGGCGCTATATTCGAATACGAATCCGTTTTCCGCAAGTTTGTTCCGGAGTTTTGCCCATGCCTGCTCCTCACTCGATTTTCCTTTATGACCTTCATCAACCAGAATCAAATTTTTTCCCTTAAAAACATTTACCGGAAGTGATACTCCTCCTCCTTTTTTTTCTTCAACGAGTTTTGTTATTTCAATTATTAACACTTCATTATCGCTCATAGTACCCGAAAGAGTTCCGCCGTATTGTTTAGCGGGAACGCCGCTTTGAAGCATCTCGGTTAAATGTTGTTTTGAAAGTCCTTCATTCGGGGTAATTAAAATAATATTATCCGGTTCAAATAAATTATATTTTAAAAACTGGTAATAATTTATATGCGTTATTAATGTTTTGCCCGACCCCGTCGCCATCCAGTAAGCAAGTTTCTTAAGGTCATTTTCAGTTATTTCTTCAATCAAATCGAGATTATTTTCATCATTATACTGTCTTAGAAATTCATTCAGTTCAAAAATAAAATCCTGTTTCCTGTGCTTTATATTATCAAAAATAATTTCAGAAAATAAAACCGACAAATACTGAAAATATTTCAAATTGATTTTATCACGTCTGAAACTGATTTTATTAGTGTAATTAACAATGTTCCTGTCGTATTCTCTTAGTTTATCTTCCGGCAGTTTTTCCCTGTTTATTCCAGAAAACGAATTAATCCTTCTGGAAAAATGAGTTCTGCCTTCCGAATCAATCTCTGTTTCAGTATTTGCAAGTTCACTCTGCATTGATTTAAACTCCGTTACACCGAAAAGAGAAAGCAGATATTTGTTTAATACAAGATGTTTTTCAATATTTGCCATAAAATTTTATTTTTATCATAAATCCAAATAACGGTTAGCTAAAAATACATTCCGGAATCCCGGTCAACTAACAAGTTATTGATTTATCAGAGCTTAACTTATAACTGCTTGTTCATAGTCAACTAAGATTTTAAATACCTTTTAATTTCTTTTTTAGACGGCAGATACAACTGATATTTACTCGCATAAATCTGTTTGTTATTTTCCGGCAAAGTATAATTAATAATCATATCATCTTTATCTTTGCACAATATTAATCCTATTGTATTATTATCATTTTTAGTTTTCACTTCCCTGTCATAATAATTCACATACATTTGCATTTGACCGATATCCTGATGTTTCAGTTCACCTATTTTTAAATCAATAAGCACAAAGCATTTTAAAATTCTGTGATAAAATACCAAATCTATATAAAAGTATTTTTCATTAAATGAAATTCTTTTTTGTCTCGCTTCAAACGTAAATCCTTTTCCGAGTTCAAGCAGGAAATTTCCGAGTTTACTAATCAGTGCAGATTCCAAATCCGATTCGGAATAATACGGCTTTTCTTCCAATCCGAGAAATTCCAGTACAGTCGGGTCTTTTATAGCGTCTTCAGGTTTAACAATTATCTGACCTTTTTTACTTAACTGCCTAACTTTGGATTTACTTTTACTTAATGAAAGCCGTTCATATATCGATGAGTCAATTTGCCTTTTTAATTCTCTTACAGACCAGTTTTCTTTACTTGATTCAATTTCATAAAACTTTCTCTCATCAGGATTATCTATTCTCATCAAGACTAAGAAATGTGACCAACTCAATTTGGCAGACGCTGTCTGCCAAATCTGATTCTTTTTGTAATTCAAATAAAGACTTCGCATACTTCTTAAATTTGTGCGTGAGAAACCCTGTCCGAATTCTTCTGATAATTTGTTTGAAAGATAATTGATTGTCTCTTCTGAATATTCAGCCCTTTTTTTACCTTTTTGTTCATCTTCAACGATTAATCTCCCGATTTCGAAATAAGATTTAATTATCCTGTCATTTATAGTTTTAACAAGGATATTTCTCGAATTTTCAATGATTTCCCTGATACTCTTTAATAACTGATTTTTGTTTGATTTTATTATTTTCATATTAAAAAAGATTTAACAGACAGTGTCTGTTAAATTTAAAACATTAGTTTTTTAAATTCGGGTTCGATATATTTTATTTCTACTGTGCTTTCAAAGAATTTTGTTGTGAGTATGCTGTGACCGTTCACATAAATGATATGCGGTTGCCAGTCTTTTAATTCGTTTTGAATAAACTCCTTGTCCTTTCTTAAATCTTCATCCGGCCATTCATCATCGTAATTCCGCCAGACAACTGAAATAATTTTGTTGTTTTTTTCTCCGAGTATGAAATAGTATCTATTCCCGTTTAATTCTCTTGCCTTGAATTTATTTACTTTCAATCCGAGCAGATAATTGAATGTTTCAGGAATATCAACAATTGTTTGTAACGGTTCTCCTACTTCTTCAAAATTAACTTTAATTTTATATTCAAACGGTTTCTTTAATTTGTCAATATTCAGCAGTGAATTGTTTTCCCTTGTTTCAAAATCAATAAAATATTTCAATAAATACTCATCTTTGAAAAATCCTTCCGCATCCATATTTTCTTTTAATTCAAGATTATCGAGAACATCTTCGTATTGTTCAAGGATTTGGTATTTTAAAGAACCGCCGGCTTTAGTTTCATTATAATTAATTTTAACATCTTCATCATTTGAAATACCAGAATCATCATAGTGTAATACGCTTTTCAAACGAGGCAAAACGTGTGAATCAAAATAATTTGCCATTTCAACTCCTATGAATTTTCTGTACATTTTTTTTGCAACAGCACAGGTAGAACCGCATCCTAAAAAATAATCTAATATTATATCATTATTTTTTGATGTGGAATCAATTGCTCTTTTCATGATTATTTCGGCATTTTCAGTTGAAAAATCCCAATTTTTAGAATAACCAAAAACATCTGTCCAATTATCAGTCATGTAAATTACGTCAGGTTTTTTCATCTGTGGATTACCATTTGTACTCATTCTAATAAGTTTATTCTTTTCCAACTCTTCAATTATTTCCTGTGAAGGAAATCGTCTCCCTTGTCGGGGTGTGATTTCTTGACCGAGAATATATCTTGATCTTGAAGTTGGTTTCCCATCTTTGTTATATCTTATGTTTTCCACAGATAGATATTTAATAATTCTTTCAGGAATAATAGACCATGTTTCTCCATCATTATCAATTGATCTCCATTCTTCTTCTTCTCTTTTTAATGTTATATGATTAAAAAAACTTTTTTCTGAGTTTTTATTATATAATAATAATGAATCATGCCAGGATAAAAACTTTTTTCCTTCTGTTTTCAATCTGTTCGATTTAGATAATATAATTTCATTCTTAAAGTTCTCATTACCCAAGATATGGTTTAAAATAAGCCTTACAAACATATTCCCATTATAATCACATCTAATAAAAAGACTTCCTTTCTCATCAATAAGTTTATTGACTACCTCAAATCTGTTTAATAATAAATCAATCCACGTTGAATCCTTATAATTGACATTATACAGGAAGTCTGCATTTGTCCCAAGATTAAAAGGTGGGTCAATATAAATAGTCTGAACTTTTTCTTTATATTTTTCAATCAGAAGATTCAATGCCTGCCAGTTTTCGCTTTTAATTAATAATCCGTTTAAAAAGTCATCGAGATTATTTTCTACTGTTATTTTTTCAAGCATTTTTTCTTTAAATTCAAGAGTGAAATGCTTAGTATCAACAGGAAGAAAACAACTTTTAAATTCGTCAGATGATTTTGGTATTTCAAACCCGAATTCTTTCCATTCTTTTTTCTGCTCTTTGTTTTTAAAAATTTCATCATAAAACTCCTTAGGAATTCTATCCGTAGTTACTACATATTCAGTTTTTAAAACAAATTTTTTCTTTTCCCAGAGTCTTTTCTGGAAATTTTCTATTTGCGAAAGAAACTCTATAATATCTCCCGCAATTTCCCTTACCATTTTAGCACGGGTTATATGTTTATCGAGAAACTGCTCGTTTTCTATTGTATCAATTGAAATTACTTCGGATTTAATATAATAATCCAACTGCTCCGATAAAAACTTTTTAAGATTTTTATGAATGAAATAATCCCGTGAATTTTTTGCGGCAAATCTGTTCAGATGGTATAACAGCAGGGGCTTTTCATTTTTTTCTTTAGATAACGCACCTTTGATTTTAATATCTTTTATTACTTTTAAAATCTCATCATACGATTTTTGATTTATTTTTTCCTGCTTGGATGTATTACTGCCTCCCGCGGCATCATATTTGCTTACTTCGGTGTTCGTCAGTTCCCTGTATTGAAATCTTAGAATAACAATATTTTCATCTTGTTCAATAAAATTATCATTATCCGGTATAAAAAATCTTTCTTTTGTTGCTTTGTTCGAGCCGAGTTCTTCCTCTGCTTCTACGATTCTGAATGTGACTTTATATTCACCGGCATTAAAAGAATAATCCCTGAAAAGAATTCCTGTTTTAACATAATACTGGTCATAATTTGCCCAGTAAAGTTTTACCTCCTCGCCGTTGTAAGGGATTGCATATTTATGTCCTTTTATTGAATACCTGTATTGCGATACAAAATCTCCGTCCTGATAAAAAAGAGAAAAGAAGTTATACAAATCGTTGAACACATGAGACTGGATTTCCTCGAGTTTCTCTACTTCTTTGTAATGCAATTTTGCAAGTATATATTCTTTACCTGCGGGAGTATCTTTGAATTCCTCTTTCAATTCTCCGGTAGGTTTTAACGCATTTTCTCCAAGATGTTTTATTACTTCGCTTTTGGTATTATAAATGTTACTTTTTGCCGATTCGTATCTTTCTCCTTTATGTTTCTTAAATGCGTTATCAACTTTTTTTCTTAAATCGGAAGTAATAAATTTTTCGATTTGTTCTCTTTTGAAATTTAAAATCCGGTATATGCCAAAGTCCAATTCGGAAGCGTCGAACTGAAATAATTTTTTCAACAATTCCTGAAATTTTTCGTAGTAAGTCATAATTGCCTGAGATTATTTTTGGTTTTGATAATAAAATACATTTTTTATTCTTTAAATTTTATTCAAAAATTTAATTGAAATGATTGAATTATTCATTTCTAAAAATATGGCATCCTTAACGGAGTTGAGTGAAGGTGAATTTCGTTGCTATAAATATGGCACCCCTAACGCGGTTGAGGGAAGGTGAATTTCGTTGTTATAAATATGTCACCTCTAACGGGGTTGAGTGAAGGTGAATTTCGTTGTTATAAACATGGCATCCCTTCGGGATGCTCTTTGAAGTGATATTCGTTGTTAAAAATATGTTACGGATTATTTAATCAGTATGAGTTTTTGGGTGGTGTGGAAAGAAGGTGCGGATAATTTAAGGTAATAGACTCCGCTTGAGTAATCACTCATATTGAGGGAATAAGTGTAAGTGCCGGGCGATAAGGTGCTATTGAAAAGCGTTTTTTGAAATTTGCCGCGGATGTCATATACTTCGAGAGAAACGACTGACGTTATGGGAATATCGAATTTTATTGTAGTTGAAGGGTTAAAGGGATTTGGATAATTATCATATAGAAAATATTCTGCCGGGATTTCGATTCCCGTAATTTTTATTCCGATGTTCGAGTTTGAAAATCCTTTGAGGTTAACTGTGATTGCGCTGTCGGAATTATTTATTGTGAGAGTTCCGCTGTAAGTCTGATTTACTGCTGTGGGTTTGAATTTAACCTTTGCAAACCGCACTTCACCGGCGGGAACAGAAGCAGGATAATCTTCGACGATAAACTGCGGAACATCGGAAATCAGGGAAGATACGTTTAGTACCGCATTACCGTAATTAATAATGCCCAGATAATAACTCGCTGTATCGTTTGCAGCGAGCGTATCATAAACAACACTAAAGGGAGATACAGTAATTTCACCTTTATATGTTGTCGGTGAATTCGTACTGAAACTCTTTATTCTTTCGATAAATTCGGGATGGGCAATAAAAGGATTATAAACATTCTGAAACGATTTAATTCTCTGATTCCTCAATAATTCACGTGCATCAACAGTATCAATATTATTCCACTGCTTCAAGACACTTTCTTCTTTGGGCAACATATAGTTCATAAGATTTCCGTATCTGACAACGAAATATAACAATGACCTTGCCACATTTCCCTTGTGGACATCTCTTGCTTCGAACACAATTTCGTTCTGATAATCGAAACCTCTTTTTGAGCCGCCCATCTGCCAGGTAATATTGGAAACAACAAAGCCGAAATGATAATTTGAGCGGGCATTATTTGCAGAACTAAGAGTCGGATATAAATGATAAATATCGCTTCTCATCGGTTCTTCACTGTTAAAATAACTCTGCGGATAGGTATGCTCCGTATCAAATCCCTGATTCTGTGCTTCGGTACGGTTAACGGCTTTTATTTTAGTTCCTGTATAAACACATTCTATTGTATCACCGCCGTAATCATCAATTACTTCAAACATTTTATCCCTTGCGAGATTATATCCGAGACTTGTATATCCCTGCGATGTAAAATTATTCAATGCGGTTTTCAACTGTTCGTCAATCAGTCCCTGAGTAAATATATACAGTGTATCGGGATACTTACCTGTAGCGAGAGAATAATTTATGACGGGATAATTTAATCCCGTGTTTTCAAATATCAGAAAGTCCCTGTATGTAATATTATGTTTAGATGAAAAATAAACAGTGATTAAAACACTGTCGTAAGGGTTAATCGAAAAATTGTTAGTCGTAAAATAAAACTGTGAGCCGATTGTTCTAATATTATTTATTAAAACGGTTTTTGCAGAAGGATTTTTTAAATAAAAACTTTTACTGCCGACAGTTTTTGTTAATACAGTATCAAGAGAGATTAATTGCGGGGAGTACTGTGCAAAAATTTGTGAGCACATAAAAAAAAGCGTGATAAGCAGGAACAATTTTTGTTTCATAGACCGGGATATTCACTATGAGTTACTTTTACATCTACTTGAGGAAATTTTTCACGAAGATACGCAGCAGTTTTTTCAGCGGTATAAACGGAGCGATGCTGTCCGCCGGTACACCCGAAAGAGAGCATTAAATCAGTAAAATTCCTTTCGAGATAATTTTCAATCACCATATCAGTAATTTTAAATACAGAGTTCAGGAATTCCTGCATATCTTTTCGTTCGTCAAGAAATTTAATTACTTCCTCATCCTTACCGGTCATATCCCAGAATTCCTCCAATTTGCCGGGATTGTAAATAAACCGGCAGTCGAAAACAAAGCCTCCTCCGTTTCCTGATTCGTCATCCGGAATCGTACCGTAAATGTAACTGAAGGAATATATTTTCACTGTTAATGACAATTTAATCCATTTTTAGTATTTTATACAAGATAGTTAATAACAAATTTATTAAAAAGAACATAAATATAGATAAGAATTTAATAACAACTGCGTTCACAGTTGACTGATACAGAATCACAAAAAATCCCGTTGTAGTGAGAGGAATAATAGTTCGCTCGAGAAATATCTTTGCAACAATAGGGGCGATTGTAGAAGGGAATATTACATTTTTCACTCAATTACGCGAAAAGGCAAGAACCGAGGCATTTGAACTGATGGTGGAGCATGCGGAAGAAGCAGGTGCAAAAGGGATAATAGGGATGAGATATGATGCAAATGAAGTGATGGGCGGAGTAACGGAGGTACCGGCATACGGAACAGCGGTAGTACCGGAGAAATTATAAATTATGAAATTTAAATTTTAAATTAAGGATACTTACTCATCGGATGAACGAGTTCATCCGATGAGAAAAAATCACTATGTGTTTACCGGTTGTTTCTTTTTTCTGATTTTTTTTCTGATTATGATATAGATTATGTATGCGATAATCAGGAACGGCAGCAGTGCGATGAAAGCGATAATGAGAAATTTTATCACACTCAATAATCCTCTCAAACCGCTTACTATTGCATCCCTGATTTCGGAGAAGAATCCGCCTCCGCTTGTAGTTTCCAGTAAATTCGGTTCATACACTGAAATCGCAAGAGTGGAAAAACTTGCCTGACTCATCAGATATTTCATTCTGCCTTCGGTTGATTCGATTTTTCCCCTGACATCCGCAAGTTTATTTTCAATTGCAAGAACATCGGACAAACCTGCTGTTTTTGTTTTCAATAAGTCATACAATCTCTGTTCAAGTTCTTTTTGTGTTTTAAGACGCGCCTCGAGGTCTATGTATTCTTCGGTAACATCACTTGCATTAATGTTCTGCGACATTACTTTCCCGATTTGAGAAACTTCAGGAATGAATGCATCAAACTGAGCAGCGGGAATTCTAACCGTTATTGTTCCCTGTTTTTTTCCGCTAGAACTCATTGAAGATGCGGATGTAGAAATATTACCGCCGTATTTGTTGGTAATCTCGGTAATTTTCGTTTCCGCATCATCATATTTATCAACTTCAATTGATATTTTTCCCGATTTCACAACAAGACGTTTTGATACATCAATTTTTTCATCGGGCTGAGTTATATTCATTTGTTCAGTTTCTTTTTGCATTGTTTCCGTTCTCATCGGGGCGGATTTTTCGTAATTCATACCGGATTCATCGCGTTGCGGTGTTGTTGATAATTCCCTGTCGCTTTTATTTTCACAGGCAATAAACGAGAGTATCAGAATAGCAGACAGAAGGGAGAGAATCAAATTTTTCGTTTTCATAATTGTTTTTTATTTTTTATACAATGCTATTATTTTTTATGTTCCATTTTTTATTAACATATTATTCCTACGGAGTAAAATAAAGGCATTCTACATTATCCTGAAGCAAGGAGTGAACATTTTTCCATTAACGTATTACTGCTGAGGAGAAAGAAAAAGGAGAAATGATTTTTTGCCATAAAAGTTATACACCTGACGGAGCATATTATAAAAAAGATGAAAAACAGATTTTATTTTGACAATTTTTGAACTCTTCCATTATAAAAAATCCGGCGGTGGGGTACCGCCGGACCAGGGAGTAATGAGAAAAATATGACAGCAAAGATGTTGGAGATTTTTGCTGTCGGGGAGTAAAGAAAATCACTTTAATAACACCATACGTTTGGTCATTGTATATTTCGAAGTTGTCAGGCGGAAGAAATACACACCGCTTTCGAGATTCGATGCATCCCACCTGAATTCATACTTACCGGGTGTCATTTCCTGATTTACAAGCACGGCAACTTCCCTTCCGAGCATATCATATACAGTCATATTAGCAAGTCCTTTTTCCGCAATATCAAACTTGATATTTGTTTCAGGATTGAAAGGATTGGGATAGTTATCGTACAATTTAAATTCTTCCGGAATTTCAGAACTGATATTATTTATTCCGACTGTAATTAACCATCTGCAGGTTTCGACAATAGGATTATGCATTGACCAGGTTACGGCACTGTCGGTTCCCGAACTGTCGGGGGAAGTGTAAGCACCATTACCCGCGCCTGTCCATCCTCTGAAATTATAATGTGTATTACCACTCTGATAATGTCTTGAAAGTACTCCGAAGGTAAAAGATGCAGCAGAATCATAATAAGTATTGCCGCCGAAAGTATTTGGAATTACGGAATTCAAAACTATCTTATATTGTGCAGCATAAGTAGCCAGCAAATTCAAATTTGAATTCAAAGTAAATGTATGGGTAGTATCTCCGTTATTTGACCAGTTAACAAAACGATAGCGTGTTCCGCCTGTTCCGTAATAATAAGGTGCGGATACCGTAACTGAAGTACCGTTTGCAAAATATAATCTCTGAGCAATGTTATACGTCTGTCCATTGACACTATACTGGACAATACCCGACCTGTTAGTTGCAATATCAAGCATACTTGTATTAACGAGCAGATTCACTTCCCGTCTGTGTGCAGGAAATCCGTTAGGTCCCCTACCTGTTATTAAAAGTTTGTATCGTTTCGGAGTAACGCTGCCAACTGCTTTAACTCTGATTCTGACAGAATCCGGATACGAATAAATCGAGTCTTTGCCGTTAACGAAAGAAATCTGCAAGGTACCCGCTGCTGGATTAGTATCCAATACGGCAGTAAACTTAACATAGTCGTTATATAATTTAACGGAAGGAATTGTCACCGTAACAGTAGCACTGTCACCATTAACGAACTGTGCCATATCCGTATTTGTTTTCATAGCATAATCCGGGAAATAAGCGGTATAACTTCCGAATGCACCGTTTCTGAAATCCGACCAGCAGAGCATCGAATTTTTTCCGTAAGAAGCGACTGCGTCATAATCACCCTGATAAGTAGCGGGATAGCCTCCGCCTCCGCAGGACGAGCAGTAAATTTTAAATTTACTTGTACCGATTTTCTGATTCGGGACGAATGTAACACCTCCGTCATCCGAATATGATGCATAAACTTCAGCACTGTCGCTTGTCGGACAATTTCTCGAATCAAACCACTTAACAAATAATCTACCTGTAATATTATCACACCAGATTGAAGGGAACCATTGATGATTTGCGGTCGTGTTCGCATCATTGTTGATTAAGACTTCCGAAGTCCAGTTCATTCCCTGGTCAGTTGAATATCTGCAGAAAATATCAGGTTTAGCACCATTTTGATTGGGAGTATTCTTTGCATAGACCAAATATAATCTTCCCCTATACGCCCCGTAACTATTATCAGCGGCAATAAACGGATACGGTCTTGTTCGCATATATTCAACCGTATTTCTGCCTGACTGAATTGTACCGACATAACCTGCAAATCCCTGCTGGGACATCAACTGAAAATTAACACCTCCGTCGGTTGACCTATAAAATGAATAAACGTGGGAGATATAACTTCCCGAATTAGTTACAACATAGACACAACCACCGGGGACACTTCCGTTGGGTCCGACTGCAACCATCATACCCGGTGCAGACTGGGTATTTGGTGAGAAAGTAGTCTGGAAGGAGACGCCGTGGTCAGTACTTCTTGAAAAACTTCCGTATCCGCTTCCGAGAGTCATCGTGCAATATACATAGTTTGCATACGGACCGCCTGTCTGGTCACAGGCAATCCAGTTTTTATCATTACCATTAATTGCGAAAACAGGAGCAGACCAGTTTTGTCCGTTGTTGGTTGATTTAACGACATAGCAACCTACGATAGTTGACTGACCTGTCATATTCATATAATAAAGATTTCCCAAACTGTCGTAAGCAGTCACAGGGTCACCGCGAGGAACAGATAACGGCGGATTATTTGAAAACCAGTCAATACCATTCATAGTGTAATGAGTAGCATTTGTATTGAATGCATTAAAAAATTGTACCGGATTTAATATGTTAACCGACAAATGCGGCTCGGCGAAATCAATTCCGAGATAAAAGTTCTCATATCCTTCATCATTAACGACAACTGACATAGGCACCATCGGAGGCACCATACCTCTCAAATGTGCAGGCAACTGGTCTTTATTGGGGTCATCTGACTGAGGGAAAATCAAACCGGGGATAAAGAGCAGAAGAGAAAGAAATAGAAGTGGTTTATTCATTTTTTTTTATGTTTAGTTTTTGAAATATAAAATATTATGTTTAAAATTAAAAGTGCTAATGTAGTTCATTTTTATAAACGTTATTACGCAGCAGCAAAGCAGCGAGGAGCGACGGGCACACTGACGACGCAGATTTAACATATTTTCACAGACGTTATTTACTATTTGTTTCATAATTTCAAAATTCTCTAAAGCCGGAACTCAGGAATGAGTATAAAAATTTAAATCATTGTCCGCACCCGCAATATATTCAGTAAACGCAATCTGACCCAGCGAAATACCTCCGTCATTTACGGGAATTTTTTTTTGCCAGCAGGGTTCAAACGAATGAACACGCAATTTTTTTATTGTCCGCTCAAGTAAATACGAATTCTGGAAACATCCGCCGCTCAGTGCAACCTTTTTAAGACCCGTGCGTTTTGATATGTCAAGAATTATTTCAGTTAAGGTATTATGAAACTTTGCCGATATTTCGGGAACAGATATTTGTTTTTTTAAATCGAGAAGGATTGCTTTAATCAGCGGAATCCAGTTTACAATATATTTTTCATTTTCTTCCGCTATTACAAACCCATAATATTTCTCCGTGCTGATACCGCCGATTGCGAATTCAAGTTCCATTGCTGCCTGACCTTCAAATCTGCTTTCGGTTTTAATATTTAACAATGCCGAGACTGCATCGAACAATCTCCCCATACTCGAAGTCAGCGGTGAATTAATATTTCTTGCGAGCATATTTTTTATTAACTCAAATTCATTCGACAAAGAATTTTTAACCGTAACATTAAATATATTTTTCAGTTCATCAAAATCACCTGATTCAAAAAGCAAACTTGACGCGATTCTGTAAACTTTTTTAATTGCTTCCTCACCGCCGGGCAATCTGAAATATTTCAAATGAGCAATTCGTTTAATTCCGATTTCGTCAACCGTGAAAAATTCACTGCCCCAGATATTCCCGTCTGTACCGTAACCCGTGCCGTCCCAAGCAACTCCGAGAAAGGGCAACTCAATATTATTTTCAACCTTACAGGAAAAAATATGAGCAACGTGATGCTGGACTTTATTTAATGCTACATTATCTTTCCGGTACTGTTCCGCATATTTTGCAGATTCATAATCCGGGTGCATATCGCAACTTATTTTTACAGGTTTCACTTTATATATACGTAATAAATCATCAATTGTTTTTGCAAAGGCATTTACAGATTGAAGATTATCGAGGTCGCCTATATGCTGACTTATAAATATTTCTTCTTTTTTCTTAACAGCAAATGTATTCTTTAAATGAGCACCTGCCGAGAGCATATCTGCAGCGGAGTTTATTTCTGTTATCAAAGGAAGCGGCGCATATCCCCTTGAGCGTCTCAAGAGCATTTCCTCATTCATTACAAATTTCACAATTGAATCATCCACATACCTTAAAATCGGTCTGTTATGGACAAGAAAATAGTCGGCAATATTCTGCAATCTTTCGAGTGCTTCGTACTCATCAATACAAATCGGCTCATCCGAAATATTGCCGCTCGTAGCGATAACAGGAACATTCAGATAATTCATTAATATATGATGCAAAGGAGTGTAAGGCAGCAACACTCCGTAGAAGGGATTACCGGAATTTATTCCGTTAATTTTATCAGAAATACCTGCTGCACTTTTCTTTTTGAGTAAAACAATCGGGGCAGAAACCGAAGTAAGCGATTTCAGTTCCGGTTCACCTGCGAGACAATATTTTTCCACCATTTTCAAATCTTTAAACATCATTGCAAAAGGTTTTTCTTCCCTGTTTTTTCTTTCCCTAATTAATTCAACCGCATCATCATCGAGAGCATTTGCGAACAGATGAAATCCGCCGAGCCCTTTTACAGCAACGACATTCCCGTTCAATATTTTTTCAGAAGCAATGATAAGTGCTTCTTTACCTGCCGATATTTCTTTTCCGGATTTAGTCCACAAAGTAACTTTCGGACCGCATACGGGACAGGCATTCGGTTGTGCGTGGAATCTTCTGTCGGAAGGGTTTTCATACTCATTTTTGCATTCATCACACATAATAAATTTCTTCATAGTCGTATTCTGTCTGTCATAGGGCAGTTTTTCAATTATTGTATATCTCGGACCGCAATTCGTACAGTTTGTGAAAGGATATAGATATCGCCTGTCGGAAGGATTAAATATTTCTTCAAGGCAATCTTTACATACAGCAATATCGGGCAGAATGTATGCTGACGGGTTGCCTTCGGAATCACTATGAATTATCTCAAATTTATCCGGTATGAAATCCGTGCTTTCTGATGATATTTTTATTTTTTTTATGAATGAAATCGGGGGTTTGTCTGTTTTTATCTTAATAATAAAATTTTTTATGACTGCATCATCTTCGAATGCTTCTATTATCACGCCTTTTGTCGAATTTAAAACCGTTCCTTTTATATTTAAAGAATTTGCAAGGTTATAAATGAAAGGTCTGAATCCGACTCCCTGAACGGCGCCTGTGATGTGAATTTTATATTTTTTCAAACTCATTAAGTTGAAAATATTCAGAAAAGAATTTAATCTCAAGATAAAAGTTTGTAAAGTAAAAAACATCAGTGTGCAGTATTTCACTCAAAGGGCAGAATCAATTATGAATTATTTCATTATTTATTTGTCAAATTCCTTGTAAAATGGTAAAGAATTATAAACCATCATAACGAATTCAGCACACAGATTACACAGATTATACAGATTTACACTGATTTTTAAAAAACAAAAAATTTTTTGTTCCCGGCTTGAACGGGTTAGGAATTTAAAATGAAGAATAAAATATAAAACCGCAAAAGCGCAGAGAACTCAATGGAAATAATAAATAGCATAGAGCAAAGAATAAAGAATAAAGAGTAAAAAATAGAAATCAGTAATAGAATGATGAGTGGATGAGCGGATGAGTAAAGGGGGAATTGGATGATTGGGGGATTGGATGATTGGGGGGATTGGAATTAAAAAAAGCCCCGATAATCGGGGCTTTTCTCCTATTACAAAATTTTATAACTGTATTCTGTTACTTGATAACCATCATTTTCTTTGTATCAACAAAACCGTTAACGTCGAGTCTATAGAAATAAATTCCGCTTGAGAGATTTGAAGCATCGAAGTCAACGATATAAGAACCTGCGTTCTTTTGAGCGTTAACGAGAGATGCAACTTCTCTTCCGATTACGTCATAAACTTTTAGTGTTACAAGTCCTGATTTCGGAATTGCAAAACTTATTTTTGTAACGGGGTTAAACGGATTCGGATAGTTCTGGTTCAACATATAATTTTGAGGAATTTCAAAATTATTGTTATTGCCAATGCCTGTCACTGTACCGCAAGCAACGTCAACATTCCAGGAATTAGCAACATCTGTTGCGGATAAAGCCCATCTGTATGCCCTGAATTCATCCATTTTACCGTTTAGTCCGGCGGAGGTTGAATAAGCAGCCACTTTAAAGCCTGTTCCGGTAGCCAGATTTAATGGTGTTGCCTGCACAACTGACACAGAAGGTACACCATTCTTGTACGTGAAGACAGTATGTGAAGCAGAGTCATAGACAATATGAACTACTGTCGGACCCGGGGCAACAGCAGGAATATTGACATCGGTTATACCGGTACCTCTGAAGAGAATATTACCCGCACCTGCAGCGCCTCCGAGGAAGCATCTGAATGAACCTGACGGGTCACCCCACAAGTAATATAAAGAGGTATTACTCGGTAAATCATTCAGCCACATACTAATTGTCCAGCTTCCTGAACCAAGATCATTATTCCAGCCTGTGGTAACACCGCTATTTGTAGCGCCTGTTCCAGAAATACAAGTGTCAAACTGACCACCTGAGGTTAAAGTATGAACCGCATAGGGCGCAGGATTTGTACCTACACCAGGATATGCACAGTTCGGTGTAAATCCGACAGTGTTGTTTTCAAATTTATAATACAGTAAATCCGGTGTATAACTTACCGCCGGTTCAACATCAACGCCAAAGTGAACATTATAGGCATCACCTCCTGCATAAGGAACAAACGGACAACCGCCGACTGACCAGACTCTCTTGATTCCGGAGACACTGGTGTTATAGACGTTCAAACCGGAACCTGTTGCACCACATTGTCCCATAAAAATGATAAGACTTTTTGTCGGGTCATAAGGGAACGGATGGTCTAACTGAACACCCGTAAATTCTCCGGTTGTACTGCTTAATGTGACGCTGGCTGCACTATAAACCGTATCCCAGGGACCGGCATAAAATGCACCTGAAGTTAAATCCGTAATTGTACTCTGCGCCAGTAAAATATGATAATTTGTAAATGTACGTGTCCCTGAAGCAGAATGTCTGAAATATACTTTCGTAATCTGATTTCCTGACGGAACCGGAGAAGGCTGATTAATTGAGCCCGGTAAGAACAGATAATTTGTTGCTTTACCTCCTGCCACATTAAACGGGAAAGAATTACTTGAGCCGCCTGTATTGTAGTTATAGTATTGCGGTCCCGATACTACAGTGGTTCTAACTATAGATAATGCATCTATTCCGATATAATCACTGTTTGTACCGGATGGTCCGCCGTTTGCCACGCAATAACGAATTGCAAAGCGACCGTTTGCACTGGTTGTAGGTGCTCTGAATCCTCTTAATTCCCAGCCGGTAGTAGTATTTGCTTTAAATCTGCCGAGTTCTGTCCAGGTACCTTCGGGAACCGAATCACCGACAGAATACATCACTCTGATTGAATCGGGATATGTGCTCCCCGTGGGTCCTCTCGAATAGAAATAAAGTGTATCGCCTGCCTGTATTCCGCCTGATGATAATCTCGGCAGAACCAGCCAACTGTCAATGTTATTTGCCCCTGTTACAACATTATAATTCGCCGCAACATAACCGGACGTTGGTCCGTTGAATGCAGGAAAAACAGAGGCATTACCCTGAAACCACGTAGCAGTAGAGCCCTGAGGACCTGTACCTCTGTAATAAGGTAAGTAACCTCTTGCCTTCAATGCCGTTGTATCATTAGCACCGTCAAAGTCATCAGTATATACAGGTGTGCCGTCTGTATAAAATGTATTGCTGCTTTGTTGTATTACTTCTGTCTGATTTGTTGCAGGAGTTCTTGAGCCAAACGGGTCTTCAAGAATAAATCCTATTAACAAACCAAGTACTAAAACTGTAATGGAAACAATAAGTGTAAATTTTGTTTTCATTTCTTTTTTATCTCCTTGTTAAGTTTAAAAACATTTTTAATCATAATAGTTAATATTTTAAAAATAAACAATATAAATTATTATGTTGTTTTACACGAAGAGGCTAAGGTTCAATAATTTCTTGCAGAGACGCTGAGGGATAATTATTCCATTAGTTTTCAAATTCTGTGCAAACCGGTAAGAAAAAAGTGAAAAGTGACGAGGCAAACATTACGAATTTGGCACACTGATGACGCAGATTAGACTGATTAACACAGATTTAAAAATATTAAGGAATTTATACTCATCCGATGAACAAGTTCATCGGATGAGTAAAAAAACTACGCTGGAGCGCAGTAACCAGCGAGATTTTCCGGCTTGAACGGTTTAGGAATTATGAATTTAAAAAATAACCGCAAAGAAGTTAAGGGCGCAAAAAACAAAGAACAAATTCTAAAGAGCAAAGAAAAAATCACAAAGGCAAAGAAAAATAACCGCAAAGACGCAAAGGGCGTAAAGGAGACAGCAAATAATAAAAATCAAACGGGATGTAGTTTTAACATTAAGAGACTGAGAACACTCAGCAATTTTGAATTTAAAAAATACGCTAAGGAAATAACTATTTTTGAAGCAGGAGGGAAATAAAAAATAATAATCAGAACAAACCGATTCCAAAACCGAGTCTTGTAGAAACTCCGAAAATCCATTTGTTGTCTCTTTTCATTACTACCCAGATACCGGGAGAAAATTTATTTCCGGGCAGCAATCCCGGATAGATATTAATATTAAGTTTATTTTCAGTAAACACACTATAGAAAATAGAAGCCATCAGTGAATTATCCCGGTCATAAAACAAAGCGAAGTCCCAGTGGAGATTAATCTTGTACATATTGGTATGAGGGTTAGTAAGAACACGTTCTTTAGAGCGAAAGCCTATTGACAAAGATAAAGCTTTTCCGTCATTAAATTTATAAGACAAACCTCCCATACCGCACATTCCAAAGAAATAAGTAAATGAAATTCTATCAAGAAACGGTATATGCCATTTCGTCATAAAATACTGCCCGTTATTCTGAATTGAAAAATCGGATAAACCTATGGAGGGTTGATAAGACCAATCCGCCAGATTCAGTGTTTTTCCGAAAAATTTCTGCACATCTTTCGACATAAAAAGGAACGCCCCTCCGAAATTAAAAATCCACATATCGGAAATTATTCCGACATCATCCCCGGAATAAGCGCCGTTTTCCACAGATTCACACAAAAAGTCAATTAAAATTTTATTAACAAACGCAGCGGTTTTCGGATAGGGCACCTTTTTCAATGTGTACCAGTCGGCAAGTGCAGCGTACGTCATCCCTCCGCCGATTAAATGCAAAAGATAATTCGGCACCCACTGTGCCTCTTCAGTTGAGAATGTGAGAGGCAGAACCTCACGTTTGATAAAATTCCAGGTACCGTAACGTTTTATAGGACCGAAAGGGCTAAAAGTATTTTTTACAACATTAGACAATCCTTTAGCGTAAGTAATATTATTAAGTCTTCTGTCATAAGATTCATACTGAATTATGTCGAATCCGCTGTTAAGAGCAAAATATAAAGGATTGTAAAGAGATTCCGAGCCATAATCCTTGCCCGTATAAAAATATCCGTACTGGGAATAACAATCATTCTGATTCAGTAAAGGTATTATTATAAATCCGGAGAAAATTAATATAAATCTCAATATTTTATATGTACTTGCAGACAATATGAACAATTTTGTCATAAATTATAGTTTTAAGTCAGATATTTCAAGATTAAAACAAAACACAAGTCAGACAGTAAATAGGGATAGGAGGGAGGTATGAATTATGAATTATGAATTATTCCATTAGTTTTGAAATTCTGTGCAAAATGGCAAGAAAAAAGTTACAAGTAAAAAGTAACGAGGCAAACATTACGAATTTGGCACGCTGATTTACACAGATAGCGCAGATAGGCGCAGATTTAAAAAGGTTAAGGAATTTATACTCATCCGATGAACAAGTTCATTCCTTTATTTCTTAAATTCTGTGTAAACCGGCAAACTATATCAGGATACAAAAACTTATGTGCCGGCTCCTCCCCCTACCCCCTCCAAAGGGGGATAAGTATCATTTTGGTTCCGGGTATGCCGGGTCATGAATTTGTAAAATAAAAAAAAGCCCGGGACTTACCGGTTCCGGGCTTTCATTTCAAAAATAACTTCAGATTATTTGATAACTATCATCTTCTTCGTGTCAACGAATCCATTGACTTCAAGTTTATAGAAATAAACTCCGCTTGTAAGATTTGAAGCATCGAAATCAATAATATAAGAGCCCGCATTCTTTTGTGCATTAATAAGTGTAGCAACTTCTTTACCCAGCACGTTATAAACTTTAAGTGTTACAAATCCAGATTTCGGAATTGCAAAATTTATTTTCGTAACAGGGTTGAAGGGATTCGGATAGTTCTGGCTCAACATATAACTTTGCGGTATTTCAAAATTTTTATTACCAATACCGGTAACTGTACCGCAAGGAATATCCTGATTCCAGGAAGCAGCAACTTCGGCATCCGACAGGGCTCTGTTATATATTCTGCATTCATCAACTTTACCGATGAAACTTACAGAAGTAGAGTAACCGCCGAATTTAAATCCTGTTCCCGTTGTCATATTTAAAGGAGCCTGCGGTGATGTTACTGCAAGAACACCATTCTTAAAGGCTTTAATTGTTGTGGTTGTTGAATCATAGACAAAAGTAACAACAGTTGGAGCAGGACCGATACCTGTAACAGTAACATCAGCTAAACCCGTTCCTCTTAGCAATATATTATCCTGACCGGCAACACCGTTGTGGAAACACCTGAAAGAGCCGGAGCCCGGGTCACCAAATAAATAATGAGCCGTACCGGTAGTGGAAGACGGAATTTCCATCCACAGACTGATTGTCCAGCTCGATGAGCCCATATCCCAGTTCCATCCGGTTGTAACTCCGGAACTTGCTACACCTGTTCCGGTAATGCAGGAATCAAATTGTCCGCCCGGTGTAACAGTCACATTTGCATAGGGAGCCGGGTTTGTTCCTACGCCCGGAGCAGCGCAATTCGGAGTCATATTTCCGGTCATATTGTCCTCGAATTTATAATACAAATGAGTAGGCGTTAAATTCACTGCCGGTTCTACATCCACCCCGAAATTAACAACAGAGCCGTCACCTCCGGAATAAGGTACAAACGGACATCCGCCGACCGACCAGATTCTTCTGTACGGAGTAAGTACATTCTGGCGGACATACATCCCTGAGCCTGCTCCTGCACACTGCCCCACCATAACTATAAGACTTTTTGTAGGGTCATACGGGTATGGTGTATCGAGGGTAATCTGCAGCCATGCATTTGTCGAGCCTGATAAGGTCACAGACGGACTATAGTAAACCGTATCCATGGTTCCGGAATAAAACTGACCAACTGTAAATGATGTAATTACATCCTGAGCCATTAATACCTGAAAGTTGGTGTACGTTCTTGAACCGCCCGAGGAAAGGTAGAGATATATTTTTGTAATTTGATTTCCTGCCGGGAGGGGGGCAGGCTGGTTGAAATCACCCGCCAGGAAAAGCCACTGAACTGCTTTACCTGCCGCCTGTCCGAGCGGAAATGTATTACTTGAAGTCCCCACATTCTCGTAATTATAATACTGCGGGGTTTGTGCCGTTAAATCCACGGCAA
>JAFGII010000105.1 GCA_016929695.1 Ignavibacteria bacterium
AAAATAATATGCCTCAGACAATATATGATAAATTGAAAAGCGGTGATACGGAAATCAGACGTACGAAAATTCTGGAAGCGCTTGAATCAGAAGATATGACGGTTACTTATTCTGATACGCTTGATAATGAAATGATACTAAATATGGGTCCGCAGCATCCCGCAACACACGGAGTTCTGAGATTACTTGTTAAACTGGACGGTGAGACCGTCGTGAAATGTGTACCTGAACTCGGTTACCTGCACAGGGGATATGAAAAACTTGCCGAAAACTGCAATTATCATGAATATATTCCTCATACTGACAGACTCGATTACCTCCAGCCTATTGCAAATAATGTTGCCTATGCTCTTGCAGTGGAAAAATTGCTTAATCTGGAAATTACCGAGCGTACAAAATATATAAGGACAATATGCTGCGAATTAGGAAGAATTATGTCGCATCTGATTGCAATAGGTTCTATGGTTATGGATACCGGTGCTTTAACTCCATTTTTGTGGGCGATGAGAGAGCGCGAGAAAATTATGGATGTTCTTGATATAGTAACAGGAGTCCGATTCACGACTTCTTACACAAGAATCGGCGGAGTGGCTCAGGATATAACTGACGAGGCAATCGTGGCAATTAAAAAATTTGTTGATGAATTTCCGAGATATTTAAAAGATATCAGAGGTCTGATTGACAGAAATAAAATATTTATTGTCAGAACAGAAGGAATAGGTTATATATCACCGGAAGATGTAATTGAATACGGATTGACGGGACCAAATTTGAGAGCAGCGGGATTTGACAGGGATTTGAGAAAAGACGACCCGTATCTGATTTATGATAAACTTGATTTCAATATTCCTGTTTATAAAGACAGCGACAGCCTTGCAAGATATTATATAAGAATGGAAGAGATGCTGGAATCAGAGAAAATTGTCAGGCAGTGTATAGAAAAAATTCCTTCGGGACCGATTCATTCGGATGTTCCTAAACAGGTATTGCCCAGAAAGGAAAAAATTTACACGAAAATGGAGGAACTCATACACGATTTTATGCTGATTAATTTCGGAATTACTCCGCCTGTTGGAGAATCTTATCAGGCAATTGAATCTTCCAAAGGAGAACTCGGATTTTATATAATCAGCGACGGGACAGGTCATCCGTGGAGATTGAAAATCCGTTCGCCGAGTTTTTGCAATTTGCAGGGACTGCCGATTCTGATTAAAGATTGTCTGATTTCCGATACGATTGTAATACTCGGCAGTTTAGACCCTGTGATGGGAGAAGCGGACAAATAGAATTAAAAATAAAAAACTCTGCGTGAGTGAAATATTTGCAGATTTAAATACGAAAAAGCCACTCCGCAGGAGTGGAACGTTAATAGAAAATATTACGTCCCGCTTCTCAATTCCGTATGGGTTGAACGCATATACTGATAAAGAAACGCATAAAATAAATTATAAATTATGCTCACAAACAAAGAAATAAAAAAAATCAACGAAATCAAATCACATTACCCTGATGAAAAGGCGGCTTTACTGCCCCTGCTATGGATAATACAGGAGAAATACGGCTGGATATCCGAAGAGGCAATGCGGTATGCGGGAGATTTACTGAACATACCATACGAGCAGGTCCTCGGCGTGGCAACCTTTTATACCATGTTCAACAAAAAGCCTACCGGGAAATTTCATCTGCAGGTATGTACGAATGTATCCTGTATGCTGAGAGGCGGATATGAATTATTTAAATACATAGAAGATAAACTGAAATCTGAAAATTCAGAATCCCTGTTTACAATTGAGGAAGTCGAATGTCTGGGGAGTTGTGCAACAGCACCTATGATGCAGGTGAACAATAAAGAGTTCTATGAAAATCTGACAAAAGAGAAAGTAGATGAAATATTAGAATATTTCAGGAAAAGTACAAAGAAAGAAAACTAAAAACTGAAAATTTTTAAAACGATATGGTAAAAATAATATTAAAAGACATACATAACCTTCACAAAATTGATGTTTACGAATCCAATGGCGGATATAAGGCTTTAAAAAAGGCGGTTAAAAAGATGAAGCCTGATGAAGTGATTGAAGAGGTGAAAAAGTCTAATTTGCGCGGAAGGGGAGGTGCATGTTTCCCCACGGGATTGAAATGGTCTTTTATGCCTAAAGGGAATGAGAAGCCGAAATACCTTTGCTGCAACGGAGATGAAAGTGAGCCGGGCAGTTTCAAGGACAGGGAAATATTCGAAAAAAATCCGCATCAGTTCATAGAGGGAACTTTGATTGCCTGTTATGCGATGGGTGTTAAAACTGCGTATGTATATATAAGGGGAGAATATTACAAGTGGATTAAACTTTTGCAGAAAGCAATTAATGACGCATACAAAGAAGGATATATCGGGGAAAAAATTTTCGGAACTAAATTCTCGGCTGATATATACATTCACAAAGGTGCAGGTGCATACATCTGCGGGGAAGAATCTGCACTGATGAATTCAATAGAAGGGAAAAGGGGATATCCGAGAGTTAAACCTCCCTATCCTGCTAAGAACGGATTGTGGGGAAATCCTACGACAATTAACAATATCGAGACAATATCCAATATTCCTGAAATAATAAATAAAGGCGGCGACCGGTTTGCTTCCGTAGGCGCACCGAAACATCCGGGGACCCTGCTGTTCGGAGTGAGCGGGCACGTGAATAAACCCGGAGTATATGAACTCGAAACGGGGATACCGTTAATGACGATAATAAACGATTACTGTGGCGGAGTTCTTGACGGCAAGGAAATAAAGATGGTTATTCCGGGCGGAACTTCAATGCCGCCCCTTACGAAAGAAGAATGTATGACAATAAAAATGGATGATGCAAGTTTAAAGAAAATCGGTTCCGGTATCGGAACAGCAGGTGTTATAGTTATGAATGAGGATACCGATATAGTTAAAGTATTAATCAGAATAACGAAGTTTTATTATCACGAATCCTGCGGACAGTGCACACCCTGTCGTGAAGGATGCGGCTGGATGCTGAGACTTCTCAAAAGAATTGATGAAGGTAAAGGCAGGATGGAAGACATTGATATGCTTGTAAATGTGGCAAATAACATCGAAGGAAATACTATTTGTGCTTTCGGAGAGGCGGCTGCCTTGCCTGTAAAATGGACTATAAAGAAATTCAGAAAAGATTTTGAGGCAAGAATAAAAGAAGTAGATCTCAAATTACCACCTAAAAATATTGTTCATGCATTACGGTAAATAAGACTGATTTCAACTTAAACCGCAAAGCCGCAAAGCACGCAAAGAGTTATTGTTTTTTTCTCTTTTCAACGTTATAGATATTCTTAAATCAAAAATCAGTACTTCCCAAACTCCCGGTTTTAAAAGTTTTTCCTGAATTGAGGCAGACTTTTTTTACGCAAAATTTCTTACTTGAATTATCAGCGAAATTTATGCTGTTGCAATTTTATTTTTTATATGCATTTTTAAAATATGCAGATTATTTCTTAATTCTTGATTCAACTTTTTTCCACGTATCCGTAATCAGGAAACTTTCATTCATATAACCGATTATCCGAGTAAATCTTTTAAACGGAATTGAAAATGTCAGTTCGTCCGGTTCGACGCAATGTCTCGCCGAAGGGTCGAACATTCCGAAAATGCATTTCGGGTCATCTTTTAAATTTTCGAGGGCAGGATAATGAATAATCGAACCGCACCCTGCTGCGAAAGGAGCTGTGACGCCGTATGGTTCTCCGGAATCATAATTTGCGAGTGAAAATAATCCCGAAAGTACATCCGGTTTTGCAAAAAATATTACTGCGACGGGTTCATCCTGTTCGGATAATTTATCCCATCTTTTAAAGACAAGATATTTCTTCTCTGTCGGAAGAGGTGTGTAATTTATAAGAAAGTCGTCAACCAGTTCGGGACTCTGTTTGTACCTTTCACCTTCAAGTTTATCCGGTATTCCGCAGGATAGAAAATACCTGAAATCGGGAAAAATTTCATTTGTAAATCCGGTGTACCTTCGCGCACCCCTGCAGGAAATTGTATCTTCGGTATATGCAACTGATTCGCCCTCTCTTACTTTTTTTAATTCGCAAATAAGACAACTGTGCCCGGCTCCCGGCTTGAGTGCAGGCTTTGTATCCTTTAAATCATTACTGAAATAAAAGGTTATCGGGAGTTCGCTCTTGCCGAAGTATCTCTCCCATTTTTCCAGAAAATCATTTTTAATTTTTAATTCCATATTGAATTAATTTTAAATAATATAATTCTTGATGTAAATTATAACAATGAAGATAAAAAAACGTTCCCGAGCAGGAACCCGGGAACGTGGTAT
>JAFGII010000106.1 GCA_016929695.1 Ignavibacteria bacterium
TATATAGTTTATAAATTTTATAAAGTTATCCAATCAATCACTCATCCACCCATCCATACATTCAATCATCCAATCACCCAATCACTACTCATTTACATTTCTCCCGCTTTCCTCAATCATCTGTTTGATAGTTTTGTTAATTGAAAGATATTGAAGTGAATCAACATTAACGGGAATCACCATCTTCCAGTTACTGTTATTTCTAATTCCGGGATAATTAAAACGGAAATTTTTATTAAAAAATATATTTAAAAAATCCTCATACAGGCTCAGCCATTCATTGAACAAATTTATCGCAAATATGGAATTTGACTTTAATGTTTTTCCCAGTGCCGTTTTCTGAAAACCCGTACTGACTTCCTGATAATTTTCATTACCTAAAAATTCAATAAATTTATTTTTTTCATTAAAACTCTCAAGATACAATAATATTATGTCATAACATTCTTCACGCGATAATTTTAATATTTTTAGTAACTTTTCAATGCTGTTAATTTCATCTTTCCATAATAACCTAGTCTCGGAAGGATGGGATTTATTGAATAATAAATCAGTAATTTCTAAATACTGTTCTCCGATAATATTTTTTGTATAACAAAGTCTCCGGAATAATTCTTCATCCGCAGTACCCGCTTCTTCTTTCCACCAGCCTATGAATGAAGATGAATCGTGAGTTGAAAGCGTGGCTACAGAATTTATTCTGTATTCGTCAGGATGAATAAAATTATATGTGTTATTCCAGTCTCTTTTCCATCTTTGCACATCTATACCGGGAATTCCGTATTCTTCCAGCACTCTGTATGAACAGTCAGGTACTGTTCCAAGGTCTTCTGCACAGGGCATAATATCTTCAATTTCAAGCATCTTATCAATAATTTTTCTGCCGTGTGCTTCCCAGATATTTTCATCTTGAGGAACAAAACTGCCCTGCAAACCTCCCATTTCTTCAGGGACACTGTTATCAATAGACCATATTCTGAATACTCCGACAAAATGGTCAATTCTGTATAAATTATAAAATTTACTTGCGTATTTAATTTTTTCTTTTATGTAGGAAAATTTATCCGCCTCAACATTTTCCCATATGTACGGCGGCATTCCCCATCTTTGTCCTAAAGAAAGATACATATCAGGGGGTGCTCCGGAAGATAAATTAAGTCTGAAATAATTCTGATGTGACCATACATCAGCACTGTCCCTGCTGACAAGAAAAGGAATATCTCCTATTAATAAAACCGAATTCTCGTTTGCAAATTTCTTTATGTATGACAACTGTTCACATAATTGCCATTGAACCCATTTGTAAAATTCAATCTGATTCTCATTATCTTTATATATTTGAGCCAGTTCGTTCTCATCTCTAAGTCTGATATTATCATCCCATCTTTCCCAATCCGGGACATCGTGTATATCCCTCAGCACTTTGAATATTACATAATCATCAAGCCAGTACTTATTTTGTTTCTTAAATTTTATAAATTTATTCTGTCCCTGAATATAGCTCCCGGAAAATATTTCTCTCAGCAATTTAATCTTTTCGCTTTTTATTTCATAATCAAGAAATAGATTCCCGTTTTTGAATTTCTTCTTTAATTCCTTCAGTTTTGGTTTAAAGAGTTCATAATTAACACCTTTTAAATCTTTTATAGAAATATACATCGGGTCTAAAGCAAAAGAACTTACGGAATTATAAGGTGAAAAATCCGACCCGACATCATTTAATGGAAGTAACTGTATTATTGATATTCCGGTCTGGTTACACCATTTTATTATTTGCTTTAAATCGTAAAAATCTCCAATCCCGTAACTTTTATCTGAATATATAGAAAATAACGGGATTACAACACCTGCTCTCCGGTTTATTTGAATTTTTTCCCAGTGCTTTTTTGTTTTTACATTTTCAAAATAATCTGAAAAATTATTCAAGTTATTCTCCAAGTTTTAAATAAATTTCCTTTCCGTTTTTCATTTCAGAAATATTGCTTTGTGCTGTTTCAAGGTACTCAAGAAAATCCTTTTGTAAATCAACTCCCGATACTGATTCACCCAGCCCTATTGCATATTTTGCATACTCAAGTATCTTTTTTGATTCAAGTCCGCTTACATCCGCAAAAAACCATCCGCAACTTGTAAACATATACAGAGCAAATTTTTGCATTTCAAGAAATTTTAAGCAAAGTATTTTTTCTTCATTTGAAAGTTCCCTTTTTGAGTGCTGTTCTAAAAATTTTTCCTTGTTATTCTGTGAATCATCCAGTAATATGCTGATATAATCATTCCTCGTTTTCCATACATCCGTAAAATAATCTCTTCCCAGCATTTCAAATATAACAATTAATTTATCCCTTAATGAATTCAAAGAATTTCTTAACGGTTCACGCCACTTTTGATTCCAGCCGGGCTGGCTGCCGGTTGAGCACCCGCAGTCTTTTTTCCACCTGTCAACACCATGCAGACAACTCCACGAAGAACCTTCCAGATTGTACCCGTCTTTTAAAACAACTTCCCATTCAGGTGGATGAATTTCAAGAAATTCCGAGTAATTAACAATTCTATATCCCCGCTTTTCCGCGAGTTCAGAAAAGAGATATGCTAAAGTTCTTTCGCTGAATTTTTTATGATGACCGAAAGTTTCTCCGTCAACAGCTATGCTTAAAAGCTGGGCAACTGACATACCCGGAATTTTTGCGGCATCAATTCTGTTCAGTAATCTCTCTGCATCCCATATTAAATCATCGAAAGCTATGTTTTTTGAAATCGGTCCGTCATAGAAAAATATATCAATGTATTTTGAATTATCTATTTTTGAATAACATCTGTAAGGTACTTTCGGATTGATATTTCCGTATGAAACATCAAGATAAACAGCATCACCTATTTTTCTGCATTTAAGTGCCTGTGACGGGTCTAATATAATATATTTGATATTTTCGCTAATTAATACTTCTACTGTTTCGTAATTAACCGCAGTTTCGGACAGCCAGATACCTTCCGATTCCCTTCCGAAATGATGACTGAAATGGCTCATTCCCCATTTAATCTGAGTTTCTTTATCACGATTATTTGCAAGCGGCATTATAATATGATTATAAACCTGGGCTATTGCATTACCGTGTCCATTCCTTAATTCAACACTTTTTTTGTCCGCCTCGATTATTTTATCAAAAGTTTCTTTATGTTTTGATTTTATCCAGTTCAATAGTGTAGGTCCGAAATTAAAACTGAGGTACTCGTAATTATTAATTCGCTTAACAGGTTCCCCTTTATCGTCAATAATAATAGCCTCCGAATTTGGTTTATAGCATTCGTGATATATACGTTCATTCCAATCGTGATAAGGCATTGCGGAATCTTCTTTCGGAACTTCATTAGTATTGGGCTCTTCTCTCGGCGGTTGATAAAAATGTCCGTGTATTGTTAAATATATTCTTTCTGATCCTTTCATTTTACTTTTTATCACCTTCATATTTATAAATATTCACTGCAAGCGGAGGCAGATTCACGTATAGAGAATCGTTACATAAAAATCTTATGTGCGGAACCGTGTTAACTCCGCCTAAGTTTCCTACTCCGCTGCCGCCGTATTCCTTCGCATCACTGTTAAGTATTTCCCTGTAATATCCCTTGTAAGGAACTCCAATTTGATAATTATCTCTTGGTACGGGGGTAAAATTAAAAGTAAACAACATTATTTCCCCGCCGTTTTTTGAACGTCTGATGAAACTTGCAGTACTTCCGTCAGCATCCGAAAAATCCACCCACTGAAATCCCTCTCCGCTGAAATCAACTTCATACATTGCAGGTGAATTTCTGTAAAGATTGTTAATATCTTTAAAGAATTTATTTAATTTATTATTATATTCATAATCCATAACAAACCAGTCAATGGACGAATTGTGATTCCATTCATTATGCTGACCAATATCATTCCCCATGAAATTTAATTTCTTTCCGGGATGACCAAACATAAGTCCGAAAAATAATCTAAGATTAGCAAACTTCTGCCATAAATCTCCGGGCATCTTCACCAGTAATGCTCCCTTCCCGTGTACAACTTCATCGTGAGAAACGGGAAGAACAAAATTCTCGCTGAATGCATACCATAACGAAAAAGTTATCAGATTGTGATGATATTTCCTGTGAACAGGGTCTTTTGAAAAATATGTCAATATATCATTCATCCAGCCCATATTCCATTTCATATCAAAACCTAAACCGCCTATGTAAGTTGGTTTTGATACACCCGGAAATGCAGTTGATTCTTCAGCAATCATAAGAATTCCCGGTTCATACAAATGAACCATTTCATTTAACTTTTTTATAAATTGTATTGCTTCCAGATTTTCCCTGCCTCCGAATATATTCGGTTCCCATTCACCGTCATTTCGTGAATAGTCAAGATATAACATTGAAGCAACTGCATCCACTCTTAATCCGTCTATATGATATTTTTTTAACCAGAATAATGCATTTGAAATCAGAAAATTTATTACTTCATTTCTTCCGTAATCAAATATCAGTGTTCCCCAATCTTTGTGATAACCTTTCTTCCAACTTTTATAAGCATATAACTGCGTGGAATCAAAATTGTTAAGCCCATAATCATCTGTCGGGAAATGTGCCGGTACCCAGTCAAGAATTACACCCAGCCCGTTCTGATGGCA